>DBMG01000094.1 GCA_002304785.1 Candidatus Accumulibacter sp. UBA704 | reverse complement strand
CTCAAAACCCTCGCCTCTTCCCTCCAACAGCGCATCGGTTGATCTGGCCAATGAATCTTGACGCCATCGACTTCGTCGGGAAGGGACTGAACCGACCCGAATGCGTGCTGTGCACAGCGCGCGGCGACATCTATGCCGCCGACTGGCGCGGAGGCGTCGCGCACATTCTGCCGACCGGCGAACAACGGCTCTACACGGGAACGGCTCCCGACGGGCGCTGCCTCCGTCCCAACGGCATCGCCCTCGAACCCGACGGTTCCTTTCTTGTCGCCGATCTTGGGGAAGAAAAAGGCGGCGTCTTCCGCCTCACGCGCGACGGTTGCGTCAGTGTTTTCCTCGATCACGTCGACGGTATCGAACTGCCACCCAGCAACTTCGTATTTACGGATCACGCACAACGCACGTGGATTACCGTCAGCACGCGGCATGTTCCGCGTGCCGAAGCCTATCGGCCTGACATCGCCGACGGTTTCATCGTCCTGGCCGACAGCAAAGGCGCACGCATCGTCGCCGACGGACTCGGCTATACCAACGAAGCAGCCATCCACCCGGACGGGAACTGGCTCTACGTCAACGAGACGTTCAGCCGCCGCCTCGTGCGCTTCCGTCTCAACAGCGATGGCGGCCTCACCAACCGCGAGGTCGTCACCGAATTCGGCAAGGGAACCTATCCGGACGGACTGACCTTCGACGCCGACGGGGGCGTGTGGATCACCAGCATCATCAGTAACCGCGTCATTCGCGTTCTGCCTGGAGGGCGTCAGCAACTGATGCTTGAAGACGCGGATGCGGACCATCTCGCGTGGACCGAAGCGGCATTCCTGGCTAATCAGCTGGGACGCCCGCATCTCGATCGCGTCCGCAGCAAGCGGCTCAGGAATATCTCGAGCCTGGCCTTCGGTGGGCGAGATCTGTGCACGATTTACCTGGGTTGCCTGCTGGGCGACAGCATCGCGTGCTTCCGCCAGGAGATCGCTGGGCATCCGCCGGCTCACTGGAAATTCCATTGAATGCGCAGCATGCCACAACGCCAGGAAAGCGCGACGCTAGCTGATCGCGTCTATGAGGAGATCCGCAGCCGTATTCTGTACCGGCAGTGGGGTGACGGTCATCATGCGCTCGAACAGGAAATCGCCGAAGACCTCGGTGCAAGCCGGACTCCCATTCGCCAAGCCTTGTCGCGCCTGCAAAGCGACGGCCTGATCAAGATCGTTCCGCGTCACGGCATCCTGGTTCTTCCAATGTCACCACGGGAAGTGCGGGAGACCTACCAGGTCTTCGCCCGTCTCGAATCCCTGGCCGTCGAACTCTCCGCCGCCAAGCACCCGGCCCGCGACGAATTCGAGCCCCTGGAGCAAGCCAACCACGAAATGGCGATAGCGCACGCGGCGGGCGATGTCGAGACATGGACACGTGCCGACGAAGCCTTCCATTACCACCTCGTCGCCCTGTCGGGGAATCGCATCCTGAACGAGGTGCACCAGAACTTCTGGGGACGCGCCCTGCGCGCGCGTCTGACGATGCTTTCGTTGATGCCCCCGCCGGCTCGCTCGACCGGTGAGCATGCCCGGCTCTTGGAGGCCATCCGAGAAGGCAACCCCGCGCTGGCCCGCGCGAGGCTCGAAGCGCATTTCGAGCCCATCATCTCCTATGTCAATGCGCTGAAGGGCCACGGCCTCATGAGTCCGTATTGACACACGACTTATGGATGAAAACCATGCCCATAAAACCCGACTTTGATATCGCCGTTCTTCCAGGTGACGGCATCGGCCCGGAGGTGATGGCCTGTGCCGAGAGCGTCCTGCGCGCCGTCGAGTCATGCATTGGCGTCCGGTTCCACCTCGATTACCAGAGGGCCGGCGCACAGCACTATCTGGATACTGGATCCGCGCTTCCCGATTCGACGCTTGCCGCCTGTGAAAAGGCCGACGCCATCCTGTTCGGAGCCATGGGCCTGCCGCATGTGCGAGGCAAGGATGGGACAGAAATCATTCCCCAACTCGATCTCCGGTTCCATTTCGATCTGTATGCCGGCGTTCGGCCGATCCGCACATTTCCCGGATTGCCAATTCCCTTGAACGACCCCAGGGCTTCCGGAATCGATATCGTTCTGGTCCGCGAGAACACGGAAGGGCTGTTCCATGCCCGCGGTCGCGCCGAAATCCATGGCGCTCCGGGTCACGAGACCGAGGTACTGGACACGATGAAGATCAGCCGCCAAGGCACGGAACGCGTCTGCGACTACGCTTTCCGCCTCGCCGAGCGCCGTGCGGCGACCAGGCGCCGCCCCGCGCGCGTGACCAACATCGACAAGGCCAACGTATTTACGTCGATGGCGTTCTGGCGCCGGATTTTCGAGGCGACGGCGTGCAGGCATCCGACCGTGAGCGCAGACAGCGCATACGTCGATGCCATGGCGCTCAACCTGCTGATGAAACCGTGGACCTACGATGTGATGGTGACGGAAAACATGTTCGGCGACATCCTGTCCGACCTCATGGCCGGACTGGCCGGCGGCATGGGCATGGCGCCTTCCGGTGACATCGGAGACCGGCACGGGTTATTCCAGCCGGCGCACGGCACGGCTCCCGACATCATGGGACAGGGCCGAGCCAACCCGACCGCGATGATCCTGTCGGCGGCCATGATGCTGCAGTGGCTGGGCGAAAGAAGCGGCAACACCCGCCTGACCGACGGTGCCGCACTGATGGAAAAGGCGATTGAGACCGTCTTCGCCGACTGCCAGATCCGCCCCTTCGAATTTGGTGGCCCCCACGGATCAGTCGAGGTCACACGGGCCGTAATCAATAAGATTGGGGCAGGCGACAATTCGTAACGTCAGGCATTGGCGCGGCCTCTTGCCTTGCCTTCACTGTTTTTGAGCCTCTGCATGGACGCGGCAATGTGCCTCGCCATCACATTCGCTGCTTCTTCGCCGTCGCCGGCTTTCATCAGTGAGAGTATCTGCTGGTGGTCATTCAGTTCCTCCACCATTACTTTCTCGTCAATGTGCTTGAAAAAAATATCGCGTCGCACACTGACCAGTTTGTCCTTCAACTGATCGACAACGCCGATGAGAATCCTGTTTCCCGCAATCTTGAAGAGATTGTAGTGAAAGGAGAATCCAAGCTCGAAGTCATAGTTCTTTTCGCGGAGCGCGCGAAAACAGGCATCAAGTACCCCCTGCAAAACGGCAAGATCCTCAGCGGTCGCACACTCAGTAGCTATCTTGACGACCCCAGGTTCCATGACGAGCCTGGCCTGCATGATTTCCGCCAAGGACATGGCCTCTTCAGGCTGCCCGGACTGGTGAAAATGGCCGATCCGGGCAACGGCGTTTTCGGCGACATACGTGCCGCTTCCACTTTTGGCCCGCAGTATCCCGATCAGGGCGAGCGCCTTGATCGACTCCCGAATGGAATTCCGGCTGACCTCGAACAATTCGGAGAGTTCGATCTCTCCGGGAATACGCTCTCCTTCCTTCCACGTGCCACCGGAAATCATATCCAGGATCTGGTTGCTGATTTCCTCGTACAGATTCTTGCGCCGCGCCGGCTTTATCATGTGATGCACTCACAGTACCAAATGTCGTACATTCTGGCCCAGAAGAACTCGCATATCAACCGGTGCAAGGGTCTGCGAACCTTACGTCCGGCATAGACGACAGGCCGGAGGTTCTTCGCAGACTAAAACAGGAATATCAAGACCCCAGATAATGAACAAGCGGCGATCCCGTTTCCGGTATCGCCGCATGCTGTCCGAGCGGAGTTGATCGGGGTTACCGAGCTACACGCACTCCTCGACGGTCAGGGAATACACCCTGCCGCCTGCTTTCATGTTGTAGGTGGTCACCGGTGTGCCGGTCGGCCGGAACGACGCGGCGGCGGTAGGTGCAGGAGCGGGGGCCGGTGCGGGAGCCGGGGCCGGCGCGGCGGCCGGTTTCTTCTTCGGCACGGAAACCTTGAAATTGCCCTTGAGGAACTCCAGCCCCTTGTTGCCGCCTTTGGTGGCCAAGGCGCCGATGATGAAGATATTCTCCTCGGTCACCGGCAGACCGTTCTCTTCGAGAATCTTCTTCGCCTTGGGAATACCCGGCTCGAGATGCGCGATGGGGTCGCCGGTGAATACCGGCTTCTTCATCTGTTCGGAGGCAATCCGAACGATCTCGGGGTCGGGTTCCACCGGGGTCTTGCCAAAATAGCCTAGCACCATGTTTCCGTAGCCTTCGGTGATCTTCTTCCACGGCCCCAGCATCACGTTGGCGTAGGCTTGCTGGAAGTAGAACTGGGAGACCGGGGTAACCGAGGTGCCGAAGCCGCCACGCGCCACGCATTCAGCCATGGCGGTGATCACTTCTGGGTAGCGGTGGAAGGTCTTGTTCTCGCGCATCATCAGGGTGTTGGCAGTCAGCGCGCCGCCCGGCATCGGGCTGAAGATCACTTCGGTCTCGATGCCCAGCGCTTCGGGCGGGAATTCGTAGTCCTTCAGGCATTCCTTGGTGACGTTGTTGGCTTCGATGATCTTGTCGATATCGATGTCGAGGTCGTAGTCGGTGCCCTTGAGCACGTGCCACAGGGAGAACAGGTCGGGCTGGGCAGTGCCACCGCTCAAGGGAGCGCGCCCCACGCAGACGCCGTCGCAGCCGGCTTCGATGGCGGCGATGTATTGGGCGATCCCGGTGCCGCAGGTTTCGTGGGTGTGCATGCGCAGTTCGATTTTGTCACCGAGCAGTTTGCGCGCCTGCTTGAAGGTCTCGTGCACCTTGCGCGGGTTGGCGGTACCCGAGGCATCCTTGAAGCAGACGCTAGTGAACGGCACGCCGGAGTCGAGGATCTGGCGCAGGGTCTTGGTGTAGAACTCCGCATCGTGCGCGCCGACGCAGACGCGCGGCAGTTCCATCATGGTCACTACGACTTCGTGTTCGAGACCGGCGTTGGCGATGCAATGCCCGGAGTAGATCAGGTTGTTGACGTCGTTCAGGGCGTCGAAATTGCGGATGCGCGTCATGCCGTGCTTCTTGAACATGCGGGCGTGCAGGTCGATCATGTCGGCCGGCTGCTGTTCCAGGGCGACGACGTTGATGCCGCGGGCCAGCGTCTGCAGGCGGATGTCGGGACCGACGGCCGCTCGGAAGGCGTCCATCATGTCGAAGGCCGATTCGCCGCAGTACAGGAATGGCGACTGGAAGCGCGCGCCGCCCCCGGCCTCGAAATGGGTGATGCCGGCCGCCACCGCCGCTTCCACCGCGGGAATGAAATCCTTGGTCAGCACCCGCGCTCCAAAGATGGACTGGAATCCATCCCGGAAACTGGTGTCTTGGAAAAGTATCTTCTTGGTCATCACTAAGCTCCAGGTTGATTTAAAAGAGAAATCGGTATCCGTAGCGCGAAACATGCGGCGAGCGCCGCTCACGAACACAGGCGCAATGCCCTCGGCCCGTTCAATACATGGCAAGCCCATGTTGTGAAGGCAACGCACAGGCGCCAGTAGAAACGGTGGGAAATTTCCGCTAACGAAAAATGAAAAGGGTACGGAAGGGAGAAGAGCCTCCCTTCGTTAGAAATGCGTTGATTGATTGCAAATTCGACGTTCCGGCGAACGCCGGAATCCCGGAGATCGAGCCCGTTTACGAAAATCCGACGTTGGCATTTGCCTGCCTTTGCGAACAGCGCGTTCACAGCCGTCGCCCACCCGATTTTGGCCCACTCAGGGGCCATCCATTGGATAGCCGCTCATTTGCTACATTCCGCCCGCGCATCGATGTCGTCCAAGACTATTGGGCCCAATCTCCACCTGTCGGCACAGTGCTGACATTCGTTGGGCGCCTCAACTCTCGATTCTCAGAACTCAAGAATCGGTTTTCATCATACGGAAGGATAACGCACGATGTGCAAAAAGGTTTCTTTAAACTTTTTTACGCAAACGGAAAGTTTTTCAAACCGTAAACCTCCGGTTTGATGGCGGACTCCCGTCAGGGATTGGAAGTCTATTAGCCATTTTCGATAAAACCGAGGAATTCCTGCGGGGAGAGATTTGCCAACCCAAGGTTCTCCAAAGTACGTCCGCCCGACACCAAATCGCGGTCAAGCAGCAGATTCCCGAGTTCGCAGATCGTTTTCATGATCCCACAGGAAACACCGAATTTTTCGGCGATCGAAATCATCGGGACCAGCCCGGTGGGAATATCCTCCAAAATGTAGCGCGTATCTATGCGCTTCTGCCCCGCGATTTCCCAGTACGCCTTGTTCAGGCGAACGGTTTCAGAGAGCGTGGGTGCCGAAACGTCATACATATCCTTGTACAACTCAAGCGCGCTCGGCAAATCAAGACCGACCGCCTTGCCAAGACCGACCCGTTCCTTGTCGAGACGTTCAACCAACGCGCCGATGGTCGGTGTAATGCCATCCATGTAGTACTTCCAGTCCCATTTCGACTCGATAAGGGAAGCGTTGAGCAGCGACGGCGTCGGGTGCATGACGGCATTCAGGTTGGTCAGGCTGGTTTCCAGCACATTCCTGGCCGCGTGGATTTCCGGAAACGCTTCGCGGAGAACGGCAACGGTCTCTGCCGTTCGGCAGGCTGGAAGCACCCCCACGGCCAATGCCTTCTTGACTCCCTTGACGGACACCTCGCCATGGGTAACCAAGCGTGTGGCATAGAGCAGCGACTGCGCCTCGCAAAGGGTGACAACTCCGCGCTCGACGCCTTGCTGCATAAACACCTGGTTGAATTCCAGCGCACCGAGCGTCGCACCCGGATGCACAAAGACGATCTGGCCTTTCCTGAGATGAGGTGCCATGGCTTTGGCAATATCACGATGAGCCGTGGCCGGTGCGATAACCATGACGACGTCGGCTCCGTTCACGGCCCTGCCCATATCGGCTGTCGCGAATTCCACCGGCCCGAAACCTTCGAGCACGCCGCCCACCTTGATGCCGCCCTGCTTGTTGATAGCGGTGATTGATTCTTCAAAGATGTCGTAGATACGTACGGGGTAGCCAAGCATGCCCAGATGGCCGGCGGCCGACTGGCCACCGTTGCCACCACCGATGACAGCCCATGTACGTTTTTGCGAGGAAGACATAAAACCCCCTGACTATTTGTTCAGTTGTCGGACAGTTATGGCCAAAAAAATCGGCCGGGAACCTTCGCCCCCGGCCCGGATGGCTTATTTCTTGGTGACGCTGTCGAAGAGCTCAACGCCGTAATCTCCCTTGATCTGTGGCCAGACCGTTGCTTTCACCTTTTCGGCAATTGCCTTCAGCTCGGCGGGCGAGAACTGGACCACCTTGGTGCCGTTCTTCTCGAGATTCTTCTCGTACTCGGCCGTCTCGTTCGCCGCTACGGCGAAGCGTGCTTTTTCCATGGCCAGACCTGCATCGTCGAAGACCTTCTTGTCAGCCGCGCTGAGTTTCTTGTAAGCATCCAGGCTGACATACAGGAACCACATCTCGAGGTGACTGTTAAGCGGCAAGTAAACCTTGGTCAGATCCTTGAAAGTCGACCAGTAACCTTCGGCGCCGGACCCCATAGCGCCGTCGACGATTCCGGTCTGCCAAGCGGTAAAAGCCTCGGAGAACGCCACGGGAGTTGCCTGGAAACCGAGCGCCTCGGCCGTCTTCTCGAAGGACTTGATGCCCGGAACGCGGACTTTCATGCCCTTCTTGCCCGTCCCCTTGGGATCATCGGGTATCTTCGACAAGGCGATGCCGCCAAAGTACTTCGGATACAGGCCGAGCACCTTGATGCCTTCCTTCTCGAACATCTTTTCGACCGCGGTCATCAGCTTGCCGCCGCGCGCAAAAACCACCGGGATCTGATCGAAGGACTCCACGATATAGGGCGCCGTAACGATGCCCAACCCCTTGGTCACGTTCGTCCCGGCCGGGGCCAATTGCATCTCGACATCTCCCAGTCCGACGCGTTCCTGGACTACCGTGTAATTACCGAGCGAACTGGACGGATAGAGCTTGATCTGGATCCTGTTGCCGGTGCCCTTGGCGATCTCCGCGGCGAATGCCTGCATGTCGATATCCGTCGGGGTGCCGAGCGGCCGCGGATGGCCCAGTTTGAAGGTCGTCTGCGCGCAAACGGCTGTTGTTGCCATCACCAGTGTTGCCGCAAGTGCCATTCCCAATTTGCTCATCTTCATTGAATTCTCCTTGAACACATGAACCGCCCCGAAACAGGAAACCTGAACCGCATTCCCCGATTATTGAACCAACCCCGCCATACGCGGCAACCACAAAGACAGATCAGGCCAGTAGGTCGTAACGAACACGACCGGTATGTAGCCGAAAATCAGGAACATCATCGTCGGCCCGAGGATGTCCTTGAACTCGCACTTTCCGACGCGCATGCCGAGATACAGGATGCTGGCGTAAGGCGGGGTCACGCCCCCCATGGCCAGGTTAACCCCCATGATGGCTGCGAAATGGATCGGATCCACGCCAATGGTCTTCATCAGGGGCAACAATAGCGGCGCGACGAGGATCATTCCGGTGATGTCGTTGACGATCATCCCGACGACGAAGAGAAGGAGGTTGACCATGATCAGGATCAGGAATGGATCCTTGGTAACCCCCATGACGATGTTGATCAGCGCCTCCGGAACCTTGAGCAGGACGTAGGTCTGACTCAGCATGAGCGTGAAGAAGATCATGGTCAGGATCGAGCCGATAGACTGCCCGGCCTCGATTCCCAACGTCACCAGTTTCTTTCCGGTCAGTTCCTTATAAACGAAAAACCCGATCGGCAGGGCTACGACGGCGCCTACGGCCGCCGCCTCGGTGGGCGTAAACACGCCACCATAGATACCTCCCAGAATGATGAAAGGCAGGGACAACGCTGGGATGACCCAGATCGTGGCTTTCACGTTCTTGGCGCGCTGCTCGGCGCGAGGGAGCTTCTCGGCAAGTTTCAGATCGAACTTGCGCGCCCAGATAAAGTTGATTGTGCAAAAGGAAATGATGACCATGATCCCCGGACCGACGGTGGACAGGAACCCTGCCAGGATGGACGTTTCGGTCACCCAGCCGTAGAAGATCATCACGATGCTCGGCGGAATCAACAGGCCGAGAATCGACGAAACAGTCACCAGCGCCGTCGCATACCCGCGCGGGTAGCCCTGCTCGACCATGCGCGGGATCAGGATCGGCCCGGTAGCGGCGACACCAGTAAAACCAGACCCTGAAATTGCACCGATGACCCCGCAGGTCAACACGGCCACCGCGCCGATTCCGCCCTTGATACGGCCGACGAAGATGTCAACGAATTCGAGCAGGTATCGCGCAATGCCGCTGGCGCCGATCAGCATGCCGGCCAGAATGAACAACGGACTCCCGAGAAGCACCAAGCCAATGGTCTGGTTGAAGCCCCACAGCATCATGCTCTTCATCGACGCGCCACCGACCAGCGCCATGAAACTGAGCGCTCCAGCGAAGCACCAGGGAAGAGGCACGCTCATCATCAGCAGGAATACCAGCAAAACAACATCGAGCGCGACAATGGTTAACATATCCATCAGTTACTCCCTGATTATTCGTATTTGGAAGCCGCCGCGCGGTATTCGTTGACCCGGTCTATCAGCTCGATGATCGAGAAAAACACCATCAGGGCGCAGCCGATGAATATCGCGCTTTCACCAAAAAACATGGGGATATAGAGCAGGTCACTCTGCTTCCACTTGCCGAGCGAATAAGAGAAGAACCAAAAAGCCCAGTAGGTTGCCCAGCTGCCGAAAATCACGGAGAGGACCATGCGCACCAACCTGAACAGCGCGAGACTTTTCTCTTTCTTGATGTACAGCACGAGCACACCGCAATCGATGTGGTTACGCGCTTGGGAAGCCATGCTTCCACCGAGAAAATAGAGCCAGATAGCCGGGAAGAGCAGAATTTCCTCGATGCCCATCAACGGCAGGTTAAGCACGTACCGCAGGATGACCTGAACGAAGACAAGCAAAGGGATGATGACCAGCAAGGCCAATACGATGTAATTCTGAATAACAGAAATGATCCGGACCGGAGTGCTGTTGGCGAAACTCTTCATGAGAACCCTCCTGTGACCTGCGCTTTTTTTGGCCTATTGTCGGACAGCTTTTTACCAAAAGCAAGCATTTTTTGTGAAATTTTTATATTTATTGATTGTTTGTACTACATTTGATCAATAGCACCAGCAAATCCATCGATTCGCCCTTCCGGCAACTGGTTTACCCCCTCACTTCCCCTTGAACTCGCCCAAGGCCATGTAGCATCGTTTGGGGGTTGGCACACATTTCGAGGAGCGCGTTTCTGCAAAGGACTGCGGGTGCTAGGCGCGCGGCCTTGCTTGCTGTCAGCCCGGACGCGGACAGATCACCCTGCAACGGTCCGAACAATGGCGCCTTCAATCGAACCCGCGTCGCCCGGTCTCACCAAGCGTTCGATTTCCCGGCCATCTTTCAGAAAAATCAAGGTTGGCCAGAGTTTGACCTGGAATGAACGCCCGAGAGCCTTGCCCTTGCCATCTTCAACCCAGACAAATCGAACTTCCGGATGCCTGGCCATGACCTTCTCGACCAGAGGCCGCGCTGCGCGGCAGTGCTCACACCAGGACGCACCAAACTCAATCAAGACTGCGCCTTTCAACGCTTCGATATCTTCCCGCGCATGCTCGTTGGTGTCGGCGGACGACTGCATGACTATCTCCTTAACTTACGGCTGGTCCGTTGCCTATGACAACACCGAGCGCATTTCCCTCCCGAGAACCTCGAGCTCCGGCAACACGCCTGCGTATTTCTCGTGGATCGAAGTGAACGCCACGGCTTGCGGATCGAAATCCTGGTACAGCCACTCGTAATGCGCACCGGCCAGGATATTGCTGATATAGACGATATCGGCCAGCGTTTTGGGAATGTCCGGCACCGTACGCGGATGATCGTGATCGACCGACGCCTGCACGATTTCCTCCGGCAACCCGAGTGTCTCGAGCAGGGTCACACCGATTCCTTCATGCCACTGCATGATGAGATGCTTGACGGTATCGGGCCGTTCCCGGAGTTCCGGGTACTGGGTGGCACGATACAGCATGTAGAAGGCACCGAGATCGTGCACCAGGCCGGCCAGCAGAGCTTCTTCCGGATTGATTCGGGTGTAGGTGTGCGCGAGAAGACGCGCCCCCACGGCGCTACGGATGGAATGATCCCACAGGCTGCGCGCCACCTGCGAATAGGCAGCCATTTCCTTGGCGTGAAGAATCTGCGTCATGGCGATCGCCAGCGCGGTGGCACGCACGATATTCAGCCCCAACCGGCTGATTGCCGACGGCAAGTCAACAACCTGTTTGCCGTGCGCGGCATAAACAGCCGAATTTGCCAAGCGGATCAGTTTTGCAGCAATCAGCGGCTCGACACTGACGACGCGAGCAATGTGGGAAATTGTAAGGTTCGGGTCCTGCAATTCCTTGCGCAAGCGCAGAACGGTATCGAAACAGGTCGGAAATACCACCTCGCCCGCCAATTCCTTGGCGATATCCTCGAGCATCTGGAAGCGCTGCGCCGCCAGTTCTTCGCCAACCTTGTCCTTGTCTGCATGCTCGCTCATGGTCTGCGCTCGGAAATCATTCCTGTCCTGCACCGTGAAAATGCTGTTTCAGCAGCGATCATAGCAGTCCGGCAATGAAAACTGCCCGGACACGTCGAATCTTCTCGACGCGGCAAGACTTCCGGGTTCATTTCCGAGGAGACAGCGTCCGCATCTGGCACAAGACAGCAACACGGAATGCATCTGCCGCTCCAGCTTTCTCGTCGCAGAACAAGCGTTCGGTTTTCCGAATGCCGTTTTGGGCTATTCGCACGGAAATCAGAACATCACCCCAAAACGGCTGACTTTTTTAGCCAATATTCAATGCATTACCCAAACTTATACGCTGGCACGATCCCTGCGAAGACCCGGGGGCTGCAGACATGTGGCTTGGCAGCAGGCCGCAACCAAGATGCAGGAGTCAGGATGGGCACGATAACAACATTTCGGACCGAGAAAGTTCTTCTGGGCGAGAAGCAGATCCCGGCGAACGCCTACTATGGGGTTCAGACGCAACGGGGCAAGGATTCACCCGGCAGCAAAGACAAAACAGATTTTCAACAGTAGCAAGTTAAATGGAGGCTCAAATGGCTGAACTAGCGGCTAAAACGGCTGGAAACCCAGAAAAGAAAGGCAT
>DBMG01000065.1 GCA_002304785.1 Candidatus Accumulibacter sp. UBA704 | reverse complement strand
GTGATCGATGGCTTGATCGTCGGCGGTTCGGTGCGGTTGGTGGGATTGATATCCACGCTGGTACGTCTGTTCCAGTCAGGCCACATCTATCACTATGCCTTTACGATGATCTTTGGTGTTTGCGCGCTCCTCTCCTTCTGGCTCCTGCGCGCCTGAACTGAATAACGACTGGGACCACTATGTCAGGATTGCCGCTTCTCTCGCTAGCCATCTGGGTGCCGATTTTCTCCGGCCTTGTCGTGCTGCTGACCGGAACGGATCGCAATTCACCGCTGGCGCGCATGCTGGCTTTGATCGGCGCAATTGTCGGCTTGTTCGTTACGTTGCCGCTCTATTCCGGGTTCGATACGACCACACCGGCAATGCAATTCGTTGAATTGCTGCCGTGGATCCGTCGTTTCAATATCAACTATCACCTGGGTGTCGACGGAATCTCGATGCTTTTCGTGATCCTGAACAGTTTCATCACCATCATCGTCGTGCTCGCTGGCTGGAAGGTCATCGAAAGCAAGGTGGCGCAGTACAACGCCGGTTTCCTGATCATGTCCGGTTTGCTCAACGGGATCTTTGCGTCGCTCGACGGGATGCTGTTCTATATATTCTTTGAAGCTTCGTTGATTCCGCTGTATCTCATTATCGGTGTATGGGGCGGCCCGAAGCGAGTGTATGCCGCTTTCAAGTTCTTCCTGTTTACCCTGATGGGATCGCTGCTCTTCCTGATCGCACTGATTTACCTCTACCTTTATTCCGGCGGGAGTTTTGCCATTCAGGACTGGCACCAGATACCGATTCCGATGGTTCAGCAAAAATGGATCTTCCTGGCGTTTCTGGCTGCGTTTGCGGTTAAGGTTCCCATGTGGCCGGTTCATACCTGGTTGCCGGATGCTCACGTTGAGGCGCCGACAGGAGGATCGATCGTCCTTGCCGCCATCGCGCTCAAACTCGGCGCCTACGGCTTCCTGCGCTTCTCGCTGCCGATCGCTCCAGACGCTTCGCACGAGTTTTCCTGGCTGATCCTGGCGCTGTCGCTGATCGCGGTGGTGTATATCGGATTCGTTGCCCTGGTGCAGGAGGACATGAAAAAGCTCGTTGCCTATTCGTCCATTGCACATATGGGTTTTGTGACGCTCGGCTTCTTCATCTTCAGTCCATTGGGCATGGAGGGCGCCCTGGTGCAGATGGTGTCGCATGGATTCATCGCCGGTGCGATGTTCTATTGCATCGGGGTGATGTATGACCGTGTGCACTCGCGAATGATCGTTGACTATGGCGGGGTCGTGAACACCATGCCCAAGTTCGCTGCGTTCTTCATGCTTTTTGCCATGGCCAACGCTGGCTTGCCGGCCACTTCCGGATTCGTCGGCGAGTTCATGGTGATCCTCGCCTCCGTCAAGTTTAATTTCTGGGTGGCGTTTGCAGCCGCTTCGACGATGATTCTGGGGGCCGCCTATACGCTCTGGATGTACAAGCGGGTGGTCTTCGGAGCGGTCGGAAATCACCATGTAGAAGAGTTGACCGACATCACCTCACGTGAATTTCTGGTACTGGCCCTGCTTGCCCTGGGCGCACTGGGCATGGGACTTTATCCTCAGCCATTTACAGAAGTCATGCACAGCTCGGTCGATGAGCTGTTGCGTCACATCTCCGTAAGCAAGATCCAATAATTGGTATTCGCTATGACGCTTGCCGAAATGCAATTTGTTGTGCCTGACTTGCGCATCGCCAGCGCAGAAATCTTCATGCTGGCCATGGCCTGTCTTGTCCTGATCGTCGACCTCTTCGTCAAGGACAGGAAAAGGACCGTAACGTATGTGCTGACCCAGCTTGCTCTGCTCGGATCTGCTGTCGTCACGGTAGCCACGAGTTCGGGGCAGGTTTCCTATACCTTCAGCAATATGTTCGTCAGCGATCTGATGGCGGACCTGTTGAAGTTCATGGTCTACATAAGCGTCATTTTGGTCCTGTTCTATTCGCGGGCGTATGTCCTCGAGCGTCCGCAACTGGCCAAGGGCGAGTTTTACGTGCTGAGCCTTTTCGCAACCCTCGGCATGATGGTGATGATTTCGGCGAGCCATTTCCTGACGGTTTATATCGGGATCGAACTCCTGTCGTTGTCGCTTTATGCCATGGTGGCATTGAATCGCGATTCGATTCCAGCAACCGAAGCTTCGATGAAGTATTTCGTGCTCGGAGCCCTGGCGTCTGGGTTGTTGCTCTACGGCATGTCGATGATCTATGGCGCAACGGGAACGCTCGAGATTGCCGCCTTGGCAGGCCGACTGTTTGGAGGGGAGGGGAACGGCATCATCCTGTCCTTCGGCCTGGTGTTTCTTATGGCCGGAATCGCCTTCAAGCTGGGGGTCGTGCCATTCCACATGTGGATTCCGGACGTCTATCATGGCGCTCCTACGGCGGTTACGCTGTTCATCGCCAGTGCCCCGAAACTTGCGGCGTTCGCCATCGTTATCCGCATTCTGGTCAATGGCCTGATTGTGGCCTCCCGCGACTGGCAGGCGATGCTGATCATTCTTTCGGTGTTGTCGATGGCCGTCGGCAACTTCGCCGCCATTGCTCAGACTAACATCAAGCGCATGCTGGCCTATTCGGCGATTTCGCACATGGGGTTCATGCTGCTTGGCATGGCAACCGGGGTCATCGATGGCGATGTGAGGTTCATCTTCAACGCCTACAGTTCGTCGATGTTTTATGTCGTCACCTATGTGCTGACCAGCTTGGGGGCGTTCGGAACGATTCTGCTTCTTTCCCGGGCGGGATTCGAATCCGATGAAATCAGCGACTTTGCCGGCCTGAACAAGCGCAACTCCTGGTATGCGGCAATCATGATGATGATGATGTTCTCGATGGCTGGGATCCCCTTCTTTGTCGGCTTCTTCGCCAAATTCTCGGTGCTCCAGGCCGTTGTCGCTGCAGGACACCTGTGGCTGGCCCTGGCTGCCGTGTTCTTTTCCCTGGTTGGCGCCTACTACTATTTGCGCGTGGTCAAGGTCATGTATTTCGATGCTCCGGCCAACGCTGTGCCGATCAAGGCTTCAATGGACGTAAAGCTGCTCATGTCCGCCAACGGCCTCGCCGTCGCTCTGATCGGCATATTCCCGAACGGCTTGATGATGCTCTGTGCTACGAGCCTGACGAATTCCATTGCGTTCTAGGCGGCTGGAGTCGCTGGTTTTCAAACGACAACGCCCCGCTCGTCGGGGCGTTGCTTTTAAGGATAGACGACGTGAAACCCAAACAGCAGGAAGACCATCCACACCTTACCGAAACCCTGATAGAGGGAGCGCAGATGTATCGCGGGAAGTTGCTCGACGTGCGTCTTGACCGAGTGCGGTTGGCGAACGGGGTCGAGTCAACGCGCGAGTATGTCAGGCATCAAGGCGCTGTCGTGGTCATCCCGTTGCTCGACAGCGGCAAGATGATCTTCGAGCGGCAATTCCGCTACCCGCTGGGGCAAGTGTTTCTCGAGTTCCCCGCGGGGAAAATCGATCCGGGTGAGGTGATCGAAACGACAGCGAAACGTGAACTGCTCGAGGAAACCGGATTCACCGCAACGGAATGGCGGCATATCGGGGTGATGCATCCGTGCGTTGGCTATTCCGACGAGCGCCTGGAGATTTTTTTCGCGCGGGGCCTGGTTCGGCAAGGCGAGCAGAATCTCGATCACGGAGAACTCCTCGATATCCTGGAATTGACTCTGGAAGAGGCGGTGTCCGCCGTTCGCACCGGCGAAATTACCGATGGCAAAACCGTCGCCGCGCTCTTCTGGGCGGAAAAGATCGTTCAGTCAGGCTGGTGATATCCCGGGAGCGGCGTCTCTGTATCGTTTGCGGGTAGCAGGATGCTGGATATAATCACAGTAACCAAGGAGCCACCATGTCCGATTGCCCAACCCGAATTGCCCTGACTGAACGCGTGCCGGCCGTCTGTTCTGATCGCCCCTGTTTCGCTACGTCGTCGAACATTGCCCTCGGCCATTTGCGGGTGCAGTGTCAGCCTTGAGCGCGTCGGTGGTGGCTGTCCCGGACTATCTGTCCCGCCTCAATGACGCTCAGCGGGAAGCGGCGACGCACGGCATCGGGCGCAATGAGACCTGCGGCCCGCTGCTGATCATCGCCGGAGCCGGGACCGGCAAGACTACCGCCTTGGCGCATCGTGTGGCGCATTTGCTGGCGCATGGGGCCGATCCCGAACGCCTGTTGTTGCTCAGCTTCTCGCGCCGTGCTGCCGACGAAATGACCAAGCGCGTACAGCGTATCGCCAGCCAGGTGTCGCCGCGCCAAGCCCGGCTGGTCAGCGGCGGTTTTACGTGGGCTGGCACCTTCCACAGCGTTGGCGCACGGTTGCTGCGCGAATACGCCGGAGCCATTGGCATCGACCCCGCTTTTACCATTCACGACCGGGAGGATTCCGCCGACTTGATGAACCTCGTGCGCCACGAACAGGGGCTCTCGCAGCAGGGCAAGCGGTTTCCGCTGAAGGGCACCTGCCTGGCAATCTATTCGGCGGTGGTGAATTCCCGGGGCGACCTGACCGGTGTGCTGCAAAATAGCTTCCCATGGTGCAGGGAATGGGAAGTGCCGCTCAAGTCCTTGTTTCTCGCCTACGTTGAGGCCAAGCAGGCGCAGCAGGTGCTGGACTACGACGATCTGCTGCTCTACTGGGGGCAGATGGTCAGCGAACCTGAAATGGCCAGAACAATTGGCCGCCGTTTCACACATGTTCTGGTCGACGAATACCAGGACACCAACCACCTGCAGGCCGCCATCCTATTGGCCATGAAGCCGGATGGACAGGAACTCACTGTTGTCGGCGACGATGCCCAGTCGATCTATCGCTTTCGGGGCGCCACCGTGCGCAATATCCTTGATTACCCAACGCGTTTTGATCCGCCTGCCCGGATCATCACGCTTGACCGCAATTACCGTTCGACGCAGCCCATCCTGGCGGCGGCCAATGCGGTCATCGCGGAGGCCAAGGTACGCTACAGCAAGGAGTTGTGGAGCGAGCGCGTCTCGCTTCAGAAACCGCGCTTGGTCGCCGTACGTGATGAAGTTGACCAGGCCACCTACGTGGTCGAGCAGATTCTGGAGCGGCGGGAACGCGGCACCGCTCTCAAGGCTCAGGCTGTGCTTTTCAGATCCGCGTCGCATAGCGTCCGCATGGAGATCGAACTGACCCGGCGCAACATACCGTTCGTGAAGTTCGGTGGCCTCAAGTTCCTCGAAGCGCGGCACATCAAGGATGTGCTCGCCATTTTGCGCTGGGTGCAGAATCCGCGCGACCGCGTGTCCGGATTCCGCGCGATCCAGCTGCTGCCTGGTATCGGGCCGAAGACGGCCAGCCGAATTCTCGATAACCTGCTTTCGGCCCCTCCGGGTTGCGCGCTGCTTGCTGAACAGCCGGTGCCGGAATACGCGAGGCCGGACTGGCTGGAGTTCGTTGGTTTGCTCGAAGGACCTGGAGCATCGGGCCGCTGGCCGATTCCATTCGAGAATATTGCCAGTTGGTATGAGACCCAGATGGATCGCTTTTTCGACGATGCGACGGTGCGCCAGGCCGATATTCAGCAACTCGCCCGCATCGCGGCGACGTACCCCAATCAGGAACGTTTCCTCACCGAACTGACGCTCGATCCGCCGGACGCAACCAGCGACGAGGCCGGGATGCCCTTGGTTGACGAGGACTACCTGATCCTTTCGACCATCCATTCGGCCAAGGGTAAAGAGTGGAGTGCCGTGTCGATCCTTAACGTAGTTGACGGATGCCTGCCTTCCGATTTGGCCACGGGTAGCGCGGATGAGATTGAGGAAGAGCGCCGCCTACTCTACGTGGCCATGACCCGCGCCAAGGACAACCTCGAGTTGCTGGTACCACAACGTTTCTATACCACGGCCACGGCGGGTGGTGGAGATCGGCATGTCTACGCTAGCCGAACCCGTTTCATTCCGACCCGGTTGCTCAAACATTTCGACGAACGCTCCTGGCCGCAGCCGAGCGTGCCCGGGCTGAAGGAATGGCAAAGCCAGGCAGCAGGTTTGGGAACCGAGCGTATCGACATTGCGGAGCGTATGCGCAGCATGTGGAAATGAACAGGTGCAAAATCTGAAGGCAGATCAAGAAAGCAAAAGGCCAGCTCCGAAGAACTGGCCTTTTGATTCAATTTGAATTGGTCGGGGCGGCGGGATTCGAACTCGCGACCCCTTGCACCCCATGCAAGTGCGCTACCAGGCTGCGCTACGCCCCGACAGCTTTCTATTATATCGTAATTATTGCTGTTCAGGCTTGGATTCGGAGTATTTCGGCGATATTTAACAGCTCGGTTCGGATGGATTCGGGCGCAATTTCGGTTGCTGCCGGATGTTCGTCGCCTGCCTCTTCGAGGCGATTGCGAGCGCCGCTGATGGTGAATCCCTGACTATAGAGCAGTTCGCGAATGCGTCGAACCAAAAGGACTTCGTGGTGTTGGTAATAGCGGCGATTGCCGCGCCGCTTCACCGGTTTGAGTTGCGTGAATTCCTGTTCCCAATAGCGAAGCACGTGGGGCTTTACGCCGCACAGCTCGCTGACTTCTCCGATGGTGAAATAGCGCTTGGCCGGGATAGGGGGCAAAGGCTCCTTCGGAGTGTCTTTAGGATTGTGTTCCATTGTAGGAAAGCTCCACTTCGCCCTTTAGTTTCTGGCTGGCATGGAAGGTGACAACGCGCCGTGCGGTGATCGGAATTTCTTCCCCGGTTTTCGGGTTACGTCCAGGGCGCTGGGGCTTGTCACGCAATTGAAAATTGCCGAAACCTGAAAGCTTGACTCCGTCGCCACGTTCTAAGGCATTGCGTATCTCTTCGAAGAAGGCCTCGACCATGTCTTTGGCTTCGCGCTTGTTGAGACCGACTTTTTCAAACAATAAATCCGCAAGTTCTGCTTTTGTGAGCGTCATGTCTTATTCCTGTCAGACACGAAGTTGAGCCGAGAAGGCCTGATGCAAATATGTGATGAGTTGTTGGATCGCTGCATCGACTTCCGTGTCTTGCAAAGTCCTTTGAGTATCTTGCATAACTATACGAAAAGCAAGACTTTTTTTCCCTTGCTCAATGCCTTTTCCGGTGAAAATATCGAACAGCCGGATGTCCTGTACGATGGCCGGACGATTGGCCAGGAGACCATCGATCAGCGCCTGGAGTTCGAGTTTTTGATCGACGACGATGGCCAGATCACGGAAGGCGGCAGGTTGCTTCGAGACCTCGGCATACTTCGGAAGGCGCGCGCGAGTCAGTGCATCGAGATCCAGTTCGAAGACAACCGGAGCCAACGGAAGATCGTATTTTTGCACCCATTGGGGGTGCAGTTCGCCCAGGATGCCGACTTCCTGGTCGTTCACGAGTACGCGTGCGCTGCGGCCAGGATGCAGGGCAGGGTGGCTCGTTTTTTCATACCGTGCCACGACGGGGGCCAGCAGCGATTCAACTTCGCCTTTGATGTCGTAGAAGTCCACCGCTCGGGTTGGACTTGCCCATTGCTCGGGAAGCGCGCCGCCGTAGGCCAAACCTGCGATTTTCCAAGGCTGACGGAAGCCCTTGACGGGCAGGCCCTGCGCGTCGCGGTAGAAGCACCGCCCCGTTTCAAACAGGCGTACACGGTTCTGCTTGCGCTTCAGGTTGGTGATGACATTGGCGACAAGGCCGCCGATCAGCGTCGAGCGCATGACGCTCATCTGGCTGGCGATAGGGTTGGCCAGGCGGATTTGCGTGGTATTTGCCGCAAAGTCGCTTTCCCAGGCGTCCTCGACGAAAGCAAAATTGACGACTTCCTGAAAACCTCGGTCGGCCAGAATCTGGCGCACGCGGAACAGGGGGCGCGCGTCTTCGGTTTGCGGGAGCATCGCCAACCGGGCGCGGGGCGCCTGCGACGGAATTGCATCGTAGCCGTGCAGGCGTGCGATTTCTTCGATCAGGTCTTCTTCGATCTCGATATCAAATCGGCAGGTGGGCGGTGTAACCAGAAAGTCATCGTCGTTGCGGACAAAGCATAGTCCGAGTCGGGAAAAGATGGTTTCGATCTGCTCTGCCGTAAAGCTCACTCCGAGGACCTTGGCCACGCGTGAGCGCCGCAGGCGGACTGGTGGCCGTGCGGGAAGCGTTGCCTGCGCCTCGCACAGTGGACCGGCTTGACCGCCGCAAATGTCGAGAATTAGCTGGCAGGCGCGTTCTAGGGCTACGTGGGTGCCGCCGAAATCCACTCCGCGTTCGAAACGGTGCGATGCATCGGATCCAAAGCCGTATCGGCGGGCGCGCCCGGCGATGGCTTTGGGCGCGAAGAAGGCCGCCTCGAGGAACATTTCGGTTGTTTCGAGGGTGATTCCGCTATCTTCGCCTCCCATGATCCCGGCCATTGCCACCGGACGTTTGTCGTCGGCGATCAGGAGAACGTCATCCTGCAGTGAGAGCGTCTGCTCGTTTAGCAGCAGGATCTTTTCGCCAGCGCTGGCGAAGCGCGCATGAATGGCACCTTCCAGTTTCGTGTTGTCGAAAGCGTGCAGCGGTTGCCCGAATTCAAGCATCACGTAGTTGGTGATATCGACGAGCGCCGAGATCGAGCGGATACCGCTACGCTCCAGACGGCGTTTCATCCAGTCCGGCGTAGCCGCTTTTGCATTGACACCGGCAATGACTCTGCCGCAATAGAGCGGGCAGGCTTTGGGGTCGTCCAGAACGATGTCGCGGCGGTTGTCTATCGTGACCGGGGTAGTTGCCACTTGCGGGTAGCGTGCGGATGTATCGGTCAGCGCAGCGACTTCACGGGCGATACCGGTCAAAGACAAGCAGTCGGCGCGATTGGGCGTGAGTTTCAGCGTCAACAGTCTATCGTCGAGGTCGAGATAGCTGCGGATGTCCTGTCCCACAGGGGCGTCGGCGGGAAGAATCAGCAGGCCCGAGGCATCTTCGGCAATGCCCAGTTCCTTGGCCGAACAGAGCATTCCGGAAGACTCGATGCCGCGGACCTTGGCGATCTTGATCTGGAAGTCGCCGGGTAGGGTGGCGCCGGGCAGGGCACAGGGAACCTTCAGACCGGCGGCGACGTTTGGTGCGCCACAGACAATTTGCTGGGGTTCCGCGCGGCCAATGTTGACGCGGCAGACATTCAGGCGGTCGGCATCCGGGTGTTTCTTGACTTCCAGTACCTCGGCGACGATGACGCCGTCGAAGGCCGGAGCGACGGTTTCCTCTTCTTCGACTTCGAGGCCCGCCATGGTCAGGAGATGAGAGAAATCGTTGCCCGATACTGCCGGGTTAACAAAGCTGCGCAACCAGGATTCAGAGAATTTCATGGATGATCCGTATCACCAAAAACGCTTAAACGAATTGACGCAGGAAGCGCAAGTCGCCATCGAAGAAGAGGCGCAGGTCATTGACGCCGTAACGCAGCATGGTCAGGCGATCCGGCCCCATGCCGAAAGCGAAGCCGATGTATTTTTCAGGGTCGATCCCGACATGCCTGAGGACGTTAGGGTGCACCATTCCGCATCCGGCGATTTCGAGCCAGCGTCCTTTCAACGTGCCGCTCATGAAGGCGACGTCGATTTCGGCGGAGGGTTCGGTGAAGGGAAAGAACGAGGGGCGGAAACGCACCTGCAGGTCATCGCTCTCGAAGAAGCGGCGCAGGAAATCAGCGACGACGCCTTTCAGGTCGGCAAAACTGACGTTCTCGCCAATCCACAAGCCTTCGACCTGATGGAACATCGGCGAGTGGGTAGCATCGGAGTCGACGCGATAGACCCGGCCCGGGGCGATGACGCGGATCTCCGGCATGGTTTCCAGGTGCGCATATTTCGCCACGTGCGCCTGCATGTACCGTACCTGGATCGGACTGGTGTGGGTGCGCAGAAGGATGTCTTCGGCGACCTTGCCGTCCTCATCAAGCAGGTAGAACGTGTCGTGCATTGAACGTGCCGGGTGATCCTCGGGGGTGTTCAATGCCGTGAAGTTCTGAAAGTCGGCCTCGATTTCCGGGCCGTCGGCAACCTCGAAACCGATCGAACGGAAGAGTGCCTCGATACGCTCAAGTGTCCGTGTGACGGGGTGCAGCCCCCCGCGCGTTTCCCCGCGTCCGGGCAGGGTTACGTCCAGCGATTCACCGGCCAGTCGTGCTTCCAACGCCTGTTTCCGGATGGCTTCGCGACGTGCATTCAGTGCAGATTCAATGGCTTCCTTGGCACGATTGATTGCCGCGCCAGTGGACTTTTTTTCGTCGGGGGAAAGCTTGGCCATCCCCTTGAGCAGTTCGGTGATTTGTCCGCTCTTGCCGAGGTAGCGAGCCTTGATTTGCTCGAGGGTGTCTGGATCGTCCGTTGCGGCGAATGCGGCGACGGCGTCTTGGGCGATTTGATCAAGGTTCAGCATGGGATTCAACGCTTTATCAGAAAAAAAAGGAGGCAAGAGCCTCCTTTTTCTTGCTCTCGTACAGTTAAACGCCGAGTTGTGCCTTGGCCTGCGAGGCCAGAGCTGCAAAGGCCGGCTTGTCGAAAACGGCCAGATCTGCCAGAACCTTGCGGTCGACTTCGATCTGGGCCTTCTTCAGGCCGTTCATGAAGGTGCTGTACTTCAGCCCGACTTCGCGGGCCGCCGCGTTGATACGGGCAATCCACAAAGCGCGGAACTGACGCTTCCTCTGGCGGCGGTCACGATAGGCGTATTGACCGGCCTTCATCACCGCCTGTTTGGCGATGCGGTATACATTCTTGCGGCGACCGCGGTAACCCTTGGCCTGGGCAAGTACTTTCTTGTGGCGCGCGCGCGCCGTTACACCACGTTTTACTCGGGGCATTTATCGTCTCCTTATGCGTAAGGCATCATGGCGTGAACCATGGCCTTGTCGGAGTCGTGCACTCCGGTCATGCCGCGCAACTGACGCTTGGCCTTGGTCGTTTTTTTGGTCAGGATGTGGCGTTTGAACGCCTGGCTGCGCTTGATGCGGCCACTCGAACTGACCTTGAAGCGCTTTTTGGCGCCACTTTTGGTCTTCATCTTGGGCATTTAATGCTCCTGTTTATAGACATGGCAGCAGGTGTCTTCCGGCGGAAGCGCTTGTTAACCCGATACCACTTGTGGGTACTGCAACTGCTAAAACTACTTCTTGCGGCTCGGCGCCAGGATCATCACCATCTGGCGGCCTTCCATCTTGGGCATCTGCTCGACCGTCGCGAAGTCCTGCAAATCGGTCTTGATACGTTCGATCTGGCGCATGCCGATTTCCTGGTGGGCCATTTCGCGGCCCCTGAAGCGCAGGGTGACTTTGACCTTGTCTTCTTCCTGCAGAAAGCGCGTCATGTTGCGCAGCTTGATCTGGTAGTCGTTTTCGTCCGTGCCCGGGCGCAGTTTGACTTCCTTGACCTGAACCTGCTTCTGCTTGAGCTTTTGCTCATGCTGGCGCTTTTGTTCCTGGTACTTGAATTTGCCGTAATCCATGATTCGGCAAACCGGAGGTTGCGCCAGCGGAGCAATCTCGACCAGATCCACTCCAGCTTCTTCTGCCAAATGAAACGCTTGCCGAGCGCTCATGATCCCGAGTGTTTCTCCTTCGACGCCGATCAAGCGCACTTCCGGGGAATTTATCTCTTCGTTGACGCGATGCGACTTTTGCAGTGCGATGGTTTCGCTCCTTGTCCTGACAAAAATTAAGCCGTGCCACTTCGCGCAGCGACTTCATTTTGAAGCCGCTCGATCAGTGTCTCGACGGTCATCTGTCCGAGATCCTGACCGCCGCGTGTACGCACGGCAACCAGATTGGCTGCCATTTCCTTGTCGCCTATGACGATCTGGTAGGGCAGCTTGTTCAAGCTATGTTCGCGTATTTTATAGGTTATTTTCTCGTTTCGCAAATCGCACTCGGTACGTACGCCTGCTGCGCGTAGTGTTTGTGCAACACTTTCCGTGTATTCGGTTTGCTTTTCGGAAATGTTCAGTACGACGGCCTGTACCGGCGCCAGCCAGAGCGGCAATGCGCCCGACCAGTTTTCGATGAGGATGCCGATGAAACGCTCGAGCGAGCCAAGGATTGCGCGGTGCAGCATGACCGGCGTGTGGCGCGCGTTGTCCTCGCCGACGTACTCGGCGTCAAGCCGCGTGGGCATGGAGAAATCGACCTGGATGGTTCCGCATTGCCATGACCGCCCGATGGCGTCGCGGATGTGGAACTCGATCTTCGGGCCGTAGAAAGCGCCTTCGCCGGGGAGTTCTTCCCATTCCAGGCCGGAGGCCTTGAGGCCTTCGCGCAGGGCGACTTCCGCCTTGTCCCAGACTTCATTGGAGCCAACTCGTTTCTCGGGGCGCAGTGCCAGCTTGACGGCAATGTCGTGGAAGCCAAAGTCCGCGTAGACCTTGCGAACGAGGGCGTTGAAAGCGGTGACCTCGGACTGGATCTGATCCTCGGTACAGAAGATGTGGCCATCGTCCTGGGTAAAGCCACGCACACGCATGATGCCGTGTAGAGCGCCGGACGGCTCGTTTCGGTGGCAGGAGCCGAATTCGCCGTAGCGCAACGGCAGGTCGCGGTAGCTGCGCAGGCCGGTGTTGAAGACCTGGATGTGGCCCGGGCAGTTCATCGGCTTGATCGCGTAGTCGCGCTTCTCCGACTCGGTGGTGAACATGTTGTCCTTGTAGTTCGCCCAATGACCGGATTTTTCCCACAGTGTGCGATCGAGAATTTGCGGGCACTTCACTTCCTGGTAGCCGTTGTCCTGGTAGACGCGGCGCATGTACTGCTCGACCTGCTGCCAGACGGTCCATCCCTTGGGGTGCCAGAACACCATGCCGGGCGCTTCATCCTGCAGGTGGAAGAGGTCGAGCTGGCGGCCGAGGCGGCGATGGTCGCGCTTTTCGGCTTCCTCAAGCATGGTCAGGTAGGATTCCTGTTCCTCTTTCTTGGCCCAGGCCGTGCCGTAGATGCGTTGCAACTGCTCGTTGCGGTGATCGCCGCGCCAATACGCGCCGGCCACTTTCATCAATTTGAAGACCTTGAGCTTGCCGGTGGATGGGACGTGCGGGCCGCGACAGAGGTCGATGAAATCGCCTTCGCGGTAGAGCGAGACTTCCTGTCCTTCCGGGATGGCGGCGATCAGTTCGGCCTTGTAGTGTTCGCCGATCGATTTGAAGAAGGCCGTGGCTTCGTCACGATTCCAGACTTCGCGGCGGATCGGGATGTCTTTCTTCGCCAGTTCGGCCATACGCTTCTCGATCGCCGTCAGATCTTCCGGCGTGAAGGGGCGCTTGAACGCGAAGTCGTAGTAGAAGCCGTTTTCGACGACCGGGCCAATGGTGACCTGGGCTTCAGGGAATAGCTCCTTCACTGCGTAGGCCAGCAAGTGCGCGGTCGAGTGACGGATGATGTCGACGCCCTCGGGATCCTTGTCGGTGACGATACCCAGAGCGACATCCCGGTCGATCAAGAAGGTCGTGTCGACGAGAGTGCCGTCGACCCTGCCGGCCAGGGCCGCTTTGGCCAGTCCGACGCCAATGCTTTGTGCGACTTCGGCAACCGTGATCGGTTGGCCAAACTCCCGTTGTGATCCGTCAGGCAGTGTAATGACCGGCATCTTGCAACCCCAGAAATAAAAAAAGCCAGAGACTCGCTCTGGCTTTAAAAATTTGGTAGGCGCGATTGGACTCGAACCAACGACCCCCACCATGTCAAGGTGGTGCTCTAACCAGCTGAGCTACGCGCCTTCTATGTCGCCGAGCTGCCTGCGACAACGAAGAAGGCCCGCATTATACGTGGGATCGGAGGCAAGTCAACGTTTTGGATGAAAATATGGTGTGCGTGTGCCTCCATGTAGGCGTGGGAGCAAGCGGGTGCGCCTACGGATCATGCCGAATGCGTACAATTGCGCTGAAGACGGAACCATGTTGGTGCATTTGCACCACGCGTGCTCCTGAATGTGCGGCTGATCCATCCGAGCGCGGCTTCCAAGGCATAGGGCGCGACTGCGCCTATTGTCATGATCGAGAGGAATTCTTCGGCGTCCATGGTTTGCTCCTATTGTTTGATGCAGGTGAAACAAAGCAATTAAAGTGCCATTCCTCCGTTCGGCGATCATTGACTGGCCGATCGATCCGTGCGGATGTGTTCCGCAAGCGTCTCGGGTGGCAGGGGCCGGCTGATGGCGCAGTGTTTGAAGCCCATTGCAGTCGAGAAGTTACGCGATGTTGCGGCAGCCT
The DNA here is from genome assembly GCA_002304785.1 of Candidatus Accumulibacter sp. UBA704. Taxonomy (GTDB): domain Bacteria; phylum Pseudomonadota; class Gammaproteobacteria; order Burkholderiales; family Rhodocyclaceae; genus Propionivibrio. Next base: position 1,695 of record DBMG01000065.1, on the reverse strand, counting down.
TGCTGGCCCGATATTTGCCACAATACGAAATTTTTGGATAAGGAAAGGGTGTCAAACATGTCCGGACTCAATGTCACGGTGCTCTGCGGCAGCCTGCAACGGCCATCACGTACCCTGGCGCTGTGCGAAGCGCTCGTGGCAAAGCTTGGTGAATATAGAACAATAATGCCCCGGGTGTTGGAAATCGCACAATTCGGGCGGTCCTTGGGCGCGTGCCTGCAGCGCAGCGAACTGCCGCCGGAAATCCTGGGACATCTGGCCGCTATCGAGTCGGCGGATGTGCTGATTGCCGGCAGCCCGGTGTACAGCGCGACCTATACCGGGATGTTCAAGCATTTCATCGATTTCATGGGCATGGATGCGCTGGCCGGGACGCCGACCTTGCTTGCAGCGACCGGGGGAAGTCCGCTGCACGGCTTGATGATCGATCAGCAGATGCGGCCACTGTTCGCCATGAAGCAGGCGTTGACGTTGCCGCTTGGGGTTTATGCCACCGAGGCGGATTTCACCAATTACCGGATCACCAGCCCGGCGCTGGAAAAGCGGATCGCGCTTGCTGTCGATCTGGCCTTGCCGTTCCTGCCGGCAGGACGCTGAACACGCTGAAAATAAGACGCCCCGAAGCGCCGTGGCGGCCGCTCGGGGCGTCATTGCGACGGAAGATCGTCAGTCGAGCACGTGCGATGCCAGGCCGTCAGCCAGCTTCGGCTCGAACCAGGTCGATTTCGGCGGCATCACTTCGCCGGCGTCGGCGACCGACATCAACTCGGTGAGTTGCGTCGGATGCATGGCGAAGGCGACGGCCATCTCGCCGCTGTTCACGCGCCGTTCCAGTTCCGGCAAACCGCGGATCCCGCCGACGAAGTCGATGCGCGTGTCCCGGCGCAGGTCGGCGATACCCAGGATCGGGCCGAGCAGTTGGTCGGAGAGCACCGATACGTCGAGGCGGCGTACCGGATCGGCAACCGGCACGAGGTCCGGATTGACGGCGAGGTGGTACCAGCGGCCGGCGAGGTACATGCCGCACACGCCGGTGCGCTCGGGGTGCACGGGTTTTTCGGACGGGGTGATGGTGTAGTGTTCGCCGACAGCTTTGAGGAATGAATCGACCGAGTGGCCGTTGAGGTCGCGCACCACGCGGTTGTAGTCCAGGATGCGCATCTGGCGGGCCGGGAAAATCACCGCCAGGAAGTATTCGGCCGATTCCGGCTGGCCCTTGCCGCGCCGTGCGGCGGCAACCCGGGACGCGGCGGCGGAGCGGTGGTGGCCGTCGGCGATGTAGAGATTGGGCATCGCGCCGACCACCGCGCTGATGCGGGCGATCGTCGAGTCATCGTCGATCAGCCAGACGGTGTGGCGGATGCCGTCGTCGGCGGTGACGTCCGCAATCGGCGTGCCGGCAGTAGCCGCGGCGATCAGTTTCTCGGCTTCGTCGCTGTCCGGATGGGCGAGCAGGACCGGTCCGGTCTGCGCGTTGAGCGCCTCGATCTGACGCACGCGGTCATCTTCCTTGTCCGGGCGGGTGAATTCGTGCTTGCGGATGCGGTTGGTGTCGTAATCCGCAACGGAGGCTGCAGCGATCAGGCCGGTCTGCACATGCGAACCCATCACAAGACGATAGGCGTAGTAGCAGGGTTTTGCGTCGCGGATCAGGATGCCTTCGTCGATAAGCTTCTTCAGGTTCTGTGCCGATTT
>DBMG01000087.1:16727-17797 GCA_002304785.1 Candidatus Accumulibacter sp. UBA704 | reverse complement strand
CTGGGTTGGCATTACCTGGATTCCGGAGCGATCTATCGGCTGGCCGCGCTGGCCGCGCAGCGCGCCGGCGTATCGTGGGATGACGAGGCCGGTGTTGCGGAGATGGCCGCAGGACTGGATGTGGAATTCGGCGAGAACTCGATCCGGCTGGCCGGCGAGGAGGTCGGGGATGCCATCCGCTACGAGGAGATATCCGTTGGTGCCTCACGCATAGCGGCCTTGCCTTCCGTGCGGCAAGCGCTGCTGTTCCGTCAGCGGCTTTTCCGTCGGGCGCCGGGACTGGTGGCCGATGGAAGGGATATGGCTTCCGTCGTTTTTCCCGACTCCCGGACCAAGGTATTCCTGACCGCCAGCGTCGAGGTGCGCGCGCAAAGACGCTATAAGCAGTTGATCGAAAAAGGAATCGCTGCTAGTATTGACCCTCTTTTGCTGGACTTGCGTGAACGCGACTTGCGCGACAGCCAACGCAGCGTGGCGCCATTGCAGAAGAGTGAAGGGGCTCACCTGCTCGATACGACGGAGCTGACCATAGCGCAAACTGTGGCGCAGGTTCTGGAGTGGAGCGGAAAGTCCTCGTAGCAGGAGCGGTTCGGCGAGTTCGCCGGGGCGCTTTGGTGTCGCCGTGATGGAATGGTTTCTGTCCGGCGATGTTGATCAACATAACCCGCAACACGCGGTAACACACAACTTCTTATGTCAGCCAATCCCATCATGCAGGAAAGTTTTGCCGATCTCTTCGAGGCCAGCCTCACCCGTCAGGAAATGCGCCAAGGCGAGGTCATCACCGCCCAGGTCGTGCGTATCGACCAGAATTTCGTGGTCGTCAATGCCGGACTCAAGTCCGAGAGCTACATCGACCGTGAAGAATTCCTGAACGACGCCGGCGAAATCGAAGCCAATATCGGCGACTTCGTCCAGGTCGCCATCGAGCAGCTGGAAAACGGTTTCGGCGAAACCCGTCTCTCGCGCGAACGCGCCAAGCGCGTTGCCGCCTGGAACTCCCTGGAAATGGCACTGAACGACGGCTCGCTGGTTACCGGAACGATCACCGGCAAGGTCAAGGGCGGTCT
>DBMG01000087.1:0-16670 GCA_002304785.1 Candidatus Accumulibacter sp. UBA704 | reverse complement strand
ATCAAGCTCGACCGCAAGCGCAACAACGTCGTCGTTTCCCGTCGCGCCGTGCTCGAAGCCACGGTGGGCGAAGAGCGCGAAGCACTGCTGTCCAACCTGAAGGAAGGCAGCATCGTCAAGGGCGTGGTCAAGAACATCACCGACTACGGCGCATTCGTTGACCTCGGCGGCATCGATGGTCTGCTGCACATCACCGACCTGGCCTGGCGCCGTGTCCGTCATCCGTCGGAAGTCTTGGCGGTCGGCGACGAAGTGCAAGCCAAGATCCTCAAGTTCGACCAGGACAAGAACCGTGTTTCGCTCGGCCTCAAGCAGCTCGGCGAAGATCCGTGGGTCGGCATTGCCCGCCGTTACCCGCAAGGCACCCGTCTGTTCGGCAAGGTCACCAACCTGACCGACTACGGTGCATTCGTCGAAATCGAGCAGGGCATCGAAGGCTTGGTGCACGTTTCGGAAATGGACTGGACCAACAAGAACGTCCATCCGTCGAAGGTTGTCCAGCTCGGCGACGAAGTCGAAGTCATGATCCTCGAAATCGACGAAGAGCGTCGTCGTATCTCCCTCGGCATGAAGCAGTGCGTGGCCAATCCGTGGGACGACTTCGCCATGAATCACAAGAAGGGCGACAAGGTTCGCGGCGCCATCAAGTCGATTACCGATTTCGGTGTGTTCATCGGCCTGCCGGGCGGTATCGACGGTCTGGTGCACCTGTCCGACCTGTCGTGGTCGACCCCGGGCGAGGAAGCCATCCGCAATTTCAAGAAGGGCGACGAAGTCGAGGCCGTGGTGCTGGCCATCGATACCGAGAAGGAACGTATCTCCCTCGGCATCAAGCAATTGGACGGTGACCCCTACACCAATTTCATCGCTACCCACGAGAAGAACGCCATCGTCCGCGGTACGGTGAAATCGGTGGATGCCCGCGGTGCCGTGGTTACCCTTGATGGCGACATGGAAGGCTACCTGCGCGCTTCCGAGGTTTCCCGCGATCGAATTGACGACCTGACCAAGGTCTACAAGGAAGGCGACGCGATCGAGGCGATGATCATCAACATCGACCGCAAGACGCGTTCGATCAACCTGTCGATCAAGGCCAAGGATCAGGCCGAGCAGCACGAAGCCATGCAGAAGTTCTCGGCCGAGAGCAGTGTCAGTTCGGGTACGACCAACCTTGGCGCCTTGTTGAAGGCCAAGCTCAACAGCCAGCAATAAGGTTCGGGCATGACCAAGTCAGATCTGATCGTGCGGCTGGCTGAGCGGTTTCCTCAGTTGGTCGCGAAGGACGCCGATTTTGCGGTCAAGATGATTCTCGATGCCTTGTCCGAGGCGCTGGTCAAGGGCGATCGCATTGAGATCCGGGGGTTCGGCAGCTTCTCGCTGAACTACCGGCCGCCGCGCGTCGGCCGCAACCCGAAATCCGGAGACAAGGTCAGTGTTCCGGAGAAATGGGTACCGCATTTCAAGGCAGGTAAGGAATTGCGGGAGCGTGTCGACAAGTCGCTCAATGCGGTCTGAATGACAACTGTGCTAATGTGATCGGGGCGGCAACTCAGTTGCCGCCCTTTTCTTTGGAGGAGGCCATAGTCGATGCGTGTTTTGCTGTGGTGCTGTAGGGGCTTCATTTTTCTGTTCCTGCTGGCGTTCGCTTTGAAAAACACCGAGCCGGTCAGCGTCAGCTTCTTTTTCGAAACCTCCTGGCAAGCGCCGTTGATTATCGTTGTGCTCGCGTTCTTTGCCGGCGGGGTTGCACTCGGCATTCTTGCCCTGCTCGGAACCATCTTCGGATTGAGGCGTGAAATATCCCGGCTGAAGCGGGGTGCCAAGGCACTCGATGACAAGGAAAGCATCCCTGGAACAGTCTCGCGGTCCTGAAGACGAATGAATAGAGTAGCACCCCCGGGTGACCGAGGGGGGAACTGGATAACTAAGAAAAATGATCGAATTCGAATATTGGCAGCTCCTTTTCTTTCCGCTCTTTTTCGGACTCGGGTGGGCGGCGGCGCGCATCGATATCCGTCATCTCGTCAAGGAGTCGAGAGCGTTGCCGCGCTCCTATTTCCAAGGGCTGAATTTTCTGCTTAATGAACAGCCCGACCGGGCGATCGAGGCCTTTGTGGAGGCGGTCCGGATCGACCCTCAGACGGTTGAACTGCATTTTGCCTTGGGCAGCCTGTTTCGCCGCCGCGGCGAAACCGAGCGCGCCATCCGCATGCACCAAAGCCTCATCGAACGGGATGATCTGCCGCAGGATCTGAAGCTGGACGCGTTGTCCGAACTCGGTCAGGATTATCTGAAAGCCGGTCTGCTCGACCGTGCCGAGGAAGTCTTCGACAAACTGCGCGATTCGCCCCGCGCGGAAGATGCCAAACGCAATCTGCTGGAAATCTATCAGCTCGAAAAAGACTGGGAAAAGGCCATCGCCATTGCGGCAGAGTTGCCCGATGTTGCCTCGCAGAAGGAAATCGCCGAATACTTTTGCGAACTGGCTGCGGCCGAAATGATCCGTTCCCGGCCGGATACCGCTTCCGGGCATCTGAAATCCGCGCTGGAGCGCAACCGCAAGTGCGTACGCGCCAGCCTGTTGCAGGGCGATATCGCGGTGCAGCAGGACCGCCTGGATGAAGCCATCGCCTGCTGGCAGCGCATCGAGCAGCAGGATCCCCCCTACCTTGCGCTGGTGGCCAAGCGCCTTCTGGATGCCTTCCGCAAACTGGAACGTCGCGACGAAGGCCTGTTGCTGTTGCGCGGTTACCTTGAACGTTATCCATCGCTCGATCTGCTCGATGTCGTCTTCCAATTGGTGCTCGAATGCGAGGGGCCCGAGGCGGCCTACGCCCTGGTGCGCGACGAATTGAAACGCAATCCGACGCTGCTCGGTTTCGACAAGCTGATCGAGGCGCGCTCCCTGGTTACGCCGCCGGAATCCAGATCGGACCTCGATCTGGCCAAGAGCATCGTCCAGGGCTATACGCGTCGTCTGGCACGCTATCGGTGCGATAATTGCGGCTTCAAGGCGCGCCAGTTCTACTGGCGATGTCCGGCGTGCGGCGGCTGGGAGACCTACTCGCCGAAGCGTACCGAAGAATTCGACCTCACCCCGTAGGAATCTCGCATGGCCCTGGCCGATCTTTCAACCGTCCGCCTGCTGATCGTCGGCGATGTGATGCTGGACCGCTACTGGTTCGGCGAAGTCTCGCGCATTTCTCCCGAAGCCCCGGTGCCGGTGGTCAAGGTTGAACGCTGCGAGGAGCGTCCGGGCGGCGCCGCCAACGTGGCGAGGAACGCCGCGGCGCTTGGCGCGCGGGTGGCATTACTGTCGCTGGTGGGCAAGGATGAAGCCGGAGAAAGCCTGGCAAGGCTTGTGACGGAGGCCGGCATTGATGCCAGCCTGCATGTGGACGAGGGCGTCTCTACGACTGTCAAGCTGCGCGTGATCGGGCGTCAGCAACAACTGTTGCGCATCGATTTCGAGAACCGGCCGTCGCATGAAGTGCTGCGCGCAAAGCTCAAGGAATTTCAGCAGCGCTTGCCAGACTGCGATGCCGTAGTCTTCTCCGACTATGGCAAGGGTGGCCTGACGCATATCAGCGAGATGATTCAACTGGCCCGTGCCGCCGGCAAGGTCGTGCTGGTCGACCCCAAGGGAGACGACTACTCCGCCTATTGTGGCGCGACGATCATCACCCCGAACCGCTCGGAAATGCGAGAAGTGGTGGGTCGCTGGAAGGACGAGGCCGACCTCGAGCGGCGGGCGACGGAGTTGCGCGATCGGCTCAATCTGGGAGCGCTGCTCGTCACCCGCAGCGAGGAAGGCATGTCGTTGTTCCTTCCCGGTCGGACGATTCACGAAAAGGCCGTGGCGCGCGAAGTGTTCGATGTGTCGGGCGCCGGGGACACCGTCATTGCCACCCTTGCGGCGATGGCGGCGCACGGGGCCGACTGGGCGGACGCGATCCATGTGGCGAACGTCGCGGCGGGCATTGTTGTCGGAAAGCTCGGCACCGCCGTTGTCACCCGCGACGAACTGGCCGCCGCTTTGAATTGAGGAGTAAGGAATCGCTATGTACACCATCGTCACCGGTGCCGCCGGTTTTAGCTCCGGCATAACGCCCGCCACGGCGGACATTAGCCTTCACTGAAACCGGCTGAGGAGAGAAACCATGTATACCATCGTCACTGGCGCAGCCGGTTTTATCGGATCGAATGTCGTCAGGGCGCTCAACGAGCGCGGCGTGACCAAGATCATTGCCGTCGACAACCTGAAACGCGCCGAGAAATTCAAGAACTTGGTCGACTGCGAAATCGCCGACTATCTGGACAAGGAAGGCTTCATCGAGCGCCTGCTGGCCGGGCACTTCGACGGTGCCGTCGGCGCCGTGCTGCATCAGGGCGCCTGCTCGGACACCATGGAGCAGGATGGCCACTACATGATGGAGAACAACTTCCGCTATTCGCTGGCCATGCTCGACTGGTGCCAGGAGCAGAAGGTCCAGTTCCTCTATGCTTCCAGCGCGGCGACCTACGGCGGCAGCAGCGAATTCCGCGAGGAACGCGCCTTCGAAGCGCCGCTCAATGTGTACGGCTATTCCAAGTTCCTGTTCGACCAGATCGTCCGCCAGCGCCTGCCGGAAGCCACCGCCCAGATCGCCGGCTTCCGCTATTTCAACGTCTATGGCCCCCGCGAGTCCCACAAGGGGCGCATGGCGTCGGTGGCCTTTCATCATTACAACCAGTTCCGCGCCGAGGGCAAAGTCAAGCTGTTTGAGGGTTGCGACGGGTATGGCAACGGTGAGCAGAAGCGCGACTTCGTCTATGTTGGCGACGTGGCCAAGGTGAACCTGTTCTTCCTCGACCATCCGGACCAGTCGGGCATCTTCAACGTCGGCACCGGGCGGGCGCAGAGCTTCAACGACCTCGCCACGGCCAACGTCAATAGCTGCCGCGCCCTCCAGGGCAAGCCGGCGGAACCGCTCGACGCGTTGCTCAAGCAGGGTTTCATCGAATACATCGCGTTCCCCGAGGCATTGAAGGGCAAGTACCAGAGCTTCACCCAGGCCGACCTCGGCAAACTGCGCCAGGCCGGCTACGACGCGCCGTTCGCCAGCGTCGAGGAAGGTGTCGCGCAGTACGTGCAATGGTTGAACCGCCATGTATAAGACGCTCGAAGACTACGTCGGCAACACACCGCTGGTGCGCCTGAAGCGCCTGCCCGGCCAGGACATCGCCGCGCGCGGCAACGTCATCCTGGCGAAGCTCGAAGGCAACAACCCGGCCGGATCGGTCAAGGACCGGCCGGCGCTGTCGATGATCACGCGCGCGGCAAAACGCGGCGACATCCAGCCCGGCGACACGCTGATCGAGGCGACGTCGGGCAACACCGGCATCGCGCTGGCGATGGCCGCGGCGATGGGCGGCTACCGCATGATTCTGGTCATGCCCGAGAACCAGAGCGTCGAGCGCCGCCAGACGATGCGGGCCTTTGGCGCGGAGTTGGTGCTCACCCCGCGCGATGGCGGCATGGAACTGGCGCGCGACGTTGCCGAGAAGCTGCGCGACGAAGGCAAGGGCGTGATCCTCGACCAGTTTGCCAACCCGGACAACCCGCTGGCCCACTACGAAGGCACCGGCCCCGAAATCTGGCGCGACACGGAAGGGCGGGTCACGCATTTCGTTAGCAGCATGGGCACGACGGGTACGATCATGGGCGTGTCGCGCTACCTCAAGGAGCAGAACCCGGACGTGTGCATCGTCGGCTGCCAGCCGGAAGACGGTTCGCAGATTCCCGGTATCCGCAAGTGGCCGGAAGCCTACCTGCCGAAGATCTTCGACCGCTCGCTGGTCGATCGCACCGAATCCGTCTCGCAAGGCGAGGCGGAAAAGATGACGCGCCGCCTCGCCTGCGAAGAAGGCATCTTCGCCGGCATCTCGTCGGGCGGCGCCGTGGCCGTGGCATTGCGCATCGCCGCCGAAGCGCGCAACGCGACGATCGTGACGATCATCTGCGACCGCGGCGACCGCTACCTGTCGACCGGCGTGTTCCCGGCGTGAGCATGAAACCCGTCCTCGTCTTCGATATCGAAACCATTCCCGACGTGCCGGGACTGCGGCGCCTGCACGGACTCGACGCGACCCTCTCCGATGCCGAGGTGGCGGAAATGGCCTTCCAGCAGCGGCGGGCGCAGAACGGCAGCGACTTCCTGCCGCACTACCTGCAGCGCGTCGCCGTCATCTCCTGCGTGCTGCGCGCCGGGAAGGACCTGCGCGTCTGGTCGCTGGCCGAGCCGGAACAGAGCGAAGGCGAAATCATCCAGCGCTTCTTCGACGGCATCGAGAAATTCACGCCACAGATCGTCTCTTGGAACGGTGGCGGTTTCGACTTGCCGGTGCTGCACTATCGCGGCCTGATCCATGGTGTCGTAGCTCCGCGCTACTGGGACCTCGGCGACGGCGACTACGGCGACAGCCGCGACTTCAAGTGGAACAACTACATCAGCCGCTACCACACGCGCCATCTCGACCTGATGGACCTGCTGGCGATGTACCAGCCGCGCGCCAACGCGCCGCTCGACGACCTCGCCAAGCTGATCGGCTTCCCCGGCAAGCTCGGCATGGACGGCGGCAAGGTCTGGGAAGCGTGGCAGGCCGGCGAGATCGCCGGCATCCGCGACTATTGCGAAACCGACGTGATGAACACCTACCTCGTGTACCTGCGCTTCCGCCTGATGCGCGGCGAGGTGTCGAGCGAGGACTACACGAGCGAACTCCTCTTCATCCGAAACGAACTGGAGAAGTTGGGCAAAGCCCATTGGCAGGAATTTCTCGCCGCCTGGCCTGCGGATCGCTGATCAAAGCCGCCGTCGTCCCCGTCTGACGGCGTCTGTCGCCGTCATGTCGTGCTATTGTCGCGTCGCTGTCGTCGCGCTCGGGCGGGAATCGAGCCAATCTTGGCTCTCCACGGCAACGGGAGACTTGAAATGCTGATTCAGAAACTTCGCCTCAAAAGGGGATGGTCCCAGCAGCAACTTGCCAATGCGAGCGGGTTGAGCGCGCGGACTATCCAGCGCATCGAGGCCGGGCAACCGGCCAGTATCGAAACGCTCAAGTCAATCGCCGCCGTGTTCGAGTTGGATTTTTCAACCCTTGATCCGGAGAGACAGATGGCGACGATGGAAAACGCGACGAGCGAAAAACTGGAGGCGGAGGCCTTCGATTATGTGCGACGACTGCGCAGGTTCTACCTGCACAGTTTTCGCTACGTCCTGGTGAATGTTCTGCTGGTAGTGGTCAATCTGATGGCAACGCCTGAACGTCTGTGGGTGCCCTGGGTGATCGGCGGCTGGGGGCTGGGGCTGTTGCTGCATGCCTTCCGCGTCTTCGGTCCGGACTGGATGCTGGGCCCGGACTGGGAAAGGCGCCAAGTTGAGAAACGCCTCGGGCGTCAGCTTTGAGCCGATTCGGCGCCGGTGACGACGGCTGCCCCCGCCGAGGGATGGCACACGTAGATCGATCCCTGTAACCCGGTCGCGGCCGGATAGCGCTCGCTGACGGCCGCGCGAACCGGCTCGACGAGTTCGCCGGGCATCAGCGCCACCACGCAGCCGCCGAAGCCGCCGCCGGTCATGCGCACGCCGCCTGCGTCGCCGACGACGTCCTTGACAATGTCGACAAGCGCATCGACCTGCGGGCACGTGATTTCGAAGTCGTCGCGCATCGAGGCGTGGGAGTCGGCCATCAGGCGGCCGATGCGCGTCATGTCACCGGCGGGCAGGGCAGCGGCGAGATCGAGGGCGCGCTGGCTGTCGGTAATGATGTGGCGGGCGCGGCGGGAGACGACGGGGTCGAGGCCGGCAGCATTGGCCTCGTAGTTTGGCAAGTCCACATCGCGCAGCGCCTCGACGCCGAAGAAGCGCGCGGCTTCCTCGCACTGGCGGCGGCGGGTGTTGTATTCGCTGCCGACGAGGCCGCGCTGGACATTGGAGTTGATGATCACGACAGCGACGCCGTCGGGCATGGCGACGGATCGTGTTTCCAGACTGCGGCAGTCGATCAGCAGCGCGTGGCCGGCTTCGCCGCGCGCCGAGATCAACTGGTCCATGATGCCGCAGTTGCAGCCGACGAAACGGTTTTCGGCGCGCTGGCCGATCAATGCGAGTTCGGTCGGGTCGATGGCGAGATTGCCGAGGGCCCTGAAGAACTGGCCGGTGGCGACTTCGAGCGAGGCCGAAGAACTGAGCCCGGCTCCCTGCGGGACGTTGCCGCTGATCGCCAGATCGGCACCGCGCGAGGTGTGGCCGGCTTCATGCAGGTACTTGACGACGCCGCGCACGTAGTTGGCCCACAGGCGGTCGTGGCGCGGTTCGATGGCGGTACCCAGGTCGAATTCGTCGTATTCGCCGGCATAGTCGGCGGCGATGACGCGCACCCGGTCGTCGTCGCGTGGTGCGCCGCAGATCACGGTGCGGTAGTCAATCGCGCAGGGCAGCACGAAACCGTCGTTGTAGTCGGTGTGCTCGCCGATCAGGTTGACGCGGCCGGGCGCCTGGACGGCGAGCGTCGGATTGGAACCGAAAGCCGAGGCAAAGGCGTTGCGCGCGTTGTACAGCGGGTCCATGGGCGAGCGGTTCAGGATTCGAGGTAGTGGACGGCGCTGACGGCGCGCAGGCGGTCGGCGGCTTGTTCCGGCGTGAGGTCGCGCTGCGGCTCGGCGAGCATTTCGTAGCCGACCATGAACTTGCGCACGCTGGCCGAGCGCAGGAGCGGCGGGTAGAAATGCGCGTGCAGTTGCCAGTAGGCGTTCTCTTCGCCGTTGAACGGCGCACCGTGCCAGCCCATCGAGTAAGGGAAGGAGCACTGGAAGAGGTTGTCGTAGCGGCTGGTCAGGTACTTCAAGGCGACGGCGAGGTCGCTGCGCCGCCCATCGTCGAGGTCGGGCAGGCGGCGGGCCGGCGCCTTGGGCAGCAGCAGCGTCTCGAACGGCCACGCCGCCCAGTAGGGGACAACCGCCAGCCAGTGGGCGGTCTCGACGACGGCGCGCGGGCCGCCGGTTTCGGCGGCGGCGTAGTCGAGCAGCATCGGGGCGCCGCATTTCGCCAGGTAGTCCCGCTGGTGGCGATCCTCGGCGGCCGGCTCGTTGGGCACGAAACTGTTGGCCCAGATCTGGCCGTGCGGGTGCGGGTTGGAGCAGCCCATCATCGCGCCCTTGTTCTCGAAGACCTGCACCCAGGGGTAGGTCGCGCCGAGGTCGATGGTCTGCTCGCACCAGGTGTCGATGACGCCGCGAATCGCGGTCAGCGGCAATTCGGGCAGACTCTTGCTGTGGTCGGGCGAGAAGCAGATGACGCGACTCGTGCCGCGCGCGGTCCCGGCTTGGAACAACGGTCCGTGCGGCAGGGGCGCTTCGGGCGCGTCGGCGGTGAGCGCGGCAAAGTCGTTGGTGAACACGAAGGTTCCGGCGTAGTCGGGATTCACTTCACCGGTGACGCGCTTGTTGCCGGCGCACAGGTAGCACTCCGGGTCGTGCGCCGGCCGCGCGGAACGGTCCGGGCTCTCCTGCTGCCCCTGCCACGGGCGCTTGGCGCGGTGAGGGGAGACGAGGACCCAGGAGCCGCTCAGCGGGTTCAGGCGGCGGTGGGGGTGGTCGGCGGGATCGAACATCGTGGCACTCATGAGTCGTCTGGCATGCGGAAGTGTACCGTCTACTTGGCCGTGTCGGCCTGTTCTTCGGGTTTCTTCCAGTATGAGAAGAGAAAGCCGAGGTTCGTGCCACCGTGTTCGAGCAATCGCTGCATGAGGCAGAATGAGCAGAGGAGGACGCCGATGGCGATGCGCGTCCACCACGAACTGAGCGAACCGTCGAAGGCGATCAGCGACTGTATGACGCCGAGGATCATCACGCCGACCAGCGAACCGGCGACGTAGCCGACACCGCCGGTGAGCAGCGTACCGCCGATCACGGCGGCGGCGATGGCGTCCATCTCCAGCCCCAGCGCGTGCAGGCCGTAGCCGGATAGCATGTAGAAGGTCACCAGCACGCCGCCGAGCGCCGAGCAGAAGCCGCTCAGGGTGTAGACCAGCATCTTGGTGCGCCCGACCGGCAAACCCATCAGCAACGCGGAACGTTCGTTACCGCCAATGGCGTAGACAGTGCGGCCGAAGCGCGTGTACTGAGCAAGAAAAATGGCCAGCGCCAGCGTGAGGAGGGCGATTATGGCGCTGACCGAAAGAAAGGCTTCTTCGCCGAAGGCGATCCGGTATTCCGAAACGGCAGCGTAGGTCGGGTCGGTGATGGCGATCGAGTCGATACTGATCACGTAGCACAGGCCGCGGGCGAGAAACATGCCGCCGAGCGTGACGATGAACGGTTGCATGCGGAAATAATGGATCAACGATCCCATCAACAGGCCGAAGAGTGCGCCCATGGCCAATACCAGCGGCACCACGGCCCAGATGCTCCAGTGGTGCTGCTCGACCAGCGCGGCGGTGACCATCGTCGTCAGGGCGACGATCGAGCCGACCGAGAGGTCGATGCCACCGGTGAGGATCACGAAGGTCATGCCGATCGCCACGACGGTGACGAAGGCATTGTCGATCAGCAGGTTGAGGAATACCTGCACGGAAAAGAAATTGTCGTAGGAAACGGAGCCGAAGCCGAAGAGCAGCGCGAACAGGACGCTGGTGACGAGCAGCGGCAGTGTGCGCGTGTTGATGGTTCCGGCCAGCTTCATGCCGGGCCTCCCGAGCGGAGGGCGTGCTTGAGCAACAGGTCGCGCAAAGCCGGCGACTGGATGATGCACACGCCGAAGACGACAATGGCCTTGACCACCATGTTGATCTCGGGAGGAACGCCGAGCGAGTAGATGGCGTAGGTCAGCGTCTGGATGATCAGTGCGCCGACCAGCGTGCCGATCAGGTAGAAGCGTCCGCCGGAGAGCGACGTGCCGCCGAGGGCCACGGCAAGGATCGCGTCGAGTTCGAGCAGCAGTCCGGCGTTGTTGGCGTCCGCGCTCTTGACGTTGGAGGTGATGATCAGCGCGGCGATGCCGGCGGTCACCGAGCAGAAGGCATAGACCCAGAACACCAGGGCACGGGCGCTGATGCCTGAAAAGCGCGAAGCAACCGGGTTGATGCCGACCGACTCGATGAACAGTCCGAGCGCCGTGCGTTGCGTGAGCAGCAGCAGGATGCCGAGCACGGCGGCGACGATGTACAGCGAGACCGGAATGCCGAAAATGAAGCCGTTGCCGATGAAGAAGAAAGGTTCGTAATAGACGGTGACGATCTGTCCTTCGGTGATCAGTTGAGCAACGCCGCGGCCGGCGACCATCAGGATCAGTGTGGCCACGATCGGCTGCATGCCGGCGCCGGCGACGAGCAGGCCGTTCCACAGGCCGCAGAGCAGCGCGACGGCCAGCGCGGCGGCGAAGGCCAGCGGCATCGGCGTGTTCGATACGTAGGTCTGCACGCCCTCCTTGATCACCAGGGATCCACCGATCAGCGATGCGGCGACGGCCCCCGCGATGGCTACGGTGGCCCCGACCGAGATATCGATGCCGCGTGTGGCGATCACCAGCGTCATGCCCATGGCGATCAGCATCAGCGGCGCAGCACGGTTGAGGATGTCGATCACGCTGCCGTAGAGGTGGCCGTCCTTGATCTCGATGTCGAAAAACCCAGGATTGAAATGAACGTTGACGAGACATAGCAGAACCAGCGTCACACAGGGCCAAAAGAGGTGGCTGCGGGTCAGTCTGAGCAGCGTCGCTTTCATGCCTCGGCCCCCGCGATCATGCGGAACACGCTTTGTTCGTCGGCGGCCTTGCCTTCGATCTCGCCGACCTTCCGGCGGTCGCGCAACACCGCGATGCGGTCGCTGACGCGCAGCACCTCGCTCATCTCCGACGAGATGAAGAGGATTGCCAAGCCCTTGCGGCATTGGGTCTTGACGAGGTCCATGATCTCGAGTTTGGCCGCGATGTCGATGCCGCGCGTGGGCTCGTCGAGGATCAGCATCTTCGGCTCGGTGGCCAGCCAGCGCGCGAGCAGCGCCTTCTGCTGATTGCCTCCCGATAGCTGGCCGATCGGTTTCTCGGCGTCTGGCGTGCGGATGCCGAGTTGCTTGATGAACTGATCGGCCATTGCCGACTGCACGCGCCTCGGCAGGTAACGGAAGATGCCGCGCCGCGCCTGCAGGGCGAGGATGATGTTCTCGCGGATTGACAGGTCGGCGACGATGCCTTCCGTTTTGCGGTCTTCCGGGCAGAAGGCGATGCCCTGCTGCACAGCCTTGCGCGGCGAACTGAGCCGGACCGGTGCACCGTCTATGGCGATGGTGCCGCTGTCCGCACGGTCGATACCGAACAGCATGCGTGCCGTTTCGGTGCGGCCCGAACCGAGCAGTCCGCCGAGCCCGAGCACCTGGCCGCGGTAGATGTTCAGATCGATCGGGTGCATCCGTCCGGCGGCGCCGAGACCCTTTACCGTGACGAACGGGTACTCGGATGGCGGCGCAGCATCCGCTGCAGACTGGGCTGCGAAGCCGGCCTCATCGATTTCGCGGCCGACCATGGTGTTGATGAGCTCCAGCCGCGAGATCGCGCTGGCGGCGTACTCGCCGATGAACTCGCCGTTGCGCAGCACGGTGATGCGATCGGATATCGCGTAGGTCTGATCGAGGAAGTGGGTGACGAAGAGAATCGCGATGCCCTTGCGCTTGAGTTCGCGCAGGGCGTCGAACAGCCGCTCCACCTCGTCCTCGTCAAGGCTGGAGGTCGGTTCGTCGAGGACCAGAACCTGCGCCTCGGTGGACAGGGCGCGGGCGATGGCCACCATCTGCTGGATGGCGACCGGGTATTCGGACAGCGTGCGCGTGACGTCAACGTGGATGTTCAGCGCGGCGAGCGCTGCCTTCGCTTCACGCTCGATGGCCTTCCAGTCGATGGCGATGCCGCGTATCGGGAAACGTCCGATGAAGATGTTCTCGGCGACCGATAGGTTGGGGCAGAGATTGACCTCCTGAAACACCGTGCTGATGCCGATCTTCTGGGCTTCGTCGACCGACTTCGGCTGGATCGGCCGGCCGTCGAGCAGGATTTCGCCGGAGTCAGGCGTTTCCACGCCGGTCAGCACCTTGATCAAGGTCGATTTGCCGGCGCCGTTCTGCCCCATGACAGCGTGGACTTCGCCGGGAAACAGACGCAACTGCGCGTCCTTCAGGGCCGTGACCCCGGGGAAGGACTTGCAGATGTCTTGCATCACCAGGACGGGTGTTGCACTCATTACCGCATACTCCGTTGATCCGAGAAGAGATGACTACTTCTGCGCTCCGTCATCCCGGCAAAAGCCGGGATCCAGGCCGTGCTTCGAAATCCTGGATTCCGGCCTTCGCCGGAGTGACGGGTTGTGCGGACGATCAATACTTGCGGCTCGGGAATTCCTTCGCGGCGGTTTCCATCGGGAAGATGCCTTCCTTGGTGTTGATGCGCTTCGGCAACTGCTTGCCGGCCTTCACGTCCTTGACGATTTCCATCAGTTGCGGCCCGAGCAGCGGGTTGCATTCGACCGAGACGTTGAGCTTGCCGGCCATCATGGCTTCGAAGGCGCCCTTCACGGCGTCGATCGAGACGATGATGATGTCCTTGCCCGGCTTGATGCCGGCCGCCTCGATGGCCTGGATGGCGCCGATGGCCATGTCGTCGTTATGTGCGAAGAGGACCTGGATGTTCTTGTCGGTCTTGAGGAAGGCTTCCATGACTTCCTTGCCCTTGGCGCGGGTGAAATCGCCGGTCTGCGAACGGGTGATCTTGAAGCGCGGTTCGGACTTGATGACTTCCTCGAATCCCTTCTTGCGCTCGATCGCCGGGGCGGAGCCGACGGTACCCTGCAGTTCGACGATATTGACGTCGCCCTGGCCCTTGTAGTTCTGCAGCAGCCACTTGGCGGCATTGCGGCCTTCCTCGGTGAAATCCGAGCCGATCATCGTCACGTACAGCGACGGGTCCTTGGTCTCGATGCTGCGGTCGGTCAGAACGACCGGGATCTTGGCCTTCTTGGCTTCCGCCAGGACCGTGTCCCAACCGGTGGTGACGACCGGGGCGAAGGCGATGACGTCGACTTTCTGGGCGATGAAGCTGCGGATGGCCTTGATCTGGTTCTCCTGTTTCTGCTGCGCGTCGGAGAATTTGAGGGTAATGCCGGCGGCCTTGGCGGCGTCCTTGATCGAACCGGTGTTCGCGGTGCGCCATTCACTCTCGGCACCGACCTGGGCGAAGCCGAGGGTAAGCGCCGAGGCACTGATCGGCATGGCCAGGGTGCCGGCAATCAGTCCGGCGGCGATAGTGGAAATCACGGTTCTTCTGGTTCTTTGCATGATGACACTCCTCTTTGGTTGATTGAACAACTGGGTTAACGTCACGACAAAGCTACGATGAATCAAATCGTCCCTGTGAAATCCGTCACTCCGGCTTTCGCCGGGATGACAGGGGCACTAGCGGCGCAGGCCGAATGCAAGTTCGTTCCAGCGAATCTCGTTCTTGAAATCGGGAATGTGCGTCTGGCCGTCGATCAGCAGGAATTCGATGCCGAACATTTCGGCGAACAGGCGCAGGTATTCCGGCGTGACTGCCTGGCTATAGACGGTGTGGTGTGCGCCGCCGGCCAGGATCCACGCTTCGGCGGCGACGGCCAGGTTCGGCAGCGCCTTCCACACGGCGCGCGCGACGGGCAGCTTCGGCAGCGGATGCGGCTGGTCGACGACGTCCACGGCATTGACGATCAGGCGGAAGCGGTCGCCCATGTCGATCAGGCTGGCATTGAGCGCAGGACCGGGCTGGGCCGAGAACAGCAGGCGCGCCGGATCGTCCTTCTTGCCGATCGACAGCGGTTGCACGTCGAGCGTGGGCTTCTTCTCGCGGGCGATCGACGGGCAGACTTCGAGCATGTGCGCGCCGATGACCAGTTCGTTGCCGGGGGTGAAGTCGTAGGTGTAGTCCTCCATGAACGAGGTGCCGCCCGGCAGGCCGTGGGCCATGACCTTGACCGTGCGCAGTAGCGCCGCCGTCTTCCAGTCGCCCTCGGCACCGAAGCCGAAGCCCTGCTGCATCAGGCGCTGCACGGCGAGGCCGGGCAGTTGCGGCAGGCCGTAGAGGTTCTCGAAGGTGGTGGTGAAGGCCGAAAAGCCGCCCTCGGTGAGGAAGCGCTTCATGCCCAGCTCGATGCGCGCGGCATCGGCCAGGTTGGCGCGCTTGTCGCCGCCCGGACGCACGGCGGCGGACAGTTCGTAGGTCGCGTCGTACTCTTCGACCAGCGCGTTGACCTCGGTGCCGCCGACGGATTCGACGACTTTGGCCAGGTCGCCCATGGCGTAGCCGTTGACCGAGTAGCCGAAGGCGATCTGCGCGGAAACCTTGTCGCCTTCGGTGACCGCCACCTCGCGCATGTTGTCGCCGAAGCGCGCGACCTTCATGCGGCGGCTGTCATACACGGCGGCGGCGACGCGCATCCAGCGGTCGATCTGGCCCTGCGCGCCGGCATCCTGCCAGTGGCCGACCACGACGGCGTACTGCTGGCGCATGCGCGCGCCGATGAAGCCGAACTCGCGACCACCGTGGGCCGTCTGGTTCAGGTTCATGAAGTCCATGTCCATGCTGTCCCACGGCACCTGGGCATTGAACTGGGTGTGGAACTGCAGGTAGGGCTTCTCCAGCACGGACAGGCCGCCGATCCACATCTTGGCCGGCGAGAAGGTGTGCATCCAGGCGACGATGCCGATACAGTTCTCGGCATGGTTGGCCTCGCGGCAGACGGCGAGGATTTCGTCGGGTGTCTTGACGGTCGGCTTGAGCACCAGCTTCACCGGCAGCTTGCCGCCGGCATTGAGTCCCTCGACCACGGCGCGCCCGTTGTCGGCGACCTGCTGCAGGGTTTTCGGGCCGTAGAGGTGCTGGCTGCCGACGACGAACCAGACTTCGAGATTCTTCAGGAATTCCATTGTTGGTGTCCTTTGCGATGGATCAGCGGTAGGGAGAGGGTCAGGACGCCTGGCCCGGAGTGTAGAGCGGCTCGGCCTGTTGCGCCCAGTTCAGGTAGCGCTGGTACAGGCGCTCGAAATGCGGGACGGCCGCCGGGTCGGGCGCGTAGGTGTGTTCGATGCGGCTGGCCATGGCCTGCTGGGCGGCGTCGACGTTGTCGAAGACCCCGGCGGCGACCGCGCCGAAAATGGCCGCGCCCAGCGCGCAACACTGGTCGGAAGCGACGACGTCGATAGGGCGGTTCATCACGTCGGCGCAGACCTGCATGACCGTCGGTGACTTGCGCGCGATGCCGCCCAGCGCGATCAGGTTTTCGACCGGTACACCCTGTTGCGTGAAGCATTCCATGATGGCGCGGGCGCCGAAGGCGGTCGAGGCGATGAAGCCCCCGAACACGGTTGGCGCGTCGCTGCCCAGGTTGAGGTCAGTGATGACGCCCTTCAGGCGCTGGTTGGCGAACGGCGTGCGGCGGCCGTTGAACCAGTCGAGCACGACGGGAAGCTGGGCGTAGTCGACCTTCGCCGCCCACGCTTCGGTGAGGGCG
Source organism: Candidatus Accumulibacter sp. UBA704 (assembly GCA_002304785.1). Classification (GTDB taxonomy): domain Bacteria; phylum Pseudomonadota; class Gammaproteobacteria; order Burkholderiales; family Rhodocyclaceae; genus Propionivibrio. The sequence goes on along the minus strand of DBMG01000087.1, from coordinate 101 downwards.
GGCAGCAGGTTGTCTTCCACTTGGCGCAACGAGTCGGCGAGCGCCGGATTCTGCTTCGCCGCGAGTTGCAGCGGCCAGCGCAGCAGGTTGGCGAACCACGC
>DBMG01000102.1 GCA_002304785.1 Candidatus Accumulibacter sp. UBA704 | reverse complement strand
CCACCAGGTGGAAGCCAGTCGGCAGATCGCCCTTGTGAAACAGGATGTCGCCCTTGCCGGCGTTGATCTCGCGGGTGCCGCGTGCGATCCGGGCGATTTCCTCGGGGCTCAGGCTGCTGAAGAGAGGCACTCTGGAGAGCAGTGCGTCGATGCTGGTTCCCGGGCTTGATGGCATGGGCGGATCTGGCGGAAGTCTACGATGAGGCAGGATCGTCGCACGTGTTGCCGGACTGGGCAAGACCAACAAAAAAGCGCGCCGGAATGCGGCGCGCTTTGGGTGTCAGGCGAGACGCGTTCTAGATAAGCGCCAGTTTCAGGACGTAGATGACCGCGATGCCGGTCAGCCCTTGCACCAGCGTACCCAGCGTCTGGCACTTGTAGGCGACGTCGACCTTCATGTTCGAGAACTGGGCGACGACCCAGAAGTACGAGTCGTTGGCGTGCGAGACGATCATTGCGCCGCAGCCGACGGACATCGTCGCCAGCACGGCGCCCATCGGGGAAGCCAGACCGAGCGTACCGAGCAGCGGATAGACGATGGCCGAGGTGGTGATCAGGGCGACGGTCGAGGATCCCTGTGCCGTCTTCAACGCGGCGGCGATCAGGAATGGCAGGAAGATGCCAAGATTCAGCGTGGCCAGGCTGGAACCCAGGTAATCGGCGATCTTGCTCGCCGCCAGCAACGCGCCGAGCGATCCGCCGGCGGCCGTGATCATGATGATGGCCGCGGAGTCCTTGAGTCCGGTGCCCACCCAACCGGACATCACTTCCTCATTCAGCTTCGGAACCAGGGGTATGCAGGCGAACATGCCGAGCAGCAGGGCGACCATCGGTTCGCCGATGAAGTCGAGCGTGGCCTTGAGCGCGCCGGCGCCGAACGGCTGACCCGGAAAGGCGGCGACTGACTTGAGCGCGATCAGGACGATTGGCAGCAGCAGGGGGGTGAAGGCTGCGAAAGCGCTTGGCAAGTGTTTGTACTGTTCCATCAACTCCTCGTAGGTCACCGACGATTCGGCCAGCACTTCATAGTGACGGGCGAACTTGGTGGCCCACAGATAGCCGGCAATGGTGACCGGGATGGCCACCAGAAGGCCGATGAAAATCACTGTGCCGAGGTCGGCATGCAGGTTGTTGGCCGCGGCGATCGGGCCGGGGGTTGGCGGCACCAGCGTGTGCGTGGCGTAGAGCCCGGTGGCCAGCGCCGTGGCCATGGTGGCCATGGAAACCCCGGTTTTCTTCGACAGCGACTTGTTGAGGGCGGAAAGGATGACGAAGCCGGAGTCGCAGAACACCGGAATCGAGGTGATGTAGCCGATGATGCTCATGGCCAGCGCCGGGCGTTTCGGGCCCACGACGCGCAATACGGTTTCCGCGAGGGTGAGCGCCGCGCCGGTCTTTTCCAGAAAGACGCCGATGATGGTCCCGGCGATGATGACGATGCCGATCCGTTCCGCCGTTCCGCCGAATCCCTTCATGATGGTCTTGCTGACTTCGACGGGATTCATTCCGGCGGCGATGCCGACGAAGAACGAGGCGAGCAGCAGAGCGAGAAAGGCGTGCACCTTGAAGCGCGAAATGAGCACCACGATCATGACGATCGCGATGGCCAGTATTACCAGAAGCATGGGGCCCTGTACCATTTTTTTCCCTCCGTTTTCTTGATTGAAGAATTTGTTGTGCGTGTCTTTCAACGAATCGTCAGCGATGCCTTGACGATCCGGCACAAACGCTCGGCGCCGGCTTCGATCAGTTCGGTTCCGTTGCGCATGCACTCCTCCAGCGAAAGCGGCCGGTCGCAGATGCTCATGACCGCATCGATTCCCTGCTCCAGCACGTCGTTCGCTCCCTGTCCGAGTCCGCCCGACAGGCAGAACACCGGGACTCCATGTGATCTGGCGACCTTGGCCACGCCGACCGGAGCCTTGCCGTAGGCGGTCTGGAAGTCGGTGCGCCCTTCGCCGGTAACGACGAAATCCGCGGTGCTGACAGCCTCGGCAAAACCAACGGCTTCGAGAACGATCTCGACTCCCGGGCGGAGCTTTGCCGGGGTGAAGAACATGAGGCCGGCGCCCAACCCGCCCGCCGCGCCGGCACCGGGGAAATCGGCGACATCGCGACCGGTGACCTTGCGGGCGACGTGGGCAAAATGCGCGAGGGCGGCGTCCAGTTCCGCTACGATTTCGGGGCTTGCGCCCTTTTGCGGTCCGAAAACGGCGGAGGCACCACGGAGTCCGCACAGCGGGTTATCAACGTCGCAGGCGACGATCACCTCGGCTTGCACGATACGCGGATCGAGTCCGGCGAGGTCGATCCGCGCCAGTTGCGCCAGTGCCGCGCCGCCTTCGGGAAGATCGTGTCCGGCCGAGCTGAGAAAGCGGATGCCGAGGGCGCGTGCCATCCCGGCTCCACCGTCGTTGGTCGCGCTGCCGCCGATCCCGATGATGATTTTGCGCAGTCCGGCGTCAAGCGCCGCCAGGATCAGTTCGCCCGTCCCGCGGGACGTGGCACTACGCACATTCAACCTGTCCTTCGCCACCAGCGGAAGGCCCGACGCAGCGGCCATTTCAATGACCGCTGTCTTTCCGTCGCCGAGAATTCCCCACTTCGCGCAAACACGTTCGCCGAGAGGTCCGGTGACTTCGGAGTTGCGGAGCGTGCCGCCGGTCGCGCCAACCATCGATTCGACAGTGCCTTCGCCACCGTCGGCAATCGGGATTTTTTGCACGGCAGCGTCGGCAAAGACCTTATGAATCCCGCGTTCTATGGCGTCGGCCACGCCCATGGCGGAAACGCTTCCCTTGTATGAATCCGGTGCAACGACGATACGCATGGCAGCCCTCGTTGGAAATCCAAGAGAGCATAGCGATCGGGGGAAGGAATGACATCGTTGAAATGCACAATAAGCATGATTAAAAAATGTGAAAATATGGGCTGATGACCAACGTGATTCTCTGAGGCGTCATGATCAACCTTGAAGCACCGCTGGCTCAGGAAATCGTCCAGCGGACGATGCAAATCATTCCGTTCAACGTCAACGTCATGGATGTGCGCGGCGTCATCCTGGGAAGCGGCAACCCGTCCCGGATCGGCGAACTCCATGCCGGCGCCCGCCTGGCGTTGGCGCAGTCACGGGCGGTGGAACTCGATACGGCGCTGACGCGCACCTTGCAGGGAGCCCGGCCCGGTGTGAATCTTCCGCTCACGGTGCGCGGGCAGCCCTGCGGCGTGGTGGGGATTACGGGAAATCCGGATGAGGTTCGCCAATTTGGCGAACTGGTTCGCGTCATGGCCGAGATGATTCTCGAGCAGGCGCAACTGGTCAGCGA
>DBMG01000146.1 GCA_002304785.1 Candidatus Accumulibacter sp. UBA704 | reverse complement strand
ATGCCTTTCTTTTCTACCATGAGAGACTCCTCCTTGATGTACTACCGTTTGAACCACTGTTGAAAACTCTTCCTGTAAGCGCCGGAGTGCGGCCTGTTCCCGGTGTGCCCCGGCGTTCCTACGGTCACTTCTCGAACTTGGGGTTAATCAGGTTCTCAAAGGAGAAGACTTCGTCCCAGTGTGCCTGGGTGAGCAGTTTCCGCTCCTTGACCACCACGTCGTGCAGCGACTTGCCGGCCTGATGGCATTCGCGGGCAATTTCCGCGCACTGCTTGTAACCCAGCGAGGGCTTCAGCACGGTGATGATGCCCAGGGAGTTGAGCACCATATCGCGCGAGTGTTCGGCGTTGGCTGTGATGCCGTCGACGCAGTTCACGCGCAGGCTGTTGACCGCGTTCTCCATGGTGAAGATGGACTTGAACAGGGCGTAGGTGATGACGGGTTCCATCACGTTCAGCTGCAGTTGCCCGGCCGAGGCGGCCAGTGTCACCGTGAGATCGAGGCCGATGACCAGAAAACCGGTCTGGTTGACCACTTCTGGGATCACCGGATTGACCTTGCCCGGCATGATCGAGCTGCCCGGTTGCATCTGGGGCAGGTTGATCTCATTCAGGCCGCAGCGCGGGCCGGAGGCCAGCATCCGGATGTCGTTGCAGATTTTGGTCAGCTTGGTCGAGGTGCGCTTCAGGACGCCCGAGAGCAGCACGTAGGCGCCGGTATCGGAAGTGGCTTCGACCAGGTCGTGACCGAGGATGAACCGGCAGTCGGTCAGCTCGGAGAGGTACTTGGTGGCCAGTTCGGGGTAACCCGGCGCGGCGGTGACGGTGGTCCCGATGGCGGTGGCGCCGAGATTGATCTCGTGCAGGAACTGGCGCACTTCCATGATGCGCTCGACTTCTTCGCCGATGGTGGTGCCCCAGCCGTGGAATTCCTGGCCGAGGGACATTGGTACGGCATCCTGCAGGTGGGTGCGCCCCATCTTGAGAACCTTTTCGAATTCCTTGGCCTTGGCAAAGAAGGAGCCTTGCAGTTTGCGCAGGGCTTCCATGTAGCTGGACAGGCGCAGGATCAGGGCCAGACGGAAAGCCGTGGGATACACGTCGTTGGTCGATTGTCCGAAATTGACGTGGTCATTGGGGTTGATGATGTGGTAGTCCCCTTTCTGGTGACCCAGTGCTTCGAGCGCAACGTTGGCGATCACTTCGTTGGCGTTCATGTTCACCGAAGTACCGGCGCCGCCCTGGATGAAGTCGGTGACGAACTGGTCGCGCAATTCGCCGGCAATCAGCCGGTCGCACGCGCCGATGATGGCGTTGGCCACCACGGCGTCTAGACACCCCAGATCGCGGTTGGCCATCGCCGCTGCTTTCTTCACATAACCGAAGGCCTTGATGAAGTATGGCTCTGCCGACATGGACGTGCCGGTGATGTGGAAGTTGTCCTTGCCCCGTTGAGTCTGAACCCCGTAGTAGGCGTCTGCCGGGATCTGCTTCTCGCCCAGAAAGTCTTTCTCGATTCGGTAAGCCGTTTTATTCGCGTCTGACATGTTCTTCTCCTTGGGTTTAATGAACCAGCAAATCCTACGCCCCGGAAGGAAACAGGGTGACAGAATATGCATTAATCGCATAACATCAACGAAAAAATGAATAACGTAATCAACGTAGCAGGTGAAACAATGCAAATCAAATGGATCGAGGATTTCCTGACCTTGACCGACGCACGCGCCTTTTCTCGCGCCGCTGAACGCCGGAACGTATCCCAGCCGACCTTCAGCCGACACATACAGTCCCTGGAAGAATGGCTGGGGGTGGAACTCATCGACCGCCGGATGCAGGGCGTGCATCTGACGTCTGCCGGACGAATCTTCAGAGGCTTCGCCGCCGATCTCTTGCGCCGCACCTACGACATGCGCAACATCCTGCGTGGACAATCCCCCGGGAGTGCGGAGACAGTGAGCTTTTCCGTGGCCCACACCCTTTCCTTGACGTTCTTCCCCCACTCGCTGAGCAAGTTGAAGAAGGCGCTGGGCAACGCCATTGTTCGCGTCAGCGCGGTCAACATATCCGAAGGCGCCAGCGCCCTGATCGAAGGTGGAACGGACCTGCTGATCATTTACCACCATCCTCAGTTGCCGGCGCTGCTCGATGCCGAACGCTTCCAGCATCTGGTGCTGAGCACCGACCGCATGCGGCCGTTCTCGGTCCCCAACAAGGACGGAAAGCCGCGCTACCGGCTCCCCGGAAGCGTCGACGAACCAGTGCCCTTCCTGGCCTATTCCTCGGGCACCTACCTCGCCCACGTCGTCGAGATGATCCTGCTCAACGCCAACGAACGCTGCCATTTCGAACGTTCATTCGACACCCACATGTCGGAAGCGCTCAAGGCCATGGTCACCGAAGGACACGGGCTGGGATGGCTTCCCGAAAGCTGCGTGGCGAAGGAAATTGCCGAAAAGCGCCTGGTCGTTGCCGGACCGGCTCAGTGGAGTTGTCCTCTGGAAGTCCGGCTCTATCGATCCCTGGAATGCACGAACCCGTTGGCAGACCGAATCTGGTCTTTTTTCATGAACGGGTCGGCAAATTGAGCACTACACAGTCTGGGAGACTGGAAACACGCGATCGTAGCCAAGGTTGAAAACATAGGCGTAGATCACATAGGCGACTGCCAGACCGACGTCGGCAAGCAGGGCATCAACCCACCCCATTCCGGTCCACGCCATGACTACCGGCAAGCTGACGAGGAGCAAACCACCTTCGAAGCCGACTGCATGGAAAACACGCAACGGCACAGGACGTCGATCAGCAGTACGCCCGGTCAGCCGCCCCTCGACCCAGTCGAACGACGTGTTGTACAGCGCGTTCCACACCGCCGCGATCGCGGCAATCATGGCCAGCAGGCCGAGCGATTCCAGCGGCGATACGCCGGTCAGCCAGACGAAAGGAGGCGTGATAAGCACCAACCCGCCGATTTCGAACAACAGCACCTGGCGAACCCGATCGATCGGAGAACGCATCTTTGGAATCTTGGACGTCATGTAGCAAGGAAGAAAAGGGACTGAAACGCGATTTTACAGAGGGCTGCGCCTTCCGGCCATCCAGCGAACCGGAATTGCAGTCGATCTGCCGTACGTCTCAGCGAACCGACGACGCATCCTGGCCAAACAGGATTTTCTTCGCGGCATCATCGACAACGGGAGATTTGTTGAATTCACTGGCCCGAGCGTACGCGCGTTCGGTGGCCGGCCGCTGCCGCACCCGCTCGAACCACCGTGCCAGATGCTCGAAGTCCTCCAGCCGTTGCCGTTGGCGCTCATGGGGAACGATCCAGGGGTAACAGGCCATGTCGGCGATCGAGTAGTCACCGGCAATGAACTCCCTTCCATCTGCCAAGTGCTTGTTCAGCACAGCATACAAGCGGGAGGTTTCCTTGACGTACCGTTGGATCGCATACGGAATCTGCTCCGGCGCGTATTGCCCGAAATGGTGGTTCTGGCCCGCCATCGGGCCAAGCCCGCCCATCTGCCAGAACAACCATTGCAATGCCAGGTTGCGCCCGCGCAGATCCTGCGGAATAAAACGTCCGATCTTGTCGGCAAGATACAGCAGGATGGCGCCGGACTCGAACACGGACAACGGCTCTCCGCCATCGGCCGGAGCATGATCGACGATGGCCGGGATACGGTTGTTGGGCGAGATGCGCAGGAAGTCTGGAGCGAACTGCTCGCCCGCGCCGATGTTGACCGGAACGATCCGGTACGACAGACCGGATTCCTCGAGGAACATCGTGATTTTGTGGCCGTTGGGCGTCGTCCAGTAGTAGAGATCAATCATGTTGGAATCGAGTTCGAATGAAGGTCCAAATCTGACATTATCGGAGGTAACCGGGTTCCATGCGCCGTTGTCGAGATGCCATTACAATCATGCACCGCCTCCCGGATTAGTCCCTCCATGAACAAAGGTTA
>DBMG01000194.1 GCA_002304785.1 Candidatus Accumulibacter sp. UBA704 | reverse complement strand
AGCACGGCGTTGCCGGAGGCGCCGACGGAATTCGGAAAGCTTTTGGCGACACTGTCGCTGTCCTTGGTGCTGAGAATTCGCGATGTGTTGGCGAAGCTCACCGCCTGCGGATTGGCCGCATTACCGAAAGCGGCGCAGACGGGCAGCGGCAACGCGCGTACCGCCGATTCAAACAACGAGTTGTGCTTCTCCATCTTCAATAGCTGATCTGTCAGCGTGCTCATGCTTGGGTCCTTGGGTGTACTGGGTTAAATCTGCCTTCCGCCTTCAGGAGAGGCACGGCAGACTGGGAACTGGTGCGGGGGCCATTGAAGCGCTGCCGAATCTCGGCGCTTTGGTCGCACCTCGCGGTGTGTATTCGACTCAATCGGCGGTCAGCGTAACTACGCCCTTATCGGTACCCATCAGACAGACATCGGCAGGGCGTCGTGCAAACAGACCATTGGTGACGACACCGGCGATGTGGTTGAGCTGCGACTCAAGTTCAACTGGGTCATGAATCTGCAGATCATGCACATCGAGAATCAGGTTGCCGTTGTCGGTGATGAAACCCTGGCGAAGTACCGGCCGGCCGCCGAGGCAGATGAGTTCGCGCGTAACCTGGGATTGCGCCATCGGAATGACTTCTACCGGGAGCGGGAATCGGCCGAGCACCTCGACGAATTTCGAACCGTCGACGATACAAACGAATTTCTCCGCAACCGCGGATACGATTTTTTCTCGAGTCAGCGCTCCGCCTCCACCCTTGATCATGTGCATCAGGGAATTGATCTCGTCTGCCCCATCAATGTAGACAGGAAGGTCGGTCACCTCGTTGAGGTCATAAACTCTGATGCCATGTTTCTCAAGTCGGTGTTTCGTATCTTCCGAACTCGCCACGGCGCCTTTGATCGAGTCCTTGATCCCGGACAGCGCTTCGATGAAAAGACGAGCGGTTGATCCTGTGCCAACCCCAACGATACGATCTGCTACTACGTAGTCCAGGGCCGCATTGGCGACAGCCTGCTTAAGCTCATCCTGAGTCATGCGCCTATCCTTGTCAGTGTGCTCGGGGAGTATCGAAAATTCGGAGAGAGATTACATATCCGATCTGCATCGCTCAAACGAATAATTAAGATGAATCCGTGAATTGAGTTCATGCGACAAGACGACGCAAAACGGGGCAGGATGGCAACCTTCGGAGCGGACGCGATCCGGACGAGAGACTGCGCCACCGGGCAGCCACGCCGCTCATCCCGGAAAGCGCTGTACGGATCACCTAGCCCCGGGAATCTGTACCCATCATTTCCGAGAACAGCCAGTCATGGAAATTGCGAATTTTCGGAAGATCCGCGCTGGATTTCAGGACATTGAACGTGTAACCCTGGACCTTGAGGCCGTCAAGGCCCAACGGTGCCACGAGACGACCGGTATCAAGCTCACGTTGCACCAGAAGCAAACTCTCTAGACACACGCCAAGGCCGTCTACGGCTGCGCTGATCGACATGAACGAGCGGTCGAACCGCAGGCCGCGCTGGAGGTCAAGCTGGACATCACGATGCTTGCGCATCCAGTCCCGCCATCCGACGAGGCAGACTTCACTGTGAATCAAGGCGTGATGGCGCAAATCCTCCGGAAAGTGAATCGGATGATCTCCGTTCGCGAGAGCCGGGGAACATAGCGGGACGATTGTCTCGGTCGGGAAAACGACGGTCTTGATCCCGGCCGGCTGGATGTTCTTGGGCCCATAGCGGATATCGACGTCGACGGGGCCTGCAACCAGATCGACCGCCTCCTTCGAGGCGTTCAGCCGGACATCGATGTCCGGGTTCCTGGCACTGAATCGTGCAATCCTCGGCATCAACCATTGCGTGGCAAAACTGGGGGTCGAGTGCACCGTCAGAATATCGCTCTTCGTCACACGCCCGAGGTCACGCGTCGCGGCTTCAATGCGCGCAAAAGCGGCAGATATTTCTTCGGCATAGCTTCGGCCGGCATCGGTCAACACGACGGCACGATGGATCCGGTGAAAGAGTTGCACACCGAACTGATCTTCAAGAAATTTGATTTGGTGACTCACCGCCGACGGCGTTACGAACAACTCCTCGGCCGCCAGGGCGAAAGAGGACAGGCGCGCTGCTGCCTCGAACGCCTGTACCGCCTTGAAAGATACCCGGTTTGACATCGCAATCCTCACATGAATTCAACTCATCTATTCGCCACAATTATTCGTTTGAGCCATAAAAGTCAAGCGCGTAAACTTTTCCCCACTCACCAAGAACATCCAACAGTTTTTCGGCGTGCTTGGCGAAGACGGAGAGAGTGCACTTTCTGTATGACTTGATGCATCACCCAGCCGGCACGAACCCGGAAAGCGCCGGCCCAAGGAGGATTTTGTGGACACCAATACAGCGGGGAACTACAGCTCCCCGGCAAGAGGAAGGTACTCGAGGAATGCGTCGAATCTCACGTTCGACGCCCGCGTCGCACGGCTTAACAGAATTGCCAATACCATGCGACAGAACGTCGTGGACATGGTCTATACGGCGCAGTCCGGCCACATCGGCGGCGCGCTGTCGGCCGCGGACTTCGTGACCGCGCTCTACTTCGATCTCATGAACATCGATCCGGCCAACCCGCACTGGGAAGATCGGGACCGCTTCGTCCTGTCCAAAGGCCACGCCTGCCCGATCTGGTACTCGGCGCTCGCGTTGCGCGGCTACTTCCCGGAAAGCGAATTGAAAACGCTGCGCAAGAACGGCAGCCGCCTGCAAGGCCACCCGATCGCCACCTATCTTCCTGGCCTCGACGCGTCGACGGGATCGCTCGGACTGGGATTTGCCCAGGCTGTCGGCATCGCCATGGAAGGCAAGCTGTTGAAGAAGAAGGACTACAAGGTATTCGCCGTTCTCGGCGACGGCGAACTCGACGAAGGCGTCATCTGGGAAGCGTCGCTCGCCGCGGCAAAATACAAGCTGGACAACCTCGTCGCCATCGTTGACATGAACAACCTGCAGCTCGATGGCACGATCGACGAAGTGATGCCGATCGAACCGGTAGACGCCAAATTCCGCGCATTCGGCTTCGATGTGATGACCATGGACGGTCACGACATGGCCGATGTGCTGACGACCCTCACCAAGGCCAGGAACGCCCGGGCCGGGAAGCCCATCTGCATCCTCGCCAACACGGTCAAGGGCAAGGGCGTCAATTTCATGGAGCATCAGCTCGATTGGCACGGCAAGGCGCCCAACGACGAGCAATACAAGAAAGCCTGCGACGAGTTGCAAGCCTGCAAAGAACTTGAAGGAGTCGAATCATGAACCTCGCACCAGCCAAAACCCCCACCCGGCGCGCTTTTGCGGGAAGAATGACCGAGCGCGGAGAAACGAACAAGGATTTCGTGGTCTTCGAGTCCGACCTGGCGAAATCGACCCACTCCTATCTGTTCAAGGAGAAGTATCCCGAGCGGTATTTCAACATGGGCATTGCCGAAATCGGCACCGTCTCTGCCGCTGCCGGCATGGCGGCTGAAGGCCGCAGCGTCGTCGTGTGCGGCTACGGGGTATTCATCACCATGCGCGCCGTCGAGGCGATTCGCTCGTTCATCTGCTACCCGCACCTGAACGTGAAATTCCTCTCCAGCCACGGCGGGCTTACGGCCGCCATCGACGGGGTCACCCACCAGTCGACCGAGGATATTGCCTTCATGACGACGATCCCGCAGATGAAGGTGCTCGTTCCAGCCGACACGGCGGCCGCCTCCGCTGCCTTCGACATTGCTCTGGACACCCCGGGACCGGTGTTCACTCGGCTCATGCGCGACCCGATGTTCGAGCTGTACGATGCCAATGAGGAGTTTCATCTCGGCGGCTCAAAAATCGTGCGCAAGGGCAAGGACGTCACCATTGCCACCTACGGCGACATGGTGTTCCAGTCGCTCGCCGCCGCGGACGAACTGGCGAAGAAAGGCATCGATGCCGAAGTCATCGA
>DBMG01000169.1 GCA_002304785.1 Candidatus Accumulibacter sp. UBA704 | reverse complement strand
CCCTTAAGTGGATGACGCGGTGATGAGGGGCTATCGCCGCGCGTAGCGCGCGGCGAGCAGCGAGCAGACGAATAGCTGCAACTGGTGGTAGAACATGATCGGCAGGACGATCAGCCCGAGCGAGGGGTTCGCCCCGAACAGCAGCGCGGCCATCGGTACGCCGGAGGCGAGCGTTTTCTTGGAGCCGCAGAAGACGATGGTGATCTCGTCCTCGACATTGAACCCGAGCCGCCGCGCCAGTGCCGTAGAAAGCCCCAGGACGACCGCGAGCAGTACTGCCGCGCCGATCAGCGTGGCGACGATGATCTCCACGCCGTGGCTGCGCCACAGGCCCGCCGCCACCGAGTCGCAGAAGGCGGCGAACACCAGCATCAGGATCACCAGCTTGTCGAGCTTGCCGGTCACCGCCTTGTAGCGGTTGAACCAGCCGAACAGCAGCGGCCGCAGCAACTGCCCGACGATGAGCGGCAGCAGGAGCATGCGCGCGATGCCGACGATCGTGTCGAGCAACGGCAAGTCCGTCGCCCCGTGGGCGTCGGCCATCAGATTGACAAGCAGCGGTGTCATCAGGATGCCGATCAGGCTCGACAGCGTGGCATTGAAAATGGCGGCCGGCACGTTGCCGCGCGCCATGCCGGTCATTGCCACCGACGACGTGATCGTGGAGGGCAGCACGCACAGGTAAAGGAAACCCATCATCAACGCCGGCGGGATGAAGATTCCGAAGAGAGCGCGGAAAGGGTAGAAGAGCAGCGGAAAAACGGCGAAGGTCAGCACCTGCACGATGACATGCACCGGCCAGCGCATCAGCCCGGCCTTGAAGCTTTCCAGTGAAATCGTGAGACCGTGCAGGAAGAATACGATGGCCACGCCGATATCCACGGCCTTTTCCATGTGCAACCAGCCACCGCTCTTTCCGGCTTCGGGAAAGAACGACGCGAGCAGCACGGCGGTCAGCATGCCGAGCAGGAACCAGTCACGGGACAGGCGGCGGATCGCGCCGGACAGCAGCGAAAGCATGGGCAACTCCGTGGAAACCTAAAACGGGAAACGTATGGCACTCTTGCCGAGGTACGGGTATTGCACTATAAACGGCAAAGGAATTGCCGACTGCCGTTAATCCGCCGTTCAATATCGCCAACCAGCCATGACCAGACCCCGGCCGTCCCCATTGCGATCCGAGCGTTCGCTGCCGGCGCTCGACGCGTTGCCGCGGCCGCTGTTCGCCCGCGTCGAGTCGCTTTCGGCCGGTACGTTCAGCGCCGTGCATCGGCACGCGTGGGGGCAACTCTCCTACGCCATCGAAGGGGTGCTCGATATCCGTACGCCGGCCGGCAACTACGTGGCGCTGCCGCAATGCGCGGTATGGATTCCGGCCGGACTGGAGCATCAGGTGATCAATCTCGGGCAGGTCGAGATGCGCAGTTTCTATCTTGATCCGGTGCTTTTCCCCCTGGGCGGCGATCGCTGCCGGGTGCTGCACGTGTCCCTGCTGGTGCGCGAACTGATCAAGGCGGCGAGCGCGCTGCCGCCGGATTATCCGCTCGACGGGCCCGAAGCGCGGCTGGTGTGGGTGCTCGCGGACCAGCTTGAAGCCTTGCCGGAGGCCTCCTTCTCGTTGGAACTGCCGCGCGACCCGCGGCTGCAGGCCATTTATGTTGTCCTGCTGGAATCGCCGGGTGATCGGCGGACACTGGCGCGATGGGCCGAACAGGCGGCGGCCTCCGAGCGTAACCTGGCGCGGCTGTTCCGGCGGGAAACGGGCATGCCGTTTCGTGTCTGGCGCCAGCGCTTGCGTCTGATGCTGTCGCTCGGCGGGCTCGAGGCCGGACACTCGGTGACGCGTGTCGCGCTCGACTACGGCTACGATTCGCCGTCGGCGTACATCGCGGCGTTTCGGACGCTCTTCGGGTGCACGCCGGGCGAGCTGGAACGGCGCTGATTCAGAGCCAGCCCAGCAGCTTCCACCACAGGTAATCGAGCGGGAGCAGCACGACGAAGGTGATCAGTGCCAGCGGCAGCGTGATTTTCAGCAGGTGGCCCAGCTTTTCGCCGGAGAGTTGCATCGCGACGATCAGCGGGCCGACCTGATAGGGAAAGAGGACCGTCGAGAACCCGATGACCTGGGTCATCAGCACGGCCGGCAGAGTGAAGCCCGACGCTTTGGCCAGATCCGGCGCCATCGGCGTCAATACGGTCGGCACGCCGGGAATGGTGGTCACGATGCCGGTCAGCGTGGACATCGCCGAGAGGGAGAAAAAGTTAAGCGCCTCCCGGCCGGGCGACAGGGGCAGGATATGTTCGAGCGTGTGCCCGACCAGTCGCCCCAGCCCCGAGGCGTTGACCACGGCGCCGAGCCCGAGCGCCGCGGCGACGAAAAGCACCATTCCGAAATCGACCGCGGCGTTGAAGGACTTCGGCGCGACGACTCCGAGACGGGGCAGCAGGAGAATGACCGCCGTGGCGATTCCGATCCAGGCCGGGTTGATGCCGTGCAGGCTGTCCGTCATCCACAACGCCAGCGTGGCCAGCAGGATGATGGCGACACGGCGCTGGGCGCCGGAGTCGGCCGGTTTGTCCTCGGTCTCCGCTGGGGGGGCGGATCCGGCCTGTGCCTCCCGCGGATCAATCCTCGCCGGGAACATCACCAACACCAGGCCGATCATCAGCGCCGATTTGACGATGCCGAGGATCGGGAAGTGCAGCAGCAGGTAATCCGTGTAGCCGAAACTCGTGCGGTGCAGCGTTTCGCTGGCGCCGGCCAGAATCATGTTGGGGATGTTCGCCGGCAGGATGGCGAAGCTCGGCATGTTGCAGGCCATGGCCAGCGTAACGGCGATGCCGATTCGTCCGTTCGAGCCCTTGCCGAAACCCACGCGGTCGGCCAGCGCCATGCCGACCGGGACCAGGACCACTGCCCGACCGACGGACGAAGGCATGACGAAACCCAGGGCCGTCGAGGCCAGCGTCAGGCCCCCGATCATCCGCGCGAAGCTCCCCGCGAGCAGCGGGGCGAGCACCGAGGCCATGCGTTGCCCGAGGCCCGATGTCGTGATCGCCGCGCCGATGATGAATCCGGAAACGATCAGCCAGACGGCGGCGGAGCCGAAGCCGGAAAAAACGAGATCGGGTCGGGCGAGTCCGAAGATCAGGATCAGGCCGAAGAAGATCAGGCTGGTCAGGTACGGCGGCAATGCGCCGGTACTCCAGAGCGCCAGCGTGACCAGGACGACGGCCGCGCTGCGCGCCGCGAGCGGGTTGGCAGCGGCAAGCGGCCCCAGCGCCAGCCAGAGCGCGATGGCGAGTGCGGTCGCGACGATCAGATGCCTTGGGGAGAATGAAGTTTTCATGGGCGTTTTGGCCGTTCCGTAAACGGGCCGATCTGCGGGGCGAATTCCTCGAACGGCGGGAGATCGCGTCTCTTGAGGATCGCTTTCCCGGACAGTGTCAGGCTGCCGGCGATTCGGCCGGCAGCGACAGGCCGCGTCTAGACCACCATCGGTGTGACTGCTCCGTCCATCGACACGATGGCGCCGGAGATGTAGCTGGCTTTCGGTGAGCAGAGGAACACGACTGCGTTGGCGATCTCCTCGGGCTCGGCGACACGACCGAGCGGCAGGCCGGAACTGGCCTTGGCCAAGGCTTCCTCGAAGCTGATGCGGTGCGTGCGTGCCTCGACTTCCAGCCCGGCCTGCATCCGTTCCGTTCGCGTCGTGCCGGGGTTGATGGCGTTGACGCGGATTCCGCGCGGGCCATAGCCCGCCGCCAGGCCCGCACTGACCAGCATCAGGGCGGCGTTCGCCGCTCCGCCGGGCAGATGCACGGGCTTCGCGATCTTGCCGCCGCTGCCGACGACGTTGAGGATCACGCCCGATCCGCGTGCCGCCATGCGCTTGATCACCGGATCGATCAGATGGATGTAGGTGAAATACTTGGCGTCCATCGCCTCGCGCCAGTGCTGCGGCGTCAATTCGTCGGGCGGCGTCCGCTTGGCGGCGCCGGCGCAGTTGACCAGGATGTCGATCGGCGCGACTTGCTCCGCGTGGTCGACGACCACGGCGGCCATCTCGGGGTCGCGCAGATTGGCCGGGAACAGCGCGATGCGCGCTTCCGCGCCCGGAAAGTCGCCGAGCAGCGACGATCGGGCCGATTCGAGGTGGCCGAGGTCGCGCGAAACCAGCGAAACCCTCGCGCCCTCCGCGAGAAAACCCTTGGCGCAGGCCAGGCCGATGCCCTTGCTGCCACCGCTGATCAGGACGTGTTTGCTGTCGAGTTGAAGGTCCATTGGCAATCCTAAACGTTGTGTTCCTTGATCGCCCCCTCGCGGTAAGCGTGCAGCAATGCTTCGAGGTCACCGATCTGGTTCTGGATTTCCTTGCCGCGGTCGGTGTCCTTGACGCGCAGACGGTGCGGGTGCGTGTGGATGATCTCGGTCTCGCTGTCGATGTCGATCTCCTCGGATACCGCTTTCTGTGTCGACTCGAACGGCTGGTGCGCCGCGAGCAGCAGTCCGCGCGAGTTAGAGATCAGCGTATAGCCGGCGATGCCCGTTTCCTTCTGGTAAGCGCGGGAGAATCCGCCGTCGATGACAATGAGCTTGCCGTTGGCCTTGATCGGCCGTTCGCCCTTGGCCACCTTGACCGGAACGTGGCCGTTGATGATGCAGCCCTTTTCCGGGTCGAGCCCGAACTCGGTGAGGATCTTGCGCGCGTTCTCCTCGGTGTCGCGCAGGGTGTAGTAGGGGTTGCGCTTCTCCACGTGAGTCGCTTTATCGGCAAGAAAGTAGCGTTCGAACGTGGCCATCTTCTCCTTGCCGAACAGCGGCGATTGGGGGGCACACCACAGGAACCACATGGCATCCATGCCGTACTGCTTGATAGCCGGATTATCCGTGGCGAAATAGCCCTGGCGCGCCAGGCGGTCGACACGGTCCAGAAACGCCTTGCCGGCGAACGCCTTGCCGTCGACGTTGAAGGCGCGGAACTCGCCGTCGTCGTCCATGGCGATGCAGCCGTGGTAGAGCAGGTTGCCGTCGTGGATCAGGTAGATGCTGCCGTTGGAGAACAGGAAGCGCGCATGCTGCTGGAGCCGCTGGCTGTTGACGAAGGAGAGCTTGAGCTTTTCCATGACCGCTTGTTCTTCCTCGGTCAGCACATCCGGATGCTTCGGGTCGATCGTCGGGAACATCGTGTCGAGCAGCGGGTACTCGGTGCCACCGATGTCGACAACCCCGCGTTCGTAGTCGACCTTGTCGAGCAGCAGCCTGTCTTCCATGTGGTAGTGCGGGCGGCGCTTGATGATCTGGCTTTCCAGCTTGAACTGGATGACGGCCATGGCCTTCTGCATCTGCGCCATCAGCCGGACTTCCTGTTCGGTGAAATTGTCTTCCGGTGACACCTTGGGAATAAAGCGCTTGCACGGGTCGTTCTTGTAGGCTTCCAGCGCGAACGAGGCGAGCGGGATCAGGCTGATGCCGTAGCCGTTCTCCATCGTTTCCAGGTTGCCGTAGCGCAGGCTGGTGCGGATGACGTTGGCGATGCAGGCCTCGCTGCCGGATGCGGCGCCCATCCACAGGATGTCGTGGTTGCCCCACTGGATATCCACGTCGTGGTAGTCCATCAGCAGGTCCATGATGATGTGCGCGCCGGGGCCGCGATCGTAGATGTCGCCGATGACATGCAGCCGTTCGACGGCCAGCCGCCGGATCAGTGCGGCGATGGTGGTGATGAACGTCGGGGCGCTGCCGGTTGAGACGATGGTATCGATCTGGTTCTGGTAGTACACCGCCTTGAATTCCGAGCCGTCCTGATCGTAGAGCAATTCCTCGATCGTTTCCGCCAGATCACCCGGGAGGAAACTGCGCACCGTCGAGCGCCGGTACTTGGCCGCCAGGCTGCGGCAGAACTTGACCAGACGGACGATCTTCAGGCGGAACCATTCCTCCTTGTCCTCGACCGTCTGCAGCATCAGCGGGATCTTGAGTTCCGGGTAGTAGATCAACGTGGCCAGGTTGCGTCGTTCCGACTTGGACAGCGTGTTGCCGAACATTTCCTCGATCTGGCGCCAGATCGCCCCGGCACCGTTGCGGATGACGTGGTTGAAGGCTTCATGCTCGCCGTGAACGTCGGACAGGAAATGCTCGGTTCCCTTGGGCAGCTGCAGCTGCGAAGAGAAATTGATGACCGCTGTCGATGCCGCCTGGATGGTCGGGTACTTCTCGGACAGCAGCTGCAGGTATCTGAGAGATGGTTTTGGCATGATGGACTCTTGTTCGAAGTTGTGTGGTGGCAGACAGGAGCGCGGCGATTTTGTTCCGGATGCGATCCAACAAGCGCAGTCCAAGTATCTCCGCGCATCCGGTCGGGGTCAATCCGTTTTCGGATGAGGATCGGCCGCGGTCGCGAGAGCAGAGCCGGCGGCTGCCGTGATCGCCCGCGTCAGTTCGTCGAGCAGAGGCGAATCGAGGTTCCAGCAGTGCCAGTACAGGTTGACCGGCAGCGCGGACGCCGGCGCCAGATTGACCAGTTGGCCTGTTTCCAGCAACGGGCGGACCAGCAACTCGGGGACTACGCTGGCGCCCCAGCCGGCAAGGACCGCCCGTACCTGGCCCTCGGAACTGGGGACGAAGCACTGCCGCAGGTTGATCTGCTTGACGCGGAATGCGCGGCGGACGAATTCGGTTTGCAGGTCGTCCTTGCGATTGAAAGCGATGAAGGGAATCTGGCGCACGCACTGTGGGGAGACGCCGGTCGGGCAGTATTTCTGCAGTGTCTGCGGGGTGGCGACCGCCACGTACTCCATTGCCCCCAGGGGAACAACCTTGCAGCCGCGCAGCGCCTGCGCCAAGGTGGTCACGCATCCCAGCACCTGTCCTTCGCGCAGCCAGTCCTGGGTGAAATCCTGGTCGTCGGCAATGATTTCCAGCGGCAGGCCGTCGCGTACCAGTCCGTCGAAGGTGGGTAGCGCCCAAGTGGCGATGCTGTCGGCGTTGACGGCAATCGAGATGCGTTCCTGGTTGCGTGCACTGCCGGCCGTGCCCGGACTCAGCTTGCGCAGATCGACTTCCAGGTCGGTGTGCAGGAGGCGCATCTGCATGGCGTGGCGCAGTAGGATTCGGCCAGCGGGCGTCGCCCGCAGCGGCCGGCCGCGCACGATGAGCACGGTGCCGGCCTGGGTTTCGAGCGAATGCAGCCGTTGCGACACGGCCGACTGGGTAATCGACAGACGCTTGGCCGCGCGTTCGAAACCGCCTTCTTCGACGATGGCGGCTAGACATTCGAGTAGGTCGGGGGTGAAGGGTGTCATGGCTGGGAAGTACGAGGCGTCCGATGCGTTTGTTGTATTAGCGTTGCTTATGATTCATTCGGAATACTGATAATTCGCTTGCTATCGGGTCGGGCTGTGCGGCTATACTTTTCGACTGTCTGGCGCACCGTAAAGCAAAACCATCAGAAATGCCAGATTAGGGGAGTTTCCGTCGCAGTTCAAACATACTCGTTAGGGGCAAATAACAATGAATCTGCTGAACCTGTCGGTTGCTGTCGATGATTTCTTCTGGAGCCAGATTATGATTTACGGTTGTCTGGGTGCCGGAATCTTTTTCTCCGTTCTCATGCGCTTTCCGCAGCTGCGCCTGATCAAGGACATGGTTGCCCAGTTGTTCGACGGCAAGGCGTCGTCCAGCGGCGTATCCTCTTTCCAGGGTTTCGCCATGGCGCTCGGCGGGCGGGTGGGTACGGGCAACATCACCGGCGTCGCGTCGGCGATTTTCTTCGGCGGTCCGGGCGCGGTGTTCTGGATGTGGGCCATCGCCTTCCTCGGTGCAGGATCGGCCTACATCGAGTCGGCGTTGTCGCAGGTGTGGAAGGAGGAAGTCCACGGCGAATACCGCGGCGGCCC
>DBMG01000004.1:144431-158814 GCA_002304785.1 Candidatus Accumulibacter sp. UBA704 | reverse complement strand
CACCGCGAACACGCCGTGCGCCTGCCCGACGCCGCGCGGCAGCGCCGCCGCGCGCCGCGCCATCAGGGCGTCGTTGGTCTGGGTTTTCAAATCGGTCATGGAATTCATCGAGGGGTCTCCTGTCGGGTTCTGAAAAGGGGGCTATCTGCCGAGGCCGGCCACGCAGACGTATTTGATTTCGAGGTAGTCGTCGAGGCCGTGGCGTGAGCCTTCGCGGCCGAGGCCGGACGACTTCACGCCGCCGAAGGGGGCGATCTCGGTGGAAATCATTCCGGTGTTGACGCCGACCATGCCGTATTCGAGCGCCTCCGAGACGCGGAAGATGCGCCCGACGTCGCGGGCGAAGAAGTATGAGGCGAGGCCGAATTCGGTGTCGTTGGCCATGCGGATCGCGTCTTCCTCGGTGTGGAAGCGGAACAGCGGGGCGACCGGGCCGAAGATCTCCTCGCGCGCCACGCGCATCGCGGGGGTCACGTCGGCGAGGATGGTCGGCTCGAAGAAGGTCTGGCCGAGCGCGTGCGGTTTGCCGCCGCAGATCACACGGGCGCCCCGCGCCGTGGCGTCGGCGACGAGTTCCTCGACCTTCTCCAGCGCGTGCCGGTCGATCAGCGGCCCTTGCGTGACGCCCGGCTCGACGCCGTTGCCGACCTTGAGCGCGGCGACGGCGACGGCCAGCTTCTCGGCGAAGGCGTCATAGACGCCGTCCTGCACCAGCAGGCGGTTGGCGCACACGCAGGTCTGCCCGGCGTTGCGGTATTTCGAGGCGATGGCGCCGGCGACGGCGGCATCCAGATCGGCGTCGTCGAAGACGATGAACGGCGCGTTGCCGCCGAGTTCCATCGACAACTTCTTGACCGTCGGCGCGCACTGCGCGATCAGTTCGGAACCGATTTCGGTCGAGCCGGTGAAGGACAGCTTGCGCACGATGGGGTTGGCGCAGATTTCGCCGCCAATGGCCTTGGCCGAGCCGGTGACGACGTTGAACACGCCCGCCGGGATGCCAGCGCGGGCGGCGAGTTCGGCGAGCGCCAGCGCCGAGAACGGCGTCTGGCTGGCGGGCTTGACTACCATCGTGCAGCCTGCGGCGAGCGCCGCGCCGGCCTTGCGCGTGATCATCGCGGACGGGAAGTTCCACGGGGTGATCGCCGCGCAGACGCCGACCGGCTCGCGCGTGACCAGGATGCGCCGTTCCGGGAGGTTCGGCGGCACGATTTCGCCGTAGGCGCGCTTGCCTTCCTCGGCGAACCATTCGAGGTAGCCCGCGGCGTACGCGATCTCGCCCTTTGCCTCGGCCAGCGGCTTGCCTTGTTCGGAGGTCATCAGCAGGCCGAGATCGTCCTGGTGCGTTATCAGCAGCTCGTACCAGCGGCGAAGGAGCCTGGCTCGCTCGCCAGCGGTTTTCGCGCGCCAGCCGGGCAGTGCCACGTTGGCGGCGTCGATGGCGCGGCGCGTCTCGGCGGCGCCCATCTTCGGCACGGTGCCCAGCGCCTCGCCGGTGGCGGGGTTGCGGATGGTGATCGTATCGGATGCGTCGGCGTCCAGCCAGGCGCCGTTGATGAAGCATTGCTGGCGTAAAATGCCGTTGTCCTTAATGTTGAGCATGGTCGGCTCCAGTAGGGAATTCGAGGATAGGAAAGTCAGCGTCCGGTGCCGCGCATGCGCTCGCCGCGCCGCCGCAGCCATTCCAGTGTAATCAGCATCAGCGTCGATAGCACGGTGAGGATGGTGGCCACGGCGGCGATGGTCGGGCTGATGTTCTCGCGGATGCCGGCGAACATCTGGCGCGGCAGCGTGCTCTGCTCGGGACCAGCGAGGAAGAGGGTGACGACGACCTCGTCGAACGAGGTGCCGAAGGCGAACAGGCCGCCGGAAATCACGCCCGGCGCGACGAGCGGCAGCGTGACCTTGAAGAACGCGGTCAGCGGATTGGCGCCGAGGCTGGCGGCGGCGCGCACCAGGTTGAAATCGAAGCCCTGCAGGGTCGCCGACACCGTCGTGACGACGAAGGGCACGCCGAGCGCGGCATGCACCAGGATCAGCCCGAGGTAGCTGCCGGAGAGCCCGGCCGGCGCGAACACGAGGTAGGTGGCGACGCCGACGATGACCACCGGCACGACCATCGGCGAGATCAGGATCGAGGTGAGCAGCGCCTTGCCGGGAAAATCGATACGGGTGAGGCCGACCGCGGCCGGCGTGCCGAGCGCCATGGCGAGCAGTGTGGCGAAAGGCGAGACGATGCAGCTGTTCATGAACGCCTGCCGCCATGCTGGCGAGGTGAAGAACTCCTCGTACCACTGCAGCGAAAAGCCGGACATCGGGTAGAGCAGGAACGAGTCGGCGTTGAACGACAGCGGCGCGATGACCAGGATCGGCAGCATCAGGAAGATCAGCACCAGGCCGCAGAAGATGCGGAAGGCGTAGTACCAGACACGTTCGAGGGGTGTGGCGTAGGCGGCGATCATGTCGGCTTTCCTTTTTCAGCGGGCTTTGGCGGCCAGTTCCTGGCGCCCGACTAGGCGCGAATAGACCATGTACAGCACCAGCGTGGCGGCGAAGAGGATCGCCGAGAGCGCGGCGGCCATGCCCCAGTTGATCGTCTGGTTGGTGTAGAAGGCGACGAAGTAGCTGGCCATCTGCTCTTTCGGGCTGCCGAGCAGCGCGGGGGTGATGTAGTAGCCCATGCACAGGATGAACACCAGCAGTCCCCCGGCGCCGACGCCCGGCAGCGCCTGCGGGAAGTACACCTTCCAGAAGCTCTTGAACGGCGGGCAGCCGAGCGATACGGCGGCGCGCACGTAGGCCGGCGAGATGCCTTTCATGACGCTGTACATCGGCAGGATCATGAAGGGCAGCAGGATGTGCACCATGGCGATATACACGCCGGTGCTGTTGAAGACGAGTTGCAACGGCTTCTCGATCAGGCCCACGGCGCGCAGCGCCTGATTGACGAGGCCCTCGCTCTGCAGCAACACCAGCCAGGCGGCGACGCGCACCAGGATCGAGGTCCAGAACGGCAGCAGGACGAAGATCATCAGCACGTTGGCGATGCGTGCCGGCTGCGTGGCCATCAGGTAGGCGAGCGGGAAGCCGAGCAGCAGGCAGAAGACGGTGACGACCGCCGACATGCCGAAAGTGCGTTTCAGGACCGCGACGTAGATCGCTTCGTCGGCGTCGGTTTGAACGACGTGGCCGGCGTCGTCGTACTTGCGGTCGACCGAGGCGAGCAGGTAGCGCGCGGTCGTGGGCGAGGCGTTGCGGCCGAGGTACTGCCAGGTGGCGACGTCACCCCAGCGCTCGTCGGCGGCAACGAACGCCTCGCGGGCGGTCTGGCCGTCGGTGGGTGGCATCGCCCGGGCGGTCTTCATCATCAGCGTGCGGAAACCGGGCAACTCCATGTTCAGGCGCTTGGCGGCGCTGGCGAAAACCGGCGTGCCCCGGGTCTTGCCCATTTCGTCGGCAAACGAAGCGAAGACGGCATCGGACGGCAGCGATCGTCCATCCCAATCGCGCAGCAGCCCGCTGGTCGCCGGAAAGGCGGCAACAATTTCGGGGTTATCGACGCTCCGCTTCAAGAGCGCAGTGATTGGCCATACGAAGGTGAACAGCAGGAATACCACCAGCGGCGCGATCAGCGCGCCATACTTGAGCTTCTTCATCCGCTCGGCGCGGCGAAGCTGCGTCTTCAGCGGGACGGCCGCTTCGGCGGCCATTCCCCGCGGCAGGGTGGCGGTCAGCTGGGTCATGGCATTGTCCTCGCGCATCGCTAGGTCCGGCAGCGTCCGTGGAACGGACGCCGCCCCTTTCGTCAGTCGGTTACTTCGCGGCCCAGGCGTTGAAGCGCTGTTCCAGATCCTCACCGTGCTCGACCCAGAACTGGGTGTTGCTGGCGAAGGCGCCCTTCATGTTCTGCGGAGCGGTCGGCAATTCAGGAACGATCTTTTTGTCGACCAGCGCCGTACCCTTCAGGTTGGTCGGCCCGTAGGGAATCTCGCCTGCGAATACCGCTTGGTTTTCCGGCTTGCTGGCGAAGGCGATGAACTTGTAGGCCTCGTCCTTCTTCGTCGTTCCGACCGGGATGCCCCACAGGTCGAAGTCGTAGATGTTGTTGGTCCACACGATCTTCAGGTTGGTCTTGCCTTCCTTCTGCGCCGTGGCGATGCGCCCGTTGTAGGCGGTGGTCATCACCACGTCGCCGGCGGCCAGGAGTTGCGGCGGTTGCGCGCCGGCTTCCCACCACTGGATGCTCGACTTGATCTGGTCGAGTTTCTTGAATGCGCGCTCGACCCCGGCCTTGGTGCCGAGCGTCTTGTACACCTCTTCCGGTTTGACGCCGTCGGCGACCAGCGCGAATTCCAGAGTGAATTTCGCGCCTTTCCTCATGCCGCGCTTGCCGGGGAATTTCTTGAGATCCCAGAAATCGATCCAAGACGTCGGCGCGGTTTTCAGCGTGTCGGAGTTGTAGGCGAGGATCGTCGACCACACGAAGATGCCGATACCGCACTCGGTTACGGCGGCGGGGACGAAGTCGGCCTTGGGTCCGATCTTGCCGTAATCGAGCTTCTCGTACAGGCCTTCCTCGCAGCCGCGCGCGAGCTCCGGCGATTCGACCTCGACGACGTCCCACGACACGTTCTTGGCCTCGACCATGGCCTTGATCTTGGCCTGTTCGCCGTTGTACTCGCCGGGAACGACCTTGCTGCCGGCAGCCTTGGCGTAGGGCTCATAGAACGCCTTGGCTTGCGCCTTCTGGTTGGTGCCGCCGAAAGAGATCACGGTGACATCGGCGCTGGCCGTGCCCGCCAGAAGACTCATGGCGGCAAGGGCGGCAGCGATCGGGCGTGCTTTCGAGAGGGTATGGCTCATTGAATACTCCTGGTCAAAAAATTGGCAGGGGGTTGAGGGGCTTTGCATGGTCAGGGAGCTGCTCCAGGCGCGCCGATCGCCGGATCGAGCGCGCGCAGTTGCTCGGGGTTGATTCCGACATGGATCGCATCGCCCATGTCGAAACGGTGTTTGTGCTGGGCCGCGGGGGCCTTGACGATGATCTCCTTGCGCCCGGCCAGTTCGACGCGCACGCGCAGGTGGTCGCCAAGGTAGATGACCTCGCGCACGTAGCCGCCGAGCCGGTTGGCGCAGCCCAGCGACTGGACGTTGAGCTGGACGCACTCCGGGCGCACCGAAAGCATCGTGCGGTCGCCGCGCTTGACGGGGTTGCCCAGGCTGGCCTGCACGCGGGCGCCGTTGTCCAGCTTGACCTGGCAGGTTTCGCCATGGACCGACTCGACGTAGCCGGGCAGTGCGTTGTTCTCACCGATGAAGTTGGCCACAAAGTTGTTGGCCGGCTTTTCATAGAGCGCGGTCGGGTCGTCGAGCTGCTGAATGATGCCCTGGTTGAACACCGCGATGCGGTCAGACATGGTCAGCGCCTCGCTCTGGTCGTGCGTGACGAAGACGATGGTGATGCCCAGCTTTTCGTGAATGTGCTTGAGCTCGATCTGCATGTGCTCGCGCAACTGCTTGTCGAGGGCGCCGAGCGGTTCGTCCATGAGCACCAACTCCGGGTCGAAGACCAGCGCGCGGGCCAACGCCACTCGCTGCTGTTGGCCGCCCGACATCTGCTGCGGGTAGCGGTCGCCGAAGCTGCCGAGCTGGACCATGTCCAGAGCCCGGGCCACCTTTTTGTCGATTTCGGCGGCAGGCAGCTTGCGGATGGCCAGCGGGAAACGCAGGTTCTCGCTCACCGTCATGTGCGGGAACAGCGCGTAGTTCTGGAACACCATGCCGATGTTGCGCTTGTGTGGCGGCACGGTGTTGATGACCTTGTCGCCGAGACGGATCTCGCCGCTGGTCGGGGTCTCGAAACCGGCCAGCATCATCAGGCAGGTGGTCTTGCCCGAGCCCGACGGTCCGAGCAGGGTGAGGAACTCGCCGCGCCGGATGTCGAGGTTCAGGTCGCGCACGATCAGGTTCTCGCCGTCATAGGTCTTCTGCACCTTGCGGAAGGTCACGTGCGGTGCGCCGTCAATCCTGCTTGCGATAGTCGTCATGTCTTGCTTCCTCCTGTCGGCAGGCTGCTTCGTTGCCGTCGAGTTGATCATAGGGGCACTATTGGACAAAATGAGAACCAATTTTTCCGATTTTGATGGAACCAATCCTGGGGGGATTGATGGAACTTCGCCTGATCGTCGAGGTCGTCACGCAATATCTGGACCAACAGCCGGCCGCGGACAAGCTGCGCATCCGGCTATACATGGCGCTACGCCAGGCCATCCTCAACCGAACCCTGCAGCAAGGGGTCAAGCTGCCGCCGACGCGGATGCTCGCCGAAGAGCTCGACCTGGGGCGCAACACCGTGGTTCGTGCCTACGAGCAGTTGCTTGTCGAGGGCTACCTGGAAGGGCGTGTCGGCGACGGCACCTATGTCTCCAACGTGGTCGACGCGGCCAGCAAGCCAGCGGCGCCGAAACGCTTGATCGGCACGCGGCGCGAGGGATTGTCGCGGCGCGGTACGTCCATTGTGAACAGCGCAGCCAGCAGTGTGATCCAGAATGGTGCATTCATGCCCGGCGTGCCCGATGTCGATCAGTTTCCGTTCAGTCTGTGGCGCCGATTGCTGGGCAAGTACCTGCACGCGGGTCAGTCGCGCCTGCTGCATTACACCCATCTCGGCTACGGGCCGCTCAAGGTGGCGCTGGCGGGTTACCTGCGCGTGACGCGCATGATGGTCGTCGATCCGAAGCAGATCGTGGTCATCAACGGCTCGCACCAGGGGTTGGACCTGTGCGCGCGCATGCTCGCCGATCAGGGCGACCGGGTATGGGTCGAGGAGCCCGGTTACTGGGGCGCACGCAACGTGCTCAGCGCGGCGGGGCTGGAAATCAAACCCATTTCGCTCGATGCCAAGGGTCTGGCACCGACCGACGACGACTGGGCGCAACCGCCGCGACTGGTGTTCACCTCGCCCTCCAGCCAGTACCCGACCGGAACGGTGATGTCGCTCGACCGTCGGCTTGAACTTCTGGAGGGTGCCTTCCAGTCCGGCTCGTGGATCATCGAGGATGACTACGACAACGAACTGCGCTACGACGAACGTCCGGTGGCCTCGCTGTTCGGACTTTGCCGGCGCCAGCGGGTGATTTACCTAGGCACGCTGAGCAAGGTCATGTTCCCCGGCATCCGCTTGGCCTACATGGTCCTGCCGGAAGATCTGGTCGATGCCTTCGTCATCGGAAATTCGGAGCTCTACCGGGGCGGACGCATGACCGAACAGGCGGCGCTGGCGGAGTTCATCGACGACGGCCATTTCACCGCGCACATCAAGCGCATGCGCGTCATCTATCAGGAGCGACGTGACATCCTGCGACAGGAGATGGAATCGCGGCTGGGGAATGCAGTCAGTGTGTCAGGCGGGCACGCCGGCCTGCAGCTTCTCTACCGCTTCAACGCGCCGGTCGACGATGCGCAGATCGCCGCGCAGTCACTCGCCGAAGGCGTCGTCTGCCGGCCGCTGTCCATGTACTACGCCGACAAGCACAACAGCCGCGCCGGTCTCAACCTCGGCTTTGCCGCCGTGCCCGAGAAAGCCATCGCCCCTGCCGTTGCTACGCTGGTGAAGGTGATTGAACGGCACCTCTGAACCGAACGACCTACCTACACGCCGCGTCGATCAGGTGGCGGGCAATGCTCGCCTGGTCTGGAAGGGGTGGGAGTGCGCTACGCGGGAACCAGTCGGCGGCTTCGATTTCCTTGGGGTCCGGCGTGATCTCGCCACCGGCGTAATCGGCGAAGAAGGCAATCATCAGGGAATCGGGGAAGGGCCACGGCTGGCTGCGGAAGTAGCGCAGGTTGGCTATCTCGATGCCGACTTCCTCGCGTACTTCGCGCACCGCGCAGTGCTCAATTGTTTCACCTGCTTCGACGAAGCCGGCCAGCGCGCTGAAAATGCCGGGGCGGAAATGCGGGCTGCGTGCGAGCAGCAGATCATCGCCGCGACTGACCAGGACCATTACCGCCGGTGAGATGCGCGGATAAGCCAGCAGGCCGCAGGCCGGGCAGATCATGGCGAATTCGTCGGACTTCATCTCCGTGGGCGTGCCGCAGCGCCCGCAGAAGCGGTGGTTCCGGCGCCAGTCCATGAGCTGGCTGGCGCGTCCGGCGAGCGCGAAGGCCTCGGCTCCGCCGATGCCGTAAAGCGGGCGCAGCAGCGTCAGTTCGCCGGGGACATGTTCGGGAATCTGCTCGATCTCGGTGGCGTAGCAGGGCAACCCCTGCCACTTGCCGATCAGGAGCGGCGATCCGGCATTGCCGTAATCGGTGGCCTGTCCGTGCGGAAAGGTCTTGCCCCAGGATTCATCGGTGACGATGAAGAACTGATTGTCGCAACGTAGTACCCAATAGCATTGTTCGCTCATGATGGTCCGCCGTCAGATTTCCATGGTGTCGGCGAACACCAGCGCCTGCATCAGCGCCTGGTTGAACTGGTCGCCCGAAAGACCCAGCATGGCCGCCTGATCGGCGATGGCTTCTCCGTCCTCGCCTTCGCAGGCGATGGCCAGATCGAGGAAAGGACCGTAAACGCCGCCGTGACCGAGCAGCGCGTCGCAGATCGATTCGGGCAGGCTCATCGTCTCGAGGACCTTGTCCATGGTCACGCCGAGCAGGGCTTCGAGCATCGAGAAAGCACCGGTGATGAACAGGTTGTCGTATTCGCTCTTGTCCACCAGTCCGTGGCCGAGATTTTCCATCAGGCGGGCGCGGCACAGTGCGGTATGCATCTGGGCCTGCGCCATCGGATCCTTGCTCGCGGTGGCCAGCAGCAGCGACAGCCATTTGTTGAGCTTGTCATAGCCGAGAATGGTGACCGCGTGGCGGAACGACTGGATTTCGCAGGACAGCCCGAAACCGGCCGAGTTGATGTAGCGCAGGAGCTTGTAGGACAGCGTGACGTCCTGCTTTAGCGCTGCCTCGATTTCCTTGACTTCGGCATTTTTGCGCACCAGGTTGAGCACACGGATGATCTGTGCCTGCCCGGGGTTGAGGGCCTTGGCCGGCGCATTCGAGGGGGTCTTGAAGAACCAGCTCGCCGCGGCGTTGACGCCGGCATCCAGGCAGACCTGAAAGGCTTGCCGGTCGTATACGTTGAACGCGACGCCAATGCCATAGGGCTGGGTCTGCGCGGCCGCGCTCTTGAGGTGGGCAGCGGTGAAGCGCTGTGCGTTCAAACCCATGAAACGGAAAGTGACGCCAGAAGACAGTGCTGCTTTTGCCTGTTCGTCGATCATCAGGCAGAGCGAGGGCTGCGTCGCCTGCAGCGCGGCGATGAAAGCGGCAGCTTCGGGCCCGGCAAACGACGCGCCCGGCACCTCAAGGGTGGTGTTCGTCGGCACGCTCCATTGCAGCAGGCCGATATCGCAGGGCTTCTTGCCGCAGTTGATGAAGACCTGTTTCTCATCGGCCGGCCAGTAGTCGGCCAGGCTGCTCAGGGTTGCGGCCGCGTCCTGCGTCGTTGCGCCCTTCAACAAGTGCAGCGTGAGCCGGTTGGCGAGAATCCGATTCTGGCGATTGATCAGGGGCTGGCGGGAAATGAATACGTCGGGCATGGCTTCAACCTGTTATAGCTGCGGTGGGTGCAGTAGATGACGCGGTTATCGTTGGGCAGTCGGATCCGCATGGGCTTCGCTGGCAAACTCGAAGGAATCGGCGATGAATTCGTCTTCGGGCAGCCTGCATTGTCCGACAAAATCGCGCCGAGCGGCAGCGACCATCACCGGGGCTCCGCAAACATACACCTGGTGGCCGGACAGATCGGGAAAATCCTGCATCGCCGCCGCATGCACGAACCCGGTTCGCCCGGTCCAGCGATCTTCCGGCGCCGGTTCGGAGAGCACCGGCACGAAGTGGAAATGGGAATGCGCGCGTGCCCAGCTTTCGGCCAGATCGGAGAGGTAGATGTCCTCGCGCCGCCGTCCGCCCCAATACAGGGTCATCGGACGCTGCTGGTTTTCGGCGATGGCGTGTTCGATGACGGCCTTGATTGGGGCGAAGCCGGTGCCGCCGGCAACCAGCAGCATCGGCTTGTCCGAGTCCTCGCGCAGGAAGAAACTGCCGTGCGGTCCGTTGATGCGCAGCAGGTCGCGTTCCTTCATGGCGGTGAATACGTGGTGCGTGAATTGCCCGCCGGGAACGCGCCGGATGTGCAGTTGCAGGCGCGTGTCATCGTGTGGGGCATTGGCCAGCGAGAAAGTACGGCGCCGGCCATCCTTGAGCAGGATATCGATGTACTGGCCGGCGAGGAACTGCAGGCGTTCCTTTGCCGGGAGCTTGAGCTCGAGGATCATCACGTCGGGAGCGGCCAGGGCCATTTTCTCGATGCGCGCGGGCAGGGTCTTTACCGGAATTTCCATCGACGAGCGCATCTCGCGGGCCTCGATCACCAGGTCTTCCTGGGCCTTCGCGCAGCAGAACAGGGCGAGCCCCGCGTCGCGGTCGGCCTGTCCGAGGGCGTACTCCTGCGCCTTGCCGTGATCCACCGAACCGCTCAAGACCTTGCCGCGGCAGGCGCCGCAGGCGCCGTCGCGGCAACCGTAGGGCAGCATCAGTCCGTGCCGCAGCGCGGCGTCGAGCACGGATTCGCCGGGTTCGGCCTGGAAGGTGTGCTGACTGGGCTGAACGGTTATCTTGAATGCCATCAAATCTCCGCTACTGGGTAATCCGGTAAAATCCGCCCGTGCAAACACTTCTCATTGTCGGGAGCGGCGACGTTGCCCGTCGCACCCTTCCTCATCTGCTTGGCCGCTACCGGGTTTTCGCCCTGTTGCGCGATTCGTCGCAGGCGCCATTCTGGCGCGGCAAGGGGGTGCATCCGCTGGTTGCCGATCTCGATCGGCCGTCCACCTTGAAGCGTCTGGCCGGTCTGGCCGATATCGTCCTGCATTTTGCCCCGCCGCCAGAACGCGGTGCGGAAGATTCCCGCATGCGCCGGCTGCTGGCATCGTTATGCCGTGGGAAAAGTCTACCACAGCGCCTTGTGTACATCAGCACCAGCGGCGTCTATGGCGATTGCGGCGGCGAACTTGTTCCCGAAACGCGTCCGTTGCGTCCCGTGACTGCGCGGGCCCGCCGGCGCGTCGACGCCGAGCGCCGCTTGCGCCGCTTTGGCAGCCGTTCCGGAGTCTGTGTCAGTATCCTGCGCGCGCCCGGAATCTACGCTGCGGATCGGCTTCCCCTGGAGCGGTTGCAAAAGGGCACGCCGGTCTTGCGCGGCGAGGACGACGTGTTCACCAACCACATTCATGCCGACGACCTGGCCATGCTGGCTTGCGCCGCCCTGCGCCGGGGACGCCCCAACCGCGTCTACAACGCCTGCGATGATTCGCACATGAAAATGGGCGAGTATTTCGACCGGGTGGCCGATCGCTTCGGGCTGGCGCGACCGCCGCGCATTTCGCGTAGCGAGGCGGAAAAGACGATCTCCCCGGTTCAGCTCTCGTTCATGAGCGAGTCGCGTCGACTGGACAATCGGCGCCTGCACCGGGAACTCCGGGCCAGGCTGCGCCATCCACGGATCGTCGACGGCATCGACGCCGCCTGGCGGGAAAGGAGTAAACATGGCCTACCTTGAAGTCAAAGCGTTGCACATCATCCTTGTGGTGAGCTGGTTTGCCGGGTTGTTCTACCTGCCGCGCATCTTCGTCAACCTGACCATGGTGCCGGCGGGCAGCACAGCCGAGCGCGACCGGCTGCTGCTCATGGCGGGCAAGCTCTATCGCTTCATGACGCCGATCGGCTACCTGGTTTTGCTGTCGGGCCTCTGGTTGTGGCTGGTCGTCGGCATCACCGGACCGTGGCTGCACGCCAAGCTGACGGCAGTGGCCTTGCTCTTCGGCTATAACCATTACTGCAGGAGACTTTTGCGCGATTTCCACAGCGGAACCAATGCGCGCAGCCATGTCTGGTTCCGATGGTTCAACGAAGCGCCGACACTCCTTCTGGTGATCGTGGTTGTCCTTGTCGTCCTCAAACCTTTCTAGGAATTCAAGTGGAAAAATTTTTCGCCACCTGCCCGCGCGGCCTTGAGCCCCTGCTGGTCGAAGACATCGCCGCCGCCGGCGTTACCGACCTGAAGGCGATTCCCGGCGGCGTGCATTTCGTCGCCGACTGGCCGGCCTGCTACGCCATCAACCTGCACTCGCGCATCGCCACGCGGGTTCTTTGGCGCGTGGCCAATGGCAAGTACGCCCGGGAGGACGACATCTACAAGCTGGCTCTCGATACGCCGTGGGCGAAATGGTTTGCCGCCAAGCAGTCGATCCGGGTCGACGTGGTGGCCGTAAAGAGTCCGCTCAAGAGCCTGGAGTTCATCACCCTGCGCATCAAGGATGCGGTGTGCGACCGCTTCCGCGCCGACAAGGGCGCGCGCCCGAACGTGGATACGCGCGAACCGGAGGTGCGCATTCACGGTTTCCTGACGGTCGATGAATGCACGCTGTACATCGACACTTCCGGGGCGCCGCTCTACCAGCGAGGCCTGCGCCAGAAGACCGTCGAGGCGCCGCTCAAGGAGAACGTGGCAGCCGGCATCCTGCGCCTGTCCGGCTGGCAGCCGGGTACGCCGCTGCTCGATCCGATGTGCGGTAGCGGCACCTTTCTGGTCGAGGCCGCGCAGATGGCGCTGAACATTGCTCCGGGCGCGGGCGGGCGCAGCTTCGGCTTTCAGCGTCTGAGAAATTTCCGGCTGGAAACTTGGAAAGACCTGCTCGACGCCGCCCAGGATGCCGAGAAGCCGGCACAGCATGCGCAGATCTACGGCAGCGACATCTCGCCGGTGGCCGTGCGCGCCGCGCTGGCCAACCTCGATCGCGCCGGGCTTCTGCCCGCGGTGACCCTGAGTTCCGGCGATATCCTGGAAATCGATGCGCCGGCCCCCTCCGGCATCCTGATCGCCAACCCGCCCTACGGCGAGCGCCTGTCCGAGCAGGAAGAACTGGCGGCGTTTTACCCGCAACTCGGCAGTGCGCTGAAGCGCAAGTTTGCGGGGTGGAACTGCTACCTGCTGACCGCCGACCTGCGCATGCCCAAGCTGATGCGCCTGACGCCGAGCAAGAAAACGCCGCTGTTCAACGGTGCCATCGAGTGCCGCTTGTTCGAGTTCAAGATGGTGGCCGGAAGCAACCGTCCGGCCTGATTCCTGGAGGTTGCATGCGCACGGTATCGCCCGGTTTTCTGCCCCTGGCGGGGATTTATGAGCCGTCGGCCGTCGTGCAACTGTCCGACGGCCGTTTCCTTGTCGTCGAGGACGAAAAGGAGCATCCGTTCAGCCTTTTCGCGCTGGCCCCCGATGGGGTTGTCGCTGACCGAACGCCGTTGGAGCAGGGATTGTTTGATTTCAACGATAGCTTCTGGAAACTGGATGACCTCGAGGGTCTGGCCCTGGGAATTTCGGGTGAGATTTACGCGATCACATCGCAGTCGCTGGACGGCCGGGGGGGACGCAAGAAATCGCGCGAAAAGCTGGTCCGCTTTCGCATCGAAGATGACCGGGTGGTCGATCCGCGAACCGCCAAGGGCCTGAAAGACGCTCTGCTGGCGGCGCATCCGGCGCTTGCGGCTTCCGCCAGCATCGTCGATGTCAAGGGCGGTGGCGGGTTCAACGTCGAGGCGCTGGATCTGGCCGCTGACGGGCAGCGGCTGCTGGTAGGATTGCGCAGTCCGTTGCTGGACGGTCGGGCGATTGTTGCCTGCGTCGAGAATCCGCGCGGAATTTTCGAGCATGACGAGGCGCCCCGGATTGCACCAGCGCTGGTTACCCTGGATCTTAACGGGCACGGGATTCGTGGCATGGCCTGGGTGCCCTGTCTGGATGGGCATCTGGTGATCAGCGGACCTGTTTCGGGTGAGGCCGGGCAGTTTCGCCTGTGGTTCTGGAAAGGCGGCGTGGCGGACCCGGCACGACCTGTTGATGTGCCGGGCGTGACCGATCTGGCTCGTGCGGAGGGCGTCAGTCCGGCTGTCATCGATGGGCAGCCGAGAATCGTTCTGGTCAGCGATGACGGCAACCGGAAGGACGGGCGTTGCGCGCGCTACTGCCTGCTCGATCCTGCCCAACTGCGTATTGGCGATTGACGGGCGACGGCGGGGCCTCCGCTCAAGGCACCAGCAGCCGGCACGCGTGTTCGGCGATCGGGAGGCATGCGGTGAGACCGGGGGATTCAATGCCGAACAGGTTGACCAGTCCGGCGATGCCATGGGATTCTGGCCCCTGGATCAGAAAATCCGCAGCCGGGGCGCCGGGGCCGATGATCTTGGGGCGGATGCCGCTGTAGGCCGGCATCAGCGATTCGTCCGGAAGCTCGGGCCAGTACTTCCTCACTTCGGCGTAGAAACG
>DBMG01000004.1:41409-144421 GCA_002304785.1 Candidatus Accumulibacter sp. UBA704 | reverse complement strand
GGGCCGAAGCGTGCCTGGCCGCCGAGATCGAGTGTCAGGTGCACGCCCAGCCCACCCTCTTCGGGTACGGGATAAACCAGATGCGAGAAAGGAGATCGTCCCGCCAGAGCGTAATAGTTGCCCTTGGCAAAAAAAGCGGAGGGAATGAGCGAGGGCGGGTAATCCCGGATGGTATGGGTCAGGGCAGGCGCCGAGAGGCCGGCGGCATTGATGACCAGGGGTGCGTCGAGCTGCATTTCAGCCCCTCCGCTGGTGACTTCCAGCCGGATCGCCCCTTCCCGGGCTTCGATCGACTGTACCATGGAATGCGGCGAAAAAACGGCGCCACGCGCTTCGGCGTCTCCCAGCAAGGAGAGCATCAAGGCATGCGAATCGATGATGCCGGTGGACGGCGAATGCAGCGCGGCGACGCAGAGTAGAGACGGTTCCAGCGCTTGTGCCTCGTGCCGGTCAAGCATGCGCGTATCGCCGACGCCGTTATGCATGGCCTGTTCCTGCAATCTATGCAGTTGGGCGACCTGCGCTTGATGCGTGGCGACGATGAGCTTGCCACAGCGCTTGTGCGCAATGCCGCGCTCGGCGCAGTAGGCGTAGAGTTCCCGGTTGCCCTGGACGCAGAAACGCGCTTTCAGCGTGTCGGAGGGGTAGTAGAGTCCGGCGTGAATGACCTCGCTGTTGCGCGAACTGGTTTCCTGCCCGAAGTCCTCATGCCGCTCCACAACGAGCGTTTCAATCCCGCGGCCGGCCAGGGCGCGTGCGCACGCCAGGCCGATCACCCCGGCGCCGATGACGACGGCTTCAGTCTGCTCGATCTGCAATTTTTTCTTCCCTGATGAATTCGCCGCTCACACCGGCACGGCAGTCTTGTCGATGACCTTGCGCAGGACAAAACTGGAGTGTACGCCGGTCACGCCCTGGATGCGGGTGATGCGGTTGAGCAGCAGTTCCTGGAAGGCGTCCATGTCCTTGACCACCACCTTGATCTGGTAATCGGCATCCTGCCCGGTGATCAACAGGCATTCGAGGACTTCGGAAATCTGCCGGATCTGTTGTTCGAAGTTCTCGAAGCGTTCGGGGGTATGCATGTCCATCGAGATGTAGATCAGCGCCATCAGGGAATAACCGAGCGCCTTGGCGTTGAGCAGGGCGCGGTAGCCGGTCACGATCCCGGCGTCTTCCAGTGCGCGCAGCCGGCGCAGGCAGGGCGAGGGGGAAAGTCCGATGCGGTCGGCCAAGTCCTGGTTGCTGATGCGCCCATCTTCCTGGAGGATCTGCAGGATCTGCCGGTCGTAACGATCGATGTCCATTAAATTGCCCACCCAAAACAATGATTGTAATTAACTGCCGATATATAACGTAATAATTATAGATTATTGCTTGAAATGACGGTCGTTGAGTTAAATACGCAATCGCCTGCCGTCGTCTTTTGGATATCATTTCACCATTACAACGCGTCCACCCGGTCAATCCAAGGAGTCGTCCATGATGCTGCAATCCCCCGCCACCAAATATACGGCCTTCCCCCCGGTCAAGCTCGACGATCGCCAATGGCCGAGCCGCACCATTACCAAGGCGCCGATCTGGATGAGCACCGACCTGCGCGACGGCAACCAGGCCCTTTTCGAGCCGATGAACGCCGAGCGCAAGATGCGCATGTTCAAGCGCCTGTGCGCCATCGGTGTGAAGGAAATCGAAGTGTCCTTCCCGTCGGCGTCGCAAACTGATTTCGACTTCGTGCGCAAGCTGATCGAGGAAAAGCACATTCCCGACGACGTGACGATCGAAGTGCTTGCCCCCGCCCGCGAACCGTTGATCAGGCGCACCTTCGAGTCACTCAAGGGAGCGCGCCGGGCTATCGTGCACATCTACAACGCGACGTCGCGCCCGTTCCGCGAAATCGTTTTCGGAATGGACAAAACCGAGGTGGTGAACATGGCGGTTTCCGCCGTCAAGCTCGTCAGGCAGCTCTGTCAGGAGAATCCGGAGACGGAATGGGTGCTCGAGTACAGTCCGGAGACCTTCACCGCCACCGAACTCGATTTCGCGCTGGAGGTCTGCAACGCCGTGACCGAGGCTTGGGGAGCCACGCCGGACAACAAGATCATTCTCAATTTGCCGACGACGGTGGAAGTGGCCACGCCGAACATCTACGCCGAC
Organism: Candidatus Accumulibacter sp. UBA704; assembly: GCA_002304785.1. GTDB lineage: Bacteria > Pseudomonadota > Gammaproteobacteria > Burkholderiales > Rhodocyclaceae > Propionivibrio. The sequence continues at coordinate 142,264 of DBMG01000004.1, read as the reverse complement.
CAGATCGAATGGATGCACCGCCATCTCGCCCGGCGCGACAGCATCCTGATCAGCCTGCATCCGCACAATGACCGCGGCACGGCCGTCGCCGCCGCTGAGCTCGGGTTGATGGCCGGCGCCGACCGCGTCGAGGGCTGCCTGTTCGGCAACGGCGAGCGCACCGGCAACGTCGACCTCGTCACGGTGGCGCTCAACATGTACACACAGGGCGTGTCGCCGAACCTGGATTTTTCCGACATCAACGCCGTGGCGCGCGACTACGAACACTGCACGCAGCTTCCGATCCATCCGCGCCATCCGTACGTCGGCGATCTGGTATTCACCGCCTTCTCCGGGTCGCACCAGGACGCGATCAAGAAGGGATTCGCGCGCCAGCGTCCGGAAGAGCAATGGAATCTGCCGTACCTGCCAATCGATCCGGCGGATCTCGGGCGCAGCTACGAGTCGGTGATCCGCATCAACAGCCAGTCGGGCAAGGGCGGCATCGCGTACCTGCTGGAAACCGAGTACGGCGTGGTCATGCCGCGCCGGCTGCAGGTCGAGTTCTCCGGCGAAGTGCAGCGTTACACCGATACGCACGGCGGCGAAATGGAAGCCGCGGATATCTGGGCGTTGTTCTCACGCACCTATCTCGAAAACGAAGCCCCGATCGCGTACGTCGAGCACCACCTGTTCGAGGATGGCAGCGCGCAGGGAATTCGTCTCACCGTGCAGAAGAGTGGTGAAAAGTATGTCCTGACCGGCAAGGGCAACGGGCCGATCGATGCGGCCGTGCATGCCCTGGGTACCGTCGGCGTTGCCGTGCAGGTGCGCAGCTACGAAGAGCGGTCGATGGGCAAGGGGGAGGATGCCAAGGCCTGCGCGTTCATGGAGGTCATGCTGGCGGGAGGCGAGCGCGAATGCTACGGGGTGGGGATGGATGCCAACATCGTCACGGCCTCGATCCGCGCGCTGGTCTGCGGTGTTGCCCGCTTGCTGGGCAATGGCCAGGGATAAGCCAGGGCGTCCGGGCCGGGTCAGCGGGCAACTGGTGCCGGTCCGGCATTCTGCCCTGAGAGGCTGAGCCGCACGAGGTCGGGGACACCGGCGACGCCGAGTTTGGTCATCATGCGGGCCTTGTGTACTTCGACGGTGCGGGCGCTGATGCCGAGGGTCTCGGCGATTTCACGGTTGTGCCTGCCGACGACGACGAGGTCCATGACCTCACGCTCGCGGGGCGTCAGGTTCTGCAGGAGGTTATTGAATTCACTCTGCTGGCGTTCCCTGGCGCCAGTGGCGGCTTGCCGGGAGAAGGCTTCCTCGATGGCTCCGATGAGCCGCTCGTGATCGATCGGCTTTTCCAGAAAATCGACGGCATTGGCGCGGAAAGCCTCGCGGGCCGAACTGACGTCGCCGTGTCCGGTCATGACCACGGCGGGGAGGACCGAGCCCATTTCGAGCAGGCGTTTTTGCAGGGCCAGACCATCCATGCCGGGCATGCGGATATCGATGAGCAGACAGCCGCGCCATGCTGGCTGGTATGCGCTGAGCAGGCTTTCGGCGTCGGCGAACATGGCTACCGGGTAGCCTTTCAGTCCGAGCAGCAGGCCGAGCGCATCGCGCACCGACTGGTCGTCTTCGACAATGAATACCGTGTATCCGCCGGGTGGCATTGCGTCATTTCCCTTCTGTAGGTAAGACCAGATTGAACACCCCGTGGTCCGAGACTTCGGCCATCAGATGTCCTCCATGGGCCTCGGCGATGGCGCGGCTGATCACCAGGCCCAGTCCCATACCGTTGGATTTGGACGACTGGAAGGCCTTGAACAGCTTTGCCGCCGCCGCCCCGGAAAGCCCGGGGCCGTTGTCTTCGATGCGCACGCAGATGCGCCCGGCGCCCTCCGGAAATGCCGAAACACGCACCTTTCTTTGCCCCGGCGGCTGTCCTGCCACGGCGTCGAACGCGTTGGTCAGGAGATTGCGCAGCACGACCTCCAGTTGCAGACGGTCGGCCATCAGAGTGCATTGGGGGGCCGGTTCGACGATCAGCTCGATGCCATGTTGCCGAGCCTTGCCACTCAGCGATTTGGCGTTTTCCGCCAGCAGGTCGGAAAGTTCGACGAGTTCGAGCCGGGTCGCGCCCGTCCGGAAGAAATCGCGCAGACGGCGTACTACCTCGGCGGCGCGGAACGATTCGGAGACCATGCGTTGAATGGTCTCGCGCAGCTTGTCGCCGGTTTCTCCCTGTTCCAGCAGTTGCTCGCACGCCGTGCCATAGGCCGACAGTGCGGTTAGCGGCTGGTTCAGTTCATGAGCCAACGCGCCGGCCATTTCACCCGCGGCGGCAAGGCGGAGCGTCTGTCTCAATTCGGCGCTGACGCGCTGCTTTTCGTCGACCACGACACCGATGAAGAAGCCGAACAGGCAGAGAACGGCGGCGAGCGCCTGGATCTCAAGCGCCGTAATTGCGGAGATCTCGAGGAACTGCGCCGAGCAGATGATGCCGACCTGGACGATGGCCACGCTGAACACGGCTCCAGCGAGACCGTGCCTGGCGGCCGCCCACATGATCGGCAGGAACAGGGCATAGAAATACTTGAAATCAGCGGCGGCCCCGATGCCGAAGGCAATCCACAGGGCGACGAGAGTGACCGCGAGATGCGCCGGTGCATCTCGCGTCGTGACAATTGCGCGAAGCTGCGAACGGCCGCGTTCGTCGAGCAGCATCCACAGGAGGGGCATGGATACGAGGACCCCCACGCCGTCTCTGACCCAGTAGTGGGCAAAGGCGCTCGCGACGGTTTCACCGGGAATCAGCCGGCCTGCGGCAAGGGCTGCGACGAACAGCAGGCTGTTGAGCATCGTGCCGATGACAACAATGAATGCCCACGAGAACAGGCCGCGGCGATCGTTGAATATGCGGCAGCTGGAAAGGCGGCGCCGCAGCACCTCGGCAATGGCCCAGTAGCCGAGAGTCAGCAAGACCGACAGCACGAGGGAAACGGAAAATGCGAGAGGCAGGTTGCGGACCCAGGCGTCCGCGATCAGTATGGCCAGCGCGAGGGGCACCGTGGCGTATTTGCCGAAGTGCAGGAGATAAAGAAGGCCGAGGGCCGGTGCGGGGTTCCACGGCGTGATGCTGAGCCCGTGCAACGGGCTGATGTAGCTGGCCCAGTCGAGGACGATGTAGCCCATCAACAGAATCAGAATGTCGAGACTGTTCGGGCGCAACGGCTTCAGCATCGCGCCCTCCATGCGTCTTTCTTGCGGCAGCGCGCGCGCCGCTGTTCGCTGGCGGCGGGCTCGGCGGGGGGCGTGATAATCGTGGAGGTCAAGGTTTTTCCGGCAGGGGTTGTGGCGATTGCAGCCATGAGAAAAGTCCAGCAGGACTTCATGTTACAGCACGGCCTGAATCGATCCCCGTTGTTCAGCGTGGTTGGAGGAGTGGTGCGAAAGGATGCGATGCATCGACTGTCCGGAAAGCTAAGTTTTGTGCGCGAGCTTGTCAACGACTGCCCGACGATTCGCTGATCGGAAAAGGCCCTGCTCGATGTTGCCGATGCGGCGTGCGTGATCGATCGACTTTCCTGCAGATCCGGCGTCGGCGAACGGAACAATGTGCCACGATTGGTGTCCAGAGATGGGCGGACAGACGCTTCAGGATGCTATCTTTGAACCGGAGAGACGATGCTCTACGCGGTGATGAGCGGATTCGTTGCGGCGGCGCTATTGCCATTGTTGCATCGTTTTCTGGGCGAGCGCTCCTCCCTGATTGCTGCCCTGGTTCCTCTCGCCCTGACGGTCTGGTTTGCCACGTGTTTTTCCCGGGTGGCGTCCGGCGAGGTGCTGGTCTCCCAGTCGTCGTGGCTTCCCGAAATTCACCTGGAACTCGGCTTTCGCCTCGACGGACTCTCGCTTCTGTTCGCGCTCCTGATCAGCGCCATCGGTGCCCTGGTCATCCCCTACACCTCTGCGTACCTGCACGGCAATCCGCGTCAGCATCAGTTCGTGTCGGCCACGCTGATGTTCATGGCCTCCATGCTGGGCGTCGTCCTGTCGGACAACCTTGTCCTGCTGTTCATCTTCTGGGAGCTGACCAGTTTTACCTCGTATCTCCTGATCGGCTTCGATCATGAGAAGGAAGAGTCCCGGAAAGCCGCGTTGCAGGCCTTGCTGGTCACGGGACTGGGTGGGTTGTTTCTGCTCGCGGGGCTGCTTCTCCTCGGAACGGCGGCGGGCAGTTTCTCCCTGAGCGAAATCCTGCGGGCCGACGGGGCGCTGGCCGGGCACGCCGATTACACGTTGTTCCTCGGCCTGATTCTCGTGGGGGCGTTCAGCAAGTCGGCGCAAACCCCGTTTCATTTCTGGCTGCCCAATGCCATGCAGGCTCCCACTCCGGCCAGCGCTTATCTGCACTCGTCCACGATGGTCAAGGCCGGGGTGTACCTTCTGGCCCGGCTGAATCCGGTCCTGGGCGGAACGGAAGCATGGATCGGTTGGCTGACGGCGGTTGGTGTCCTGACGCTGCTGACCGGTGCGCTGATGGCTTCGGCGCAGGTCTATCTGAAACGGCTTTTGGCCTATACGACGGTGGCGGCGCTGGGATTCATGGTCATGCTGCTCGGTATCGGTTCAGCGCGCGCGGTGCAGGCGGCCGTCGTCTTCCTTATGGCGCATGCCTGCTACAAAGCGTCGCTGTTCCTGGTGGCCGGGATAATCACCCATGAAACCGGAGAAGCCGACGTGCGCCGGCTGGGAGGGTTGCTCCGGTTCATGCCGGTTGCCGGAGCCTGCTCGGTCGTGGCAGCAGTCTCCATGGCGGGCCTGCCTTTGTCCTTCGGATTCGTTGCCAAGGAACTGGTCTATGCCAGCGTGCTCGATCGGCTCCTGGTGTTCATTCCGGCCGTGGCGGCCAGCCTGCTGTTCGTTCTGGTGGCGTTTCAGGTCGGAATCAAACCGTTTCTTCCGGGTTCCTCGGATTCTTCGGGGACGCCACACGAGGCGCCTCCCGCCATGCTTGCGGGGCCGGTGATCCTCGGCCTGGCCTGCCTTGCCGGCGGCTTCTTTCCGCAGGCTTTCGCGGGAGCCCTGGCCGCCTCGGCGGCGGCCGCGATCCAGGGCGGCCCGGTATCGGAACTCGATCTCCAAGCCTGGCACGGAATCACGCCGGAGTCGGTGGCCAGCGCGCTGACCCTCATGCTGGGGATCGCTGCGGTTTTCGCAACGGGTCACTGGGTGCGCATCGGCAGCGCCATGAAACCGCTGGCGGATTTCGGGCCGGATCGCGTGTACCTGGCAGAACTGAAGGGACTCAATCTTCTTGCCGTGTGGCAGACGCGCGTGCTGCAAAGCGGCTCGTTGCGGCGGTATGTGGCCATCATCGTGCTGGCCATGGTCGGCCTGTTTGTCCTGAGCGTCCTGAGGTCGGGCGAATTGCCGATCCTGAACAGGAATACACCTCTGACGCTGCCGTCCCTGATTCTCGGCCTCCTGATCATGCTGGGTGCGATCGGATCGATGATTGCGACTTCGCGCATCAGTGCCGTGGCGGCGCTCGGCGTGGTCGGGTTCTGCGTGTCGCTGATCTACGTCCTTCATGGCGCTCCCGATCTGGCCATGACGCAGCTTGTCGTCGAGGCGCTCGGTGCCGTCCTGCTGGTTTCCGCCTTCCTGAATCTGCCCTCTTTCCATGACCGGAAACGTTGGGTCGGGCGATTCCGGGATGCGGTGGTGGCAATCCTGGGTGGATTGGCGATGACGCTGATGACGCTGATGGCCAACGATGTCCAGTTGGCGCCCTCCATCGCGCACTATTTCGCGGAAACCAGCGTCCTGCTCGGTCATGGCCGGAACATCGTCAACGTCATTCTTGTCGATTTCCGGGCGCTGGATACGCTGGGCGAGATCACGGTACTGGCGATCGCGGGTGCCAGTGCCGTGGCTTTGCTGAAACTGCGTATGGCGGGGAAGAGGAGGTCCTGATGGGGTCGCTCATTCTGCGCAAGGCCACGCGCTATCTGTTCCCGGTCATCATGATGTTCTCGATATATCTCCTGCTGCGAGGCCATAACGAGCCGGGTGGCGGTTTTGTTGGAGGGCTGGCCGCCGCCAGCGCCTTCATTCTGAACCAGTTGGCTTTTGATGTGCCGAGCACGAAAAGACTGATGAACGTTGATAGTCTGACGCTGATCGGAGTAGGCCTATTGACCGCCTTGGGGAGCAGCGTGTTCACCCTGCTGGACGGGCAGCCCTATTTTTCCTCGCATTGGGCCACGATCCGCATTACCTCCGACTGGCATCTGTCAATCGGAACACCGCTCATTTTCGACATCGGCGTTTATCTGGTTGTTCTCGGGGTCACGTTGGCGATTCTGCTCAGCATCTCGAATTTCAGGAAGTCGCCGTAATGACTGAGGTTTATCTTTCGCTGGTGATCGGCGTGTTGTACGCCGCCGGTCTCTATCTGATGATGTGCCGGAACATCGCGAAATTCATCATTGGACTGGGGCTCATCGGGCACGGCGCCAATCTGCTCATTTTTACGGCGGCCGGGCTTTCGACGCAACGGGCACCGATTGTTCCCGAGGGCGTGACTATCCCTGTCGTTCCGATCGTCGATCCGCTTCCGCAGGCCCTGATCCTGACGGCAATCGTTATCGGCTTCGGACTGACGGCATTTGTACTGGCTCTGTTCCTCTCTGCCCATGAGGTAGAAGGAACGGACGATCTGGAAAAGATGCGGAGTACCGACCAGTGAATCTTCTGCTCCCGGCCCCTCTGCTGATTCCGCTGCTGTGCGCGACCCTCAGCCTGCTGGGCCGCCGGGCTGTCGGAGTCCAGCGTTTCCTGGCCGTTGCGGGGTGCAGCCTGAACCTGGTCGTCAGTGCCTGTCTTCTGTATGCCGTCGATAAAGACGGAATTCAGGTCATGCAGTCGGGAAGCTGGCCTGCGCCTTTCGGAATCAGTCTGGTCGTAGACCGGCTGAGCGCCATCATGCTTGTGCTTTCTGGGCTGATGGGTGCGGCGGTGGCCGTTTTCAGCCTGGCGGCGATGGACCGGCACAGGCCGAAGTTCGGTTTCTATTTTTTCTACCATACGCTGCTGATGGGGGTGAACGGCAGCTTCCTGACCGGTGACCTGTTCAATCTGTACGTCTGGTTCGAGGTCATGCTCATGTCGTCCTTTGCGCTGATGTCGCTCGGCAGCGAGCGGGCGCAACTCGAAGGGGGAATCAAGTATGTGGCGCTGAATGTTCTTTCCACGGCGTTCTTCCTGGCGGCCCTGGGTGTCCTGTACGGGATGACCGGCACCCTGAACATGGCGCATCTGGCCACGATCGTGCGGTCGGCCGGGAACCAGGGCATGCTGACGACCGTCAGCCTGCTGTTCATGGTTGCTTTCGGAATCAAATCGGCGGCGTTTCCATTGTTCTTCTGGCTCCCGGCGTCCTACCATACGCCGCCGTCACCGGTCTCGGCGATATTTGCCGGATTGCTCACCAAGGTCGGCGTATATGCCCTGATTCGACTCTTCACCCTGGTGTTTGTCACGGATGCCGCTTTTACGCACGTGATTCTCCTCGCCGGGGCCGGACTGACCATGCTGACGGGAGTGCTCGGCGCGGCCGCGCAGACGGAAATGCGCAGAATTCTGTCCTTTCACATCGTCAGCCAGGTGGGATACATGATCATGGGGTTGGGCCTGCTGACCCCTCTGGCTTTGGCCGGTTCGGTCTTCTATATCGTTCATCACGTGATCGTCAAAACCAACCTTTTCCTGGTGGCCGGCGTCATTGCGTTCCGGACGGGAACGAATGAACTCATGGCTCTGGGAGGGTTCGTCCGAACTATGCCCTGGCTGGCGCTGTTTTTTCTGATCCCGGCCATGTCGCTTGCGGGGCTGCCACCCTTGTCGGGGTTCTTCGCCAAGCTGATGCTGATCGTTGCTTCGTTCCGCGAGTATTCCTGGGTTATCGCGATAACGGCCCTCGCAGTGGGTTTTCTGACCTTGTACTCGATGACCAAGATCTGGAATGAAGTGTTCTGGAAACCAATGCCCCCCGCGAGCAGTGAGGCCATGGCGAAGGTTCCCTGGACCGTCCGGGACCGCGTCTGCCTGTTCAGTCCGATCATGGCCCTGGCGCTATGTACCGTCCTGATTGGGATTTGCGCGGAACCATTATTTGGGCTGTCCGAGCGTGCGGCGGGGCAGTTGCTCAATCCCGATGAATATATTCGTGCCGTGCTTGAGGAGGCGGTCCGGCCATGAAGCTCTTTCTTTCCAATATCATTCTGGCCCTGCTCTGGGCTCTGCTTTCGGGAGATATCAGCCAGTTCAGCCTGATCACCGGCTTCGTCCTGGGGTACCTGGTTCTGTGCATGATGGCCACCCAGTCCTCCGAGAAATCCTATTTCAGGAAAGTTCGGCAGACTGTCGAGTTTGCCCTGGTTTTTCTCAGGGAGCTTGCGGTTTCCACCTGGCGTGTGGCCTATGACATCCTTACGCCGACCCATTACATGAAGCCCGGGGTCATCGCCTTCCCCCTGGAAGCGAAAAGCGATGCCGAGATAACGCTCTTGGCGAACGTCATAACCCTGACGCCGGGCACGCTCAGCCTGGACGTATCCGAGGATCGGAAGACCCTTTATATCCATGCGATGTATATCGATGATCCGGACGAGTTGCGGCGGGAGATCAAGGAAGGTCTGGAGAAGAAACTGCTGGAGATGATGCGATGAATCCAGTGATCGAGGTGGCCTCAACGGTATGTCTTTACATCCTGGGCCTGGCAATGTGCCTGACGTTCTACCGCCTCTGGCAGGGACCGTCGCCTCAGGACCGGACGATCGCGCTTGATCTTTTCTCCACCCTGGTGGTCGGCCTTTTGACGATCCACGCCATCCGGACGGATGAGCATGTGTATCTCACGGCGGCGATCGCGATCGCCATCATTTCATTCATAGGTACTGTGGCAATTGCCCTGTACATTCACAGAAGGGGACGGCATTGATGGATATCCTGACGGCGTTGTTCATGGTGACCGGCTGCCTCGCCATGCTGATTGCTGCGATCGGAATAGTGAGAATGCCCGATCTCTTCACGCGGATGCATGCGGCGTCGAAAGTGGGAACGGTCGGAGTGAGTTGCGTCGTTCTGGCAGCGGCGACGCATTTTGCGGAACTGTCCGTGGTGGCGCCCGTTTTGCTGACCATCGTGTTCTTTCTTGCCACGGCTCCTGTTGCCGCCCACATGGTGGGGCGTGCTGCGTATGGCACCGGCGTCAGGATGTGGGAGGGGACCGTGATCGATGAATGGAAACGACGTTCGGGGAATCCGCCGGTCAAACCGCCTGAGCCCTGACATTGCATGGCAATCGACAGGGAGGGACTGCCTGTCCGCATACGGCGAGCGCAGGTGCCAGGTTGTCGGATTGAAGCGTAAGGGTTTCCCTTACGGGCGGGGCCCAATTTTCAGCGCGTCGGGTACCTCCTAATATCCAATCCATGATTCGCACCCTAGCCTCCGCCCTAGCCCTTTATTCGATCTGGCTGCTGCTGTCGGGAATGTTTGTCCCGTTCCTGCTGGCCGCGGGCTTCTGCTGCGCGATCGCCATCAAGTTGTTTTCCAGAAGGCTCAACGCCATCGCCGAGGAGACCGAAGTTCTCGAGCTTAACTGGGTGAAACTTGTCGCCTACTATCCGTGGCTGATAAAGGAAACAGTCTTGGCTGCATGGGATGTCTCCAAGCGCATCCTGAATCCGCGTCTGCCGATTTCGCCCGCACTGGTCGAGTTCGCCCCGTCGCAGAAGACCGACCTCGGGCTGGTGATCCACGCCAACTCGATCACGCTGACTCCGGGAACGATCAGCGTGGAAGTCGAACACGGGCGGTTCTTGGTGCATGCGCTGACCGAAGAGGGGGCGTTGTCGCTGGCCGGCAGCGAAATGGACCGGCGCTGCGCCGAACTGGAGGTGGTGTAGCCATGCTTACCGCCGCGACCCTGGCTCTTCTTGTCACCGTTGCTCTCGCCTTGGCGCGGGCGGCGTACGGGCCGAGTGTTTTCGACCGGTTGCAGGCAGCCAGCACCATCGGTACCTGCGCCATGTTGCTGCTGGCGCTGCTCGGATTTCTCAACGGACGTCCCGAATTCCTCGATCTGGCCCTGACGTATGGTCTGCTTAATGTCATCGGGATCATTGCCGTACTGAAATTCATCCACCTTGGCCGGCTGGTCAACAAATCCGCTGAGAACGTGGAGGATGCGTAAGCATGAACATGCTGATTGATATCCTGAGCGGTGTATTCCTGGCAGGCGGTGCCTTCTTTTGCCTCGTGGGCAGTATCGGCCTGATTCGCATGCCCGATTTCTATACGCGCATGCAAGCCGCCAGTGTGACGGAGACTCTCGGTGCCGGGTTGATGCTGATCGGCTTGATACTGCACGCCGGACTGACCCTGGTAGCAGCGAAACTGGCCATCATGGGGTTGCTGATTCTCCTGGCCAGTCCGACGTCAAGCCATGCGCTGGCCAAGGCTGCCCTGATGAGCGGCCTGAAGCCGCTACTCGGGCCGAGAGGTTCCAAGAAAGAGGTGCCGCCATCGAAACCCTGACGATCAACCTGCTACTGGCGCTCATGGCGATTTCCGTGCTGGCGATCGTGGTTACGCGCAATCTATTCTCCGTGATCGTGCTCTCCGGCGCTTACAGTTTTCTCATGGCTACCGTATTGGTTGCACTGGATGCCGTCGATGTGGCCATGACAGAGGCTGCTGTCGGTGCGGGTATTTCGACCGTTCTTTTGCTGGGTGCGCTGCATTTGTGCAAGAGCCTTGAAGCGAAACCCGCCCACAAGCCCTGGCTGCCACTTGCCGTCTCGGTTGCTACCGGCGCGCTGCTGGTCTACGGCGCATTGGGCTTGCCGGATTTTGGTGATCCGGACGCACCGATTCACAAAAATGTCGTGCCGCGCTACATGAAGAACGAGGTTGAGGTGCCAAATGTGGTTACGGCAGTCCTGGCCAGTTTTCGAGGCTACGATACCTTGGGCGAAACCACGGTCGTATTTACGGCGGGGGTAGGGGTCATCGCATTGCTGCGTCGACGCAAGCAGGGGCCGGAGAAAGCGAGTGGAGACGCATGAGAAACGACCTCGTTCTGCGCGTGGTCGGGCGGTTGATGATCCCTTCCATACTGATCTTCGCGCTCTATGTGCAGTTTCACGGTGATTTCGGTCCTGGCGGCGGGTTCCAGGCGGGAGTCATTGTTGCGGCGGGGATTGTCTTCTATGCGCTGATCTACGGAGTGACCGCCACGCGGCGGCTGGTGCCGGATTGCGTGGTCGAGACCATGGTGGCTTCCGGCGTGCTCATCTACGCCGGAGTCGGATTGGCCGGGTTGCTGCTCGGTGGGCATTATCTCGATTATTCGGTGCTCGGCCACGACCCCGTGCATGGACAGCACCGCGGAATCTTCTGGGTCGAGGTGGGCGTGGCGACGACGGTCTGCGGCGTGATGCTGAAGATCTTCTACATGTTCACGTCGCGCGGCAATTCGGAGGACTAGCCGTGCTGGCGCATTTCTCCAACATCATTACCGTATTCCTGATGGTTGCCGGCTTGTTCATCATCATTGCCCGCGGCAACCTGATCAAGAAGTTGATCGGCCTGTCGCTTTTCCAGACCTCGGTCTACCTGCTCTATATCACTCCGGGCAAGCTTATCGGGGGAACGGCTCCGATTATTTCGCCGCAGTACACCGTCTATTCGAATCCTCTGCCGCACGTACTGATACTGACCGCCATCGTGGTCGGGGTGGCCACGCTGGCGCTTGGCCTGGCACTGGCAGTGAGGATTCGGGAGGCCTACGGCAGCATCGAGGAGGATGAAATCCTGGAACGGGACCATGGCGTTGAGGCCGAAGAGGCGAAGGAGGCTCGTTCATGAGCCTCGCCCAGCATCTTCCTGCATTGCAGGTCGTGTTGCCTTTGATTTCGGCGCCGCTGGCCGTGTTGTCGCGTCGTGCCGGACTGGCGTTCTTGATCGTCACCGCCGCCGCCTGGACGGCCTTTGCCATCGCCATTGCCCTGTGGCTGCAGGTTGATCTTTCCGGACCGGTGTCGTATCCGATCGGCAACTGGGAACCGCCGTGGGGAATCGAGTACCGTCTTGACCGGCTGAACAGTTTCATGCTCGTCCTGGTGTCGGGCATGGCCGCCGTCGTGCTGCCCTACAGCCGGGCCAGCATCGAGCGCGAAATTCCGCAGGAATCGCATTATCTGTTCTATGCCATGCTGGGGTTGTGCCTGACCGGCCTGCTGGGAATGTCGATCACCGGGGACGCGTTTAACCTGTTTGTCTTCCTGGAGATCTCCTCGCTGTCGACGTATGTGCTTATTGCCATGGGCCGGGATCGTCGCGCGCTGACGGCGGCGTATCAATACCTGATCATGGGAAGCATCGGTGCCACGTTCATCGTGATCGGCATCGGGTTTCTGTATCTGATGACCGGTACGCTCAATCTGGCCGACATGGTCGATCGCGTTGCCAGGATAGAGAACTCGCGACCCGGCCTGGCCGCGTTGGCCTTCATCACCGTGGGAGTTTCCTTGAAGGTGGCGCTGGCTCCGCTGCACCAGTGGCTCCCGAATGCCTATACCTACGCTCCTTCGTCGGTGTCGGCCTTTCTCGCCGCTACGGCCACCAAGGTTGCCTTGTACGCCCTGATTCGTTTCTACTTCACCGTTTTCGGCGACGCGTTTCTCTTCGAGAAACTGCCGCTGCCCAAGATGATGCTGGTGCTGTCTTTGTTCGCCATGTTCTTCGCCAATTTCATCGCCATTTTCCAGGACAACCTGAAGCGCCTGTTCGCCTACTCCAGCATCGGGCAGATCGGCTATATCACGCTGGGGTTGTCTTTCGACTCTATCGACGGAGTTGCCGCTTCCATCATGCACTTGTTCAACCATGGGGTGGCCAAGGGCGCTATCTTCCTGCTCGTTGGTGCGATCGTCGCTCGATTGACCACGCGCCAGTCGGCGCCGCCAGCTCCCGGTTTCGACCGGATCGCCGGGCTCGCCAGATCGATGCCATGGACGTGCTTCGGCATTGTCATCGGGGGGTTGAGCCTGATCGGCGTCCCCGGCACGGCCGGGTTCATCAGCAAATGGTATCTGGTTCTCGCGGCCGTCGACAAAGGCCAGTGGTGGCTGGTCGGCGCCATTCTGTTCAGTTCGCTGCTCGCCGTCGCCTATGTCTGGCGTTTCGTCGAGGCCGCCTATTTCCGCGCGCCGCCGGCCGGGCGGGAGGCCTTCGGCGAGGCGTCTCTGTCCCTGCTGATTCCGGCCTGGCTGTTGGTCGGCGCCACGGTGTGGTTCGGCATCGATACGTCTTTCACGGTCGGGTCGGCAATCGAGGCGGCCCAACAACTCGTGCATAACCATAAATGAACGTGGAAGAACTGATTCTTGCCGCGCTGGTCTTGCCGATAGTCGGCGCCTTGGGGATCGTCGTGTCCAATCGTTCGCCGAACGTGCGGGAAGGCGTGACCCTGGTCACGGCCGTGGCGGTGTTCGCCTGTGTCGTCCAGCTGGTGGCTCCGGTGCTGGCGGGCAGCACCCCGCTGGTTTCGCTGGTCGAGCCGCTGCCCGGTCTGCCGGTAGCCTTCCGTGTCGAGCCGCTGGGAATGCTCTTCGGTTTGGTGGCCTCCGGGTTGTGGATCGTCAACTCGATCTATTCGATCGGCTACATGCGTGGCAACAACGAGAAAAACCAGACCCGTTTCTACGTCTGCTTTGCGTTGTCGATTGCCGCCGCCCTTGGCATCGCCTTTTCCGCCAACCTGCTGACGCTGTTCCTGTTCTACGAAATCCTGACGCTGATCACCTATCCGTTGGTGACGCACGCCGGGACGGACAAGGCCAAACATGGCGGGCGGGTCTATCTGGGCATCCTGATGGGCACGTCGATGCTCTTCCTGTTGCCGGCTATCATCTACACCTGGCATGTGGCCGGAACCGTCGATTTTCGTCCGGGTGGAATTCTTCCTGCGGGGCTTGCTCCGGCTTCGGTAACGGTGCTCCTGGCGTTGTTCATGTTCGGCATCGGCAAGGCGGCGTTGATGCCGTTCCACCGTTGGCTTCCGGCGGCCATGGTCGCGCCAACGCCGGTTTCCGCCCTGCTGCACGCGGTGGCGGTGGTCAAGGCCGGGGTGTTTTCGGTGGTCAAGGTGGTCGTATACGTCTTCGGCAGCAGCATCCTGGCCGGCACGACCCAGTGGTTGATCGCCATTGCCGGATTCACCATCCTCGCTGCCTCGGTGGTGGCGCTCAATGCCGACAATTTCAAGCGACGCCTCGCTTATTCGACAGTCAGCCAGCTGTCCTACATCGTCGTCGCCGCCGCCGTGCTTGCCCCCTTATCGACGGTCGGCGCGGCCCTGCATATCGTCTCGCACGCCTTGGGCAAGATCACCCTGTTCTTCGCCGCCGGAGCTATTTATACCGCTGCCCATAAAACCGAGATCAGCCAGTTCGACGGCATCGGACGCCGCATGCCCTGGACCATGACGGCCTTTACCATCGGCGCGCTGTCGATCATCGGGATTCCCCCGTTCATCGGCTTCGTCAGCAAGTGGTACATCATGTCCGGTGCGTTCTCCGCGGGCATGTTGTCGGTTGCTGCCGTCTTCATGCTGAGCACGCTGTTGAACGCCGCGTATCTGTTGCCGATCGTGCATCGCGCGTTTTTCCGCCCGCCAAGGCACGACGATCATCACGGTCACGACGGCCATCATGGGGAAGCGCCGCTTCCCATCGTCATCGCCATCTGCATTACCGCTGCGGGGACGCTTGTCGCGTCGCTTTTCCCGGATGTTCTCATCGGTCTGGCGCAACGGATCGGCACAGGAGGGGCCATATGATCACGTCACAGGAACGCCCGGTTCCGAGCGAACCCGTGCGCTGGCTGGATCGACCGGAAAACGTGCGGAGAGTCTATTATGCCGTGTGGTTTTTGTGCGCCCTGCTGCTGGGACTGGAGTTGCTGATCGAAAAGCATGTGGAAACGGCGGCCGAGCACTGGTTCGGCTTCCATGGCTTTTTCTCCCTGCTCGCCTGTGTGGTCCTGGTCCTGGCAGCGAAGCTGCTGCGCCGCATCGTGTCCCGGCCCGAGAATTATTATGACGATTGCTGAACTGACTCCCGGATTGACGCTGATTCTGGGCAGCCTCCTGGTCCCGCTGCTGCGCGGCCGGGTGCGGTCCATTTTTCTGATCAGCCTGCCGGTACTGGGGCTGGCTCACCTGTCGATTCTCTTTCCTGGAGAGCACGGTGTCGTCAGTTTCCTGGGGCAGCGCCTCGTGACCCTGCGTGTCGATGGCTGGAGCATGGTTTTCTCCTGGATCTTCATGGTTGCCGCGCTGATTTCCTCGATCTATTCGTTGCATGTCCGTACGCCGTTGCAGGCCACCGGCGGGATGGCGTATGCCGGCAGCGCGATCGGCGCCGTCTTTGCCGGCGATCTGATGACCCTGTTCCTGTGCTGGGAACTGACGGCGGTGACGTCCGTGCTGCTGGTCTGGGCAGGGTCGGGCAAAAACGCCTATCGCGCCGGCATGCGCTACCTGATCGTGCAGATTGCCTCGGGCATGCTGCTGTTCTTCGGTGCGTTGATCCAGTTGAACGGGACGGGCTCCCTGGCGTTTGGGCATATCGGGCTGAGCGCTCCGGGAGGATGGCTCATATTTATCGCCTTCGGTATCAAGTGTGCGTTTCCCCTGCTGCACACATGGCTCCCGGACGCGTATCCGGAAGCGTCCGAGGTCGGCGCAGTGTTCCTTTCCGCGTTCACCACCAAACTCGCTGTCTATGCTCTGGCGCGCGGTTTTGCCGGCACGGATCTGCTGATCCCGATCGGCGTCGCGATGGCGATGTTCCCGATCTTCTTCGCCGTGATCGAAAACGACCTGCGCCGTGTTTTAGCCTACAGCCTGAACAACCAGCTCGGTTTCATGGTGGTCGGTATCGGTATCGGTACCGAAATGGCGTTGAACGGGACCGCTGCCCATGCCGTCACTCATATCCTCTACAAGTCGTTGCTCTTCATGTCGATGGGGGCGGTGCTGTTCCGAGTCGGAACGGTGAAGGGGTCCGAACTTGGGGGATTGTACAAATCCATGCCAGTGACAACCGTATTCTGCATCATCGGCGCGGCGTCGATTTCCGGCTTCCCGTTGTTCTGCGGCTTTGTCAGCAAGTCGATGATCATGTCGGCCGCCGGCCAGGGAGGGTACGTGCTCGCCTGGGGCGGCCTGATGTTCGCCGCCGCATGCATGTTCCATCCCGACATCAGGGTTCCTTTCTCGGCGTTCTTCGCCAAGGATTCCGGCAAGCGCTGCGAGGAGGCTCCGATCAACATGCTGGTAGCCATGGGCATCTCCGCGATCCTGTGTGTCGGGATCGGCGTGGCTCCGGCGTATCTTTACGCATTGTTGCCTTACTCCGTGACTTACCAACCCTATTCGGCCTCGCACGTGCTTGCCCAGCTGCAGTTGCTGATGTTCTCTGCGCTGGTGTTTGCCGTCTTGGTGAGGAATCGGGCCTACCTGCCGGATTTGCGTGCGATCAACCTGGACGTCGACTGGCTATGGCGAAGGCTGGGGGCGGGAATGTCGGGAGTGGCCCTGATTGTCTGGAGGTCTGCAGCAGGGAGCGTCGGTGACGTGTTGTCGGCGAATTTCAATTCGGCCGCCAGTCTGATAACCCGGCATCGCCTTCCCGATGGCCTGCTTATTCGTTCCTGGCCAACGGGCAGCATGTCGCTGTGGGTCATGCTGATGCTGTTCGGCTATTTGCTTCTTTATTACGTCGGCGTGTGAGGTGGGTATGCGCCTGGGTGGTCGATCAACGCGAAACCGGATCACTCGAGAACGGTTGCCGGTCGGGGATTTCACCTTGGGGGGCCGTTCTCGGTATCTGGCATGCGTCTTCTGATCCCCGTCAACGGCAGCGAGAACTCGCTGTGGGCCGTCAAGTACGCCCTGCGGCTCCAAGCGGCCGGACTGTCGCCCGAGGCAGTGGTGCTGAGTGTCGGTGAGCCGGTCAACCAGTGGCAGGTCATGCAATTCCGGACACAGCAGGAGATCGGCCAATTCCAGTCGCGCAAGGCACAATCGTGCATCGATGAAGCAGTTCGGCTGCTGGAGAGCGGGAGCGTGTCGTGCCGGGGGGTGTTCAAACAAGGTGACGTGGTGTTTTCGATCCTGGACACGGCGGAAGAACTCGAGTGCGACGAAATCGTATTGCCGCGGAAAAGGGAGCGATGGGCGGGGCTTTTTGGTCGGTCGGTCGTCCAGGACATCGTGCGCAGCCAGCGGAGCATTCCCGTCGTAGTGGTGAACAACCGAGGAGAGTTGGCGTGAAATTCGGGGGGGCGACCTGATCTGGCACAGGGCCCCGAAAAATTCGCCGTCGCGACGGGCAGCGCCGGATTGTCGCGCATGGCGCAAGAATCGGGAGCGCGTGCAGGTCCGTGGTAAAATCTTCCCCCTCCTTCTTTCCCATCTGATTGATCCTCAATATGTTCTCCGGAATCATTGCCGCTGTCGGGCATATCACTAAATTGGCTCCGCGCAACGATGGCACGCCGACGGTGCGCTTGACCGTCGATGCGGGCGGTCTCGGCCTGGATGACGTAAACCAGGGCGATTCGATCGCCTGCAACGGGGTTTGCCTGACCGTGGTGGATAGGCAAGGCAACGACTTCTGCGTCGACGTTTCGCCCGAGACGCTGTCCTGCACAATCGGCCTTGATGTGCCGGGGCCGATCAATCTGGAAAAGGCCCTTCGGCTGGCCGACCGGCTTGGTGGACACCTCGTGTCGGGGCACGTCGATGGCGTCGGCGAGGTCATCCGCTTCGACCCGGTGGGAGACAACCGGCTGCTCGAAATTCGCGCCCCGCAATCCTTGTCCAGGTATATCGCCCGCAAGGGGTCGATTACCGTCAACGGTGTCAGCCTGACGACCAATTCGGTTGAAGGCGCCTGTTTTTCCATCAATCTGATTCCGCATACTCTGGAAGCCACCACGCTCGGCGGTCTGAAGGTCGGCGGCAAGGTCAACCTGGAAATTGACCTCATCGCGCGCTACGTCGAGCGTATGCTGAATCCTGAAGCGGGGGAGGGACTGTGATGTCACCGGCCAGCAAATCCGGCGCGATCGCGCCGATCGAAGAAATCATTACCGAGATGCGCGCCGGGCGCATGGTGATTCTGGTCGACGAGGAGGATCGTGAGAACGAGGGCGATCTGGTTCTCGCCGCTGAGCACGTCACGCCGGAAGCCATCAACTTCATGGTCACGCATGCCCGCGGTCTGGTCTGCCTGACGATTACCGAAGCCCGCTCCCGGCAGCTCGGTTTGACCCCGATGGCACGCGACAACAAGAGTCCCTACAGTACCGCGTTCACTGTCTCGATCGAGGCGGCGGAAGGCGTGACGACGGGTATTTCAGCGCAGGATCGCGCGCGTACGGTGCAAGTTGCCGTGGCGCGCAATGCGCGGCCGGAGGACATCGTCCAGCCGGGTCATATCTTCCCGATCACCGCCAGGCCCGGCGGCGTGCTGGTGCGCGCCGGCCATACCGAAGCCGGTTGCGATCTGGCGCAACTGGCCGGGCTGGAGCCTTCGTCGGTGATCTGCGAGATTCTCAAGGGCGACGGCACGATGGCGCGTCTGCCTGACCTGATCGAATTCGCCCGGGAACACGGGCTGAAGATCGGTACCATCGCGGATCTCATCCATTACCGCAGTCGACATGAGGCGCTGGTCGAACGCAGTTACACCAAGAACGTCAAGACCGTTTATGGCGAATTTGCGCTGCATGCATTTACCGACCTGACGACTGGCGAAGTCCATCTGGCTCTCACCCGGGGCGAAATTGCTCCGGAGCGTGAGACCTTGGTGCGCGTGCATGAGCCGCTTTCCGTGCTCGATTTCCTCGATTCCGGGAGCGGTCGCCACAGCTTTTCGCTGGATCAGTCCTTGCGTGTGCTGGCTCAGGCCGAGCCCGGAGTGATCGTGCTGTTGCATCGTCCGGAAAGCGGCCAGGACATCCTCGCCGCACTCCCCGACCAGGCCGCGTCGCAGCGGCCGGCCGCGAAATGGGACCCGCGCATCTATGGCATTGGTGCCCAGATCCTGCGTGATCTCGGCGTTCGGAAGATGAAGCTGCTGGCCAGCCCGAGGCGCATGCCCAGCGTGACCGGGTTTGATCTGGAAGTCACCGGCTACGTCGCATCGGCTGCCGAACTCGAATAACTCTACTCTCCGGATACTTCTTCCATGTCACGTTTTGAAAACATCCACGAATACGAATCCGATCTTGATGGTCACGGGTTGTCCGTCGGCATCGTCATGAGCCGCTTCAACCAGGATATCGGCGAAGGCCTGCTCTCGGCCTGCACGGCGGAACTCCGTCGGCTCGGGGTGAGCGAGAGCGACATCGAGATCGCCACGGTTCCCGGTGCGCTGGAAATCCCGCTGGTGCTGCAGAATCTGGCGCAATGCGATCGCTTCGACGCGTTGATCGCCCTGGGGGCCGTCATCCGTGGCGAGACCTATCACTTCGAGGTGGTTTCCAACGATTCCTGCCGTGCCGTCATGGAAGTGCAGCTGGATGCCGGAATACCGGTGGCCAACGGCATCCTGACCTGCGAGGACGACGATCAGGCGCTGGCCAGAATGCAGCAGAAAGGGACCGACTGTGCCCAGGCCGCCGTCGAGATGGCCAACCTGCTGCGCGCTATCGGAGAGCGTCCGCAATGAGCAAGGCGCAAGACACAACGGCCGCCAAGCCTGCGGCAAAGAAACCCGCCAAGTCGCCGCGCCGTCGCGCTCGCGAGTTCGCCCTGCAGGGGCTCTACCAATGGCGCGTCGGAGGCAATGACGAGGCGGCCATCGAGGCGCATCTGGCAGACAGCGACGGATTCGACAAGGCCGATCGCGAATTTTTCGTGGGATTGCTGCGCGGCGTGCTGGCCCAACAGGTCGGGTTGCAGGAACAACTCCAGGCCTATCTGGACCGGCCTTTCGCCGAGTTGTCGCCGATCGAGTCCAGCGTCCTGCTGGCCGGTGCCTACGAACTGGTCAATTGTCCGCAGACTCCCTACCGCGTCATCATCAACGAAGCCATTGAGCTGGCCAAGGGGTTTGGCGGCACGGACGGGCACAAGTATGTCAATGGCGTGCTCGACAAGATGGCGGCCAGGCTCCGCCCGGCCGAGGTCGAAGCCAAGCGCGCCACGAGAAAAGGCAGTTAGCCTCAGAGTGTACGGGGAGTGCGGAGAGCATCATGTCAATTGCAGTTTTCCGTGCCTTCGGCGGACTCCGCGTTTAACCGAGTCTCCATGCCCTCCGAATTCGATCTGATCGACCGCTATTTCGCCCGCTCGACGCCGCAAGCCGTTCTTGGTCCCGGAGACGATTGTGCGCTGCTGGCGCCGACGCCGGGGATGCAGTTGGCGATTACGACCGACATGCTGGTATCGGGAACACATTTCCTTCCCGACACCGATCCCTTTCAGCTTGGCTGGAAGACGCTCGCAGTGAACGTGTCCGATCTGGCGGCAATGGGCGCGCGGCCACGCTGGGCGCTGCTTGCGGGAAGCCTGCCAGCGGCGGACGAAGACTGGATCGGCGCGTTCGCGGAAGGTTTTTTTTCGTGTGCCAGGCGTTATGCGGTCGACCTGATCGGAGGCGATACGACGCGCGGGCCGCTCAACCTGTGCGTCACCGCGCTCGGCGAAGTGCCATCGGGTGGCGCGCTGCGTCGCGATGGCGCGCAATCCGGCGACGACATCTGGGTTTCCGGGCGTCCCGGTCTGGCCGCGCTCGGCCTGGCCCACCTGCAGGAACGAACCGCCCTGCCGAGTGACCTTGCCTCGCTTTGCGTCGGCGCCCTGCAGAAACCCTTGCCGCGTGTCGAACTGGGATTGGCGCTGCAGCAGCGCAAGCTGGCGCGCTCGGCGATCGATGTTTCCGACGGTCTGCTGGCCGACCTCGGCCACATCGTCGAGCGGTCTGCGGTTGACGCGGAGGTCTTCGTCGTACAACTTCCAAGCCTGCCGAAAGGAGCCGATATCACGCTGGCGCGTCAATGCCAGCTGGCCGGCGGTGACGACTATGAGCTGGTGTTCACGGCGACGCTCGACAAGCGTAGTGCGTTGGCCGGGCTGGCGACCGAGCTCGATCTTCCCTTGTGGCGCATCGGCCGGATGGTCGAGGCCAAGGGTCGGGGCGAGGTCCGTTTGATCGCCGAGGATGGACAGCCGATGCCGGTTGGCAGGAAGGGGTTCGATCACTTTGGCCAGCATCAAGATCAGTAAGGCGCCTTCGCTGCGCTTTCTTTTCGCGCATCCGGCACATCTGGTCGCCTGCGGGTTCGGCAGCGGCCTGTCGCCGTTCGCGCCGGGAACGGCCGGGACGCTTTTTGCGTGGGCAACCTATCCGCTGCTGCAAGGCTGGATGGGTGGGACGGAGTTGCTGGCTTTCCTGCTGCTTTGCTACGTTATTGGCATCGCCGCCGTGCAACGCACGGGGCAGGATCTCGGCGTGACAGACCACGGGAGCATCGTGTGGGATGAGATCGTCCCGTTCTGGCTGGTTCTATTCTTCTGTCCCGCCGGTGGAGTGTGGCAGGCGCTGGCTTTCCTGGTGTTCCGCTTCTTCGATATCGTCAAACCGCAACCGGCCCGGTTTTTCGACGAAAAGGTCAAGAACGGCTTCGGGGTCATGGCCGACGATCTCGTTGCCGGCGCCTACACGGTGCTGCTGCTTGCGTTTGCGCAGCATGCCTGGTCACGGTTCGCCACATGAAGTATCCCGATCAACATCTGCTGGAAGCGCTGGCGGGGCAACTCGGCGGGTTGCTGCTCGAAGGGCGGAAAAAGCTGGTCACCGCCGAGTCCTGTACCGGCGGCTGGGTGGCCCAATGCCTGACGGCAATTGCCGGAAGCTCCGAGTGGTTCGACCGCGGCTTCGTCACGTATTCGAACGAGGCCAAGCAGGAAATGCTCGGCGTCCCGGCGGATACGCTGGTTGAGCACGGCGCCGTCAGCCAGCCCGTTGCGGTGGCCATGGCCGAGGGCGCTCTGCGCCGCAGCCGTGCCGACTGGGCGGTGGCCATCACCGGAATCGCCGGGCCAAGCGGCGGGTCGGTTCAGAAGCCGGTGGGGACCGTCTGTTTTGCCTGGGCCTGCCGGGACGGCCGCGTCGCTGCCGGAACCAGCCATTTCGCGGGCAACCGGGAGGAGATTCGGGCGCGATCGGTGGCTCATGCGTTGGCCGGGTTGCTCGAACAGATCAGGCAGTCGCCGGGCGGGATTTTCGCCTGAGCAGCGTCAGGCAATCGGGGTGACCTCTGCGGTGTTATCTTATTCCTGGATAGCTGTATATAATCCCAGTATTCGGCGTCATGCTTCTGCTGATGGCAGATCGTCGAACGTGAGATAATCCCCCGCAATTTCAAAAAGGAAGCGCAATGGACGACAACAAGGCAAAAGCATTGGCCGCCGCATTGGCCCAGATCGAAAAGCAGTTCGGCAAAGGGTCCATCATGAAGATGGGCGAGGGCAGCGTGGTAAGCGACATTCAGGTCGTGTCCACCGGCTCGCTCGGCCTGGATATCGCGCTTGGCGTGGGCGGTCTGCCGCGCGGCCGCGTCGTCGAAATCTATGGACCGGAATCGTCCGGCAAGACCACGCTGACCCTGCAGGTCGTCGCCCAGATGCAGAAAATGGGCGGTACGGCGGCTTTCATCGACGCCGAGCATGCCCTGGATCCGTCCTACGCGCAGAAGCTTGGCGTCAATCTTGACGAACTGCTCATCTCGCAACCCGATACCGGCGAACAGGCGCTTGAAATTGCCGACATGCTGGTCCGTTCGGGGAGTGTCGATGTGGTGGTCATCGACTCCGTCGCCGCTCTGGTGCCCAAGGCCGAAATCGAGGGAGAGATGGGCGATTCGCTGCCCGGCCTGCATGCCCGCCTGATGAGCCAGGCGCTGCGCAAGCTGACGGCCAACATCAACAGAACCAATACGTTGGTCATCTTCATCAACCAGATCCGCATGAAGATCGGCGTGATGTTCGGCAGCCCGGAAACGACCACTGGCGGCAATGCGTTGAAGTTCTATGCCTCGGTGCGCCTCGACATCCGCCGCATCGGCGGGATCAAGAAAGGCGACGAGGTGATCGGCAACGAAACCAAGGTAAAAGTGGTCAAGAACAAGGTATCGCCGCCCTTCCGTGAAGCCATTTTCGACATCCTGTACGGAGAAGGCATCTCGCGTGAGGGTGAGATCATCGAGCTCGGCGTGGCGCACAAGCTGGTGGAAAAATCCGGCTCTTGGTACGCCTACAATGGCGAGAAGATCGGCCAGGGCAAGGATAACGCCCGCGAATTCCTCAGGGCCAATCCACAGATTGGCGAGGAAATCGAGGCGAAAATTCGGGCGGCGGTGAATGTTCCCTCGCCGCAAGCGCGGAGCAGTTCCGACTAAGCCGCGGGAATGCCCCCAACGTTACGCGAGAGAGCATTGCGGCTCCTGGCCCGGCGCGAGCACGCTCGGGCAGAGCTCGCGCGGAAGCTGGCCGCGCATGCGGAATCGGCCGAAGAACTCGATGCCTTGCTCGATGATCTGAGCGAGCGCCGCTTGCTTTCCGACGAGCGATATGTGGAAATGCGCTTGAATGCACGCAGTGCGCGTTACGGAAATGCGCGGCTCGGCCAGGAACTGCGTTCCAGCGGAATCGGTGCTGAACTGGTCGATGAAGCGCTGGCCAACGTAGAAAATGAATTGTCGCGTGCCAGACAGGTCTGGCAACGCAAGTATGGCGACAGCGGCGCTGCGGCCGATCCCGCCGAGCGGGCGCGGCAGGCAGGCTTTCTGATGCGCCGGGGCTTTTCCGGAGAAACCATCCGCCGCGTGTTGCGCGGCGGCTACGAAGACGATTAAGCAATGTCCGAAACCAATCTCAGCCTGAGCAGCAAGCTCACCACGCACAACCTCAAGAAGCGCTACAAGAAGCGCACGGTAGTCCAGGATGTCTCCGTCGAAGTCGGCAGCGGGGAAGTGGTCGGCTTGCTGGGGCCGAATGGCGCCGGGAAGACCACCTGTTTTTACATGGTGGTCGGCCTGGTGGCTTGCGATGGGGGCGATGTCTATCTCGATGACAAAAAGATAACCCATCTGCCCATTCACCAGCGCGCCAAGCTCGGCGTCTCCTATCTTCCTCAGGAAGCCTCGGTCTTTCGCAAGCTGACGGTCATCGAGAATATCAAGGCAGTGCTCGAACTGCGCAATCTGCCTGCGGACGAGGTCGATCAGCGAGCCGAACAACTGCTGGATGAACTGCATATCAGTCACATCCGCAACAGTTCGGCAGCATCCCTTTCCGGTGGGGAACGGCGGCGGGTGGAAATTGCCCGGGCGCTGTCGACCGACCCGCGTTTCATCCTGCTCGACGAGCCTTTCGCGGGGGTTGACCCGATCGCTGTGCTGGATATCCAGAAGATCATCCGTTTTCTCAAGGAGCGCAACATTGGGGTTCTGATCACCGACCACAACGTTCGCGAGACGCTGGGCATCTGCGACCACGCCTACATCCTCAATGAGGGTAGCGTCCTGGCGGCTGGCCGGCCGGACGAAATCATTTATAATGAAAGCGTACGAAAGGTCTATCTCGGCGAGAATTTCCGCCTGTGACGCAACCGCTGCTTGTTTCTTCGAGTTTTTTCAGAATGAAACGGTGTGATCCATCCTTCTCTGGCAGCCGTTCAGTCCCGTAAATGAAACCATCCCTCCAGCTCAAGCTATCGCAGCATCTGGCGTTGACGCCGCAACTGCAGCAATCGATCCGGTTGTTGCAGTTGTCGACGCTCGAGCTCGAACAGGAGCTGGAAAAATATCTGCAGGAAAATCCTCTGCTTGAGCGGGAAGGTGACGAATATGCCTCGCCATCGCCTGCCGCCGGTCAGGACGCCGTAGCCCCGGGCGAATCAGAGACGCAGCCGGCCGAGGCCGACGTGGCGGTGAGCACGTCTTCGAGCGATGAGGAAAGCTGGCTGGGCGACAGCGATGGTGACGGCACTACCTACGCCAGTTCGTCCGGTTCTTTTGACGACGATGATAACGACTATCAGGACGTTCAGGCGGCAACCACTTCCCTGCGCGAACACCTGTCCTGGCAGTTGGGCCTGATGAGCCTGCCGGCGCGCGATCGCACGCTGGTGCAATGTCTGATCGATGCGCTGGATGACGATGGCTATCTGACGCAGTCGCTCGAGGATCTCTCGGAATCTCTGCCTCCGGAGCTGGAAATCGAACCGGAAGAGTTGCAGATTGCCCTGCGGCATCTGCAGCATTTCGATCCGACCGGGGTGGGAGCACGCAATGCCCAGGAATGCCTGGCCCTGCAACTGGAAGCGCTTCCTGCTGACGATACGCAGGTGCTCGCGCTGCGCATCGTGCGCCATCATCTGGACCTGCTGGCCGGCCGGGATTTCCTGAAGCTCAAGAAGCTTGCCGAATGCGACGACGAACAGTTGCGCGAGGCGCAGTTCCTGATCCGCAGCCTGAACCCCCGCCCGGGCGCCAAATATGCAGCATTGGATGCGCGTTACATCACGCCCGATGTCGTGGTGCGCAAGATTCGCGGTCAGTGGGTCGTCAACGTCAACTCCGATGCCTATCCGCGTCTGCGCATCAACAGCCTGTATGCCCAGATATTGTCCAGGCAGCGCGGGTCGGGCTTGGCTGGTCAGTTGCAGGAAGCTCGCTGGCTGATCAAGAACGTGCAACAGCGCTTTGACACGATCCTGCGAGTGGCGCAATCTATCGTCGACCGCCAGCGCCAGTTCTTCGATCACGGCGAGGTCGCCATGCGGCCATTGGTGCTGCGGGAGATTGCCGACATCCTCGGCTTGCACGAATCGACGGTATCACGGGTTACAACGCAGAAATACATGGCAACGCCGCGTGGCATCTTCGAACTCAAGTACTTCTTTGGCAGTCATGTCGCCACGGAGGCGGGCGGGGCCTGCTCAGCCACCGCCATCCGGGCGCTGATCAAGCAGCTGGTGGGGGCGGAAGACGCGAGGAAGCCGCTGTCGGATAGCCAGATATCGGAGCTGCTGGGCCAACAGGGTATTGTCGTGGCACGCCGGACGATTGCCAAATACCGTGAATCACTCAACATTCCACCGGTCAAACTACGCAAAGCCCTCTAGGGCCGCCGTGATGGTCTCTCCGGAAAATGAGAACAACAGCCTTCACCCTTACCCCCCAATCTCTCTCCAACGAGCGTGCGAGGGGGATTTCGACAGCCGCCTGTGCGGCTATCCTCTTGAAAGGAGTTACACCATGAACCTGCAAATCAGTGGACACCATCTCGAAATCACTCCGGCTCTGCACGATTACGTTACCGGCAAACTCGAGCGGGTTACACGTCATTTCGATCATGTCATCGATGTGAACGTGATCTTGTCGGTGGAAAAGCTGAAGCAGAAGGCGGAAGTGACCGTTCACCTGTCAGGAAAGGACATTTACGTAGAATCGATTGACGAAGACCTCTACGCCGCGGTCGATGTTCTGGCCGACAAGCTTGATCGCCAGGTCCAGAAGCACAAGCAAAAGATGCAGGATCACCATCGCGGACAGAAGATCAGCCAGAGCGTCACCGAGTAGCTTGCCCCGAGCGGCGGGTTTGGCCGTTGTAACCGGCCAGACCCGCTTTCCCAATCTGATCACCTTAATTCAACTGTCTTCCGGACTCATTGACAGCACCTTTATGAGCCAGATCTCCCAGTTATTACCCCCCGAAAATATCGTTCTCGATCTTGAGGCGAGCAGCAAGAAGCGTGTCTTTGAACATGCAGGACTTGTTTTCGAGAACAACCAGGGGGTTGCCCGCAGCGCCGTATTCGACAGCCTTTTCTCGCGGGAGAAACTCGGCTCGACGGGCCTCGGGCGTGGCATTGCCATCCCGCATGGACGCATCAAGGGCCTGAAGGAGGCTTGTGGCGCATTTATCCGGTTGACGACGCCCATTCCCTTCGATTCTCCTGATGGCGAACCGGTTTCGCTGCTTTTTGTTCTGCTCGTACCCGAGCAGGCGACGGAGCAGCACCTGCAAATCCTGTCCGAACTTGCTGAACGTTTTTCTGACCGCTCCTGCCGCGAGGCGCTTGCCTCGGCGCGTGATGCAGAAGCCATTTGCCAGACATTCGCTTCCTGAAAGCTCACGAGAATGATTTCGACGCGCAAGCTGAGCATCACCCAACTCTATCAGGACCATCTCGAGAAGCTCAAACTTACCTGGGTGGCCGCTGTCGGTGTCGAGCGTCATGTCGAACTCAAGGATATGGAGACCTATGGCCCCGATGTGGTGGGCCACCTCAACCTGATCTACAGCCACCGCGTGCAGGTCATCGGCAAGGCCGAGCAGGATTGGGCGGAACGCGTCGGGCAGAGCCGTTGGCAAAGGCAGATCGAGGATCTCATGGCCTGTGAACCGCCGGCGCTGATCCTTGCTGACGATCTGGAGCCGATGCCAGGGTTGCAGGCGATCTGCGAGGCCACACGCACGCCGCTGTTCAGGAGTCCGAAAGCGTGTTCGGCAGTCATTGATCTCTTGCATCTATATCTGGCCCGACGGTTTGCCGATACGGTCTCGGCGCATGGCGTATTCATGGATGTGTTCGGGATGGGGGTGCTGATCACCGGGGATTCCGGAATCGGCAAGAGCGAACTGGCACTGGAGCTTGTTTCCCGCGGCCACGGACTGGTTGCCGACGACGTGGTCGAACTGGCGCGGACGGCTCCGACGACCATCGAAGGCCGTTGCCCGGGGATGCTCAAGGACTATCTCGAAGTCCGCGGTCTCGGATTGCTGAACATCCGCACGATCTTTGGTGAGACGGCAGCGCGCCGCAAGATGAAACTCAAACTGATCGTCCACCTGCAAAAAAACGTGCCCGGCGAAGACTTGCCGCGTCTGCCGCTCGATTCGCAATCCCAGGAAATCCTCGGCATTCCGGTGCGCAAGGTGTGTTTTCATGTCGCGCCGGGGCGCAACCTCGCAGTCTTGCTCGAGGCGGCCGTGCGCAATTGCATCCTGCAGTTGCGCGGAATAGACAGCATGAGCGAGTTCATCAATCGCCAGCAGCAAGCGGTTCTTGACGGAAATATCTGAAATGGGTAATAGTCATGGCTCGGTTCATAATCCGTTCGAGGAGATAACAATGAAGGTCATGATTGTTCTGGCGGCGTTTGTGCTTTCAACGGGGGTCGCCTTTGCGGCGGATCAGGAGAAGAAGGCACCGTCTCCTGCACAATTGGCGCAGCAGGAGAAGATGAAAACCTGTAACGCCGAGGCGGGCAAGAAGGAGCTCAAGGGTGATGAACGCAAGAAGTTCATGAGCGAGTGCCTGGGCTCCAAGGAGGCGCCGGCCACGCAGCAGGACAAGATGAAGATCTGCAACGCCGAAGCCGGCAAGAAGGAACTCAAGGGCGACGAACGCAAGAAGTTCATGAGCGAATGCCTCAAGGGTGGCAAATAGCACAAGAACTGCCTGTTGCGCGAATCACCTGAACCCCCTCTCGGGATTTTTCCGGTCAGGGGGTTTTCCTTATGGGGTGCGCCCCAAAACACAACGGTCGAGTTATCGCCGCTCGACTTGCCCTTGCTTCATAAATTCCGCAAGGGTTTCAGATCAGTTCGAACTCCGCGCAATCCGCGTCCGGGTCGGTGGATGAGGCGGCGAACAGGATCTGTCCCTTGCCACGCAGGATGCATTCGCTGCGCTTCACGAAGATCTCTGGCAACCCGTCGCTCATCACATACGTCCCATTGGTGCTCTTGTCGATCAAGACCACCTGGGTGCCACGCCGTTCGATCGTGGCGTGGTGGCGTGAAGCGCGCCGGTCGTGTATGACTAGGTCGCACGCGGAATCGCGCCCCATCAGAATGACGGCCTTGCCCTCGTTCAGCAATACCGTGTCTCCTCGGTACCGCAGGCGCAGGCAACCCGTCCCGGAGGGCTCCGCATCAGGTTTTTGCGCGCCCTTTTCTCCCGTGGCTTCGGAAGGCGCGGTTGGAGTGTGAGGATTGACGATTTCGAGGACGGTATTCTGCCCGCCGGACGTTGTCCCGAGCGCCGGCCCGAGGTCGTTGAGCTGCGGCGCGAAGCTCGGGGAAATCGACTCCCGGATCTTATGGCTGGCCAGTATCTGCGCCGGCTTGGCCATTCCCGCAAGAAGTGCGGCTTCTCTCGCCGCCTGCTCGTCAATCGACTTCCCCGAAATATCCATTTCGCCACAGGAGATGCCGACCCGGATGGCTGTCTTTACGCCGGATACCGGAGGCAGGTCGGCCACGCGCTGCTGCATTTCGATGGCGGAGTGAATCGCGGCATCGACCGTGTCGAAAACCGCCATGACCTCTTCGCTGCTCGCACTGACCACCCGCCCGCCGAAAGCCTCGACGGAGCGCTCGATCCGCTTGATGCACCGATCGACGGCGCGCAAGGCTTCCGTATTGCCGAGTTTTTCATGCAATCTGGCGCTGCCGGAAATACCGGCTGTGAGGACGGATAACAACGGGGTCACGACATTCATCATTCCAGTGGTCGAGACTGTGGTCTCGGTTCCGTAAGAAACATCATCCGAAGCCTCTTCCAAGCCTTATCTCCCCAGAGGTGGTTTCGTTTCGCTCAGACTGCCCACAAAGGCCTTCACCGCTGATCATAGCAAAAGCATGACAAATGTGCCCTAAGCGCGAGCAAGTTGCAAAGCAATGCCGTTGCCGAGCTGCGGATCGTCAAAAACGATATCGCCTCCGTCCATGTCTTCGAGATCTGTTCCGACGCGCAGTCCCTTGAAGTCGTACAGGGCGTTGTCGGCCAGGTGCGATGGGACGATGTTTTGCAGAGCCGAGAACACCGACTCGGTACGTCCCGGGTAGCGGCTGTCCCAATCGGCCATCATTTCCCGGATCTTCTGGCGTTGCAGGTTGCTTTGCGAACCGCACAGATTGCAGGGGATAATCGGAAACTCCATGCCGCGCGCGAAGCGGGCAATGTCGTTCTCGCTGCAATAGGCCAGCGGCCGGATGACGACATGCGCTCCGTCGTCGGTTACCAGCTTCGGCGGCATGGCTTTGAGTTTGCCTCCGAACAGCAGGTTCAGAAACAGCGTATGAACGATATCGTCGCGATGATGGCCGAGCGCGATCTTGTTCGCCCCGAGTTCCTTGGCGGTGCGATAGATGACGCCGCGCCGCAGGCGCGAACACAACGAACATGTCGTTTTCCCCTCGGGAATCTTGTCCTTGACGATCGAGTAGGTGTCCTGCTCGACGATCCGGTACTCGATCCCCAGTCCCGCCAGATACCTCGGCAGCACGTCCGCGGGAAATCCCGGCTGCTTCTGATCCAGGTTCATGGCGATCAACCGGAAGTCGACGGGTGCGCGTTGCTGCAACGCCATCAGGATCGACAGCATGGCGTAGGAATCCTTGCCGCCGGAGATGCAGACCAGGACGGTGTCGCCGGCCTCGATCATGTTGTAGTCGGCAATGGCCTTGCCGACATCGCTTTCAAGGCGCCTTTTCAGGCGCTGAACATTCTTTGATGTATCCACCGGACCTCTGTTGCAGTTGAAAGGGGGAAAAACGGGAGAAATGCAATCAGCGGGGCAGGTCGCTAGAGATGTGCCGTGCGTCCGCCATCGACGTTGATGACCTGGCCCGTGATGTAAGGAGCGTCATTGAACAGGAAACGCACGGCACGTGCAATATCCAGAGGACTCCCGGCGTGCTTGAGCAGGGTGTGGTCCACGATGTGCGCTCGTGTTTCGGGGTCGAACGCACTGTCCTCGGGCCACAGGATGGGGCCGGGAGCGACCGCGTTGACGCGCACATCCGGGGCGAGTTCGATGGCCAGGGCCCTGGTCAGGCCGAGCAATCCCGCCTTGGCCGCGCAATAGAGCGGATACCCCGCAAGCGGCCTTTCGGCATGGATGTCGGTAATGTTTACGATGGCCCCGCGTGCCTTCCGCAAATGGGGAGCCGCAGCCTGCGTCAGGAATAGAGGGGCCTTGAAATTGCTGCCGACGAGGTCGTCCCAGGCGGCCTGGTCGATGCTGCCCAAGGGGGTGGCGAAGAAGCTGGAAGCGTTGTTGACCAAGGCGTCGAGCCGGCCGAAGTGGTTGATCGTGCGGCTCACCAGCGATGCCAGGGCTTCGGTGTCCACCAGGTCAGCTTGCAGGCAGAGCGCGGATTCCGCACGGGCAGCATTCAGTTCGCCCGCCAGTTGATTGGCGGCTTCGGTGGCGGCCCGGTAGTGCACCACGACATTGGCTCCGGCGTCATGCAATTCCCTGGCGATCGAGCGGCCCACGCGCTTTGCCGCCCCGGTGATCAATACCGTCTTGCCGATCACGATTCGCTCCCGAAAAATTCCCTGAAACCCCGACAGAATTCTAACGGATTTCGGATTTCGCCGGTAACCGGCGCCCGGCTTGGCATTGGCTGGCTTTGAGCCGTGCTAAACTCTGGCAAACAAACAACTATTTTCCCTCTGGCCTTGTCTTCGAGAACCTCCACATCATTGCCTCCGGCACCCAACGCCGGCAAACGAGTCGTCCGCATCCGCAAGCCGGCACGCGACGAAGCGATGCCGCACAAACAAACCAAAAAGACTCCCGATAGCGTGCTGGCTCCAGATTCCATGGGCTACAGCCTGTTGCTGGGAGCACGTGTCCTGGGGGCGGTGTATGGCGGCAAGAGCCTCAACGAGGCACTGTCGGTGCTGGCCGGTGAAATGCCCGTCGCACGGGCGGCCGCGCAGGACATCGCCTATGGTGTTCTGCGCCGGTACGGATGGGGCGAGTTCATCCTCGAGCAACTGATGACCAAGCCGCTGAGCCATGGCGAGACGCAGGCTCTCCTGCTGGCGGCGCTGTATCGCCTGGATACGCGTCCGGAGTCAGCGCCGATGGTCGTAGACCAGGCCGTTGCTGCCTCCGGAGAGCTGACGGGGGGAGCCCTGAAGGGCGTGGTGAACGGGGTTTTGCGCAGTTTCCTGCGCCGACGCGAGTCCCTGCTGCAAGCGCTGGCCAAGGATGATGTGGCTCACTACCAGCATCCATCGTGGTGGCTGGCACGCCTGCGTCGCGGCTATCCGGAGCGCTGGCAGGACGTCGTGGCCGCGGCAAACCAGCCGCCACCGATGACTTTGCGCGTCAATCGGCGGTGTGTATCCGTCGAGGACTACCAGGCGCGCCTAGTGTCCGCAGGAATAGCCGCGCAAGCGTTCGGGCAAGCCGGGCTGATTCTCGACAAGCCGGTTGGGGTGGATCTCTTGCCGGGTTTTGCCGAGGGCTGCGTTTCAGTCCAGGACGCGGGAGCGCAGCGCGCGGCCGAATTGCTCGATCCGGCACCAGGATCGAGCGTTCTCGACGCGTGCGCTGCGCCCGGAGGAAAAACGGCACATCTGCTGGAGAGGGCGGATCTCGATTTGCTGGCATTGGATATCGACGGCACGCGCACCGGGCGCATCGAGGAGAACTTGCGACGCCTGCGTCTTTCCGCTGAAATCCGCGTGGCCGATTGTCTGGACGTTCGGCGATGGTGGGATGGCAAAGCATTCGACGCCATTCTGGCCGATGTGCCGTGTTCGGCCTCCGGAGTCGCAAGACGGCACCCCGACATCAAGGTGTTGCGGCGCGAGAGCGATATCCGCCGCCTGGTGCATACACAGGCGGCAATTCTCGATACGCTGTGGTCGGCGCTCAAACCGGGCGGAAAGTTGTTGTACGCCACCTGTTCGGTATTCGTCGAGGAAAACTCGGCGCAGGTCGATGCGTTCCTTGTGCGTCGACCGGATGCGCAACGCGTCCTCGAGGAGCAGTGGTTGCCCCAGGAGTGTCACGATGGCTTCTACTATGCGCTGCTGCGGAAGAATTGAAGCGATCCTGCTTTGCCTGGCGATGATTTGCGCCGTGTTTTCGGCGCATGCCGCCGATATCACCGCCAACAACGCGCAACTGACGGCCAGTGACGACGGATATGACTTGTCCGCGAATTTTACGGTCACACTGAATCCGCGGCTCGAGGACGCCGTGAACAAAGGAGTGGTGCTTCACTTTGCCGCGGATTTCGAGTTGACCCGTTCGCGCTGGTACTGGTTCGATGAAAAGGTCGTACGGCTCAGCAAGCTGTTCCAGTTGTCCTACCACGCGCTGACCCGGCAGTACCGCCTCTCGTCGGGGGCGCTGCACCAGAGTTTCGCTTCCCTGGACGAAGCATTGCGCGTGCTTGCCCGGGTGCGGCACTGGCAGGTCATCGAGAAAGGCGAGATTCGTACAGACGAGACTTACCAGGCCGGCGTGCGCCTGCGGCTCGATCCGTCGCAGATGCCCAAGACCTTTCAGGTGAGCGCCCTCTCCAACAGGGACTGGACCCAGTCATCCGAGTGGTTGCTGTGGAACTTCTCTCCTTCGGGTGCGGTGTCGCCCGGCGCCGGCGGCGATCAATGAAGACGCTGATCATCATCGCCTCTTCGTTCGGCGGGATCCTGCTGTTTCTGCTCGCCTCGGCCAGCGCCAATACCGCGCTTTTCGCGCGCCATTACCCCTGGCTGCTTGGACTGAATGCCGTGGTTGCTTTGGCGCTTTTCGTGCTGATCGTATGGCAGGTCCGGCTCCTCTGGCAGGAGCATCGGGCCAAGGTGTTTGGCTCGCGGCTCAAGCTCCGACTGATGTTGATCTTCGGCATGATGGCGGTTCTTCCCGGAGTGTTGATCTACGCCGTTTCGGTGCAGTTCGTGACCAAGAGCATCGAGACCTGGTTCGACGTGCGTGTGGAAAAAGCGCTGGAATCGGGCATCAACCTGGGGCGCAGTGCCCTCGATTCGCTGCTTGATGACCTGGGGGAAAAGGGGCGGGCGATTGCCCTGGAGTTGGGCGATCTGCCTGAGGCGCAACGGCGCGTGGCTCTCAGCCGCTTGCGCGAGCAAAGTGGCGTGCAGTACATCGCCCTGTTTTCGACGGCGGGCCAGTTGCTGGCGACGGCGACGAGCGATCTTTCGGTTTTTCTGCCGGCGGCGCCGACAGCCGACAAGTTGCGACAGGCGCGTGCCGGCCGCGGCTATCGCGAGATCGAAAGCGCTGGCGGGCAGGAACTCCTGCTGCGCGTTCTGGTTCCGGTAATTCCGTCCGGTCTGGGCATGGAAACGCGCATCCTGCAACTCACGCAGCCGGTACCGACTGCCTTGGCGCTCAATGCCGAGCGCGTGCAGGACGTCTATCGCGATTATCAGGAACTGTCGCTCGGGCGCCAGGGGCTGACGCGCATCTACGCCATGACGCTGACGTTGACCGTGCTGCTCGCATTGTTCACCGCGATCGCCATGTCGTTCGTCCTGGCGCGGCGCCTGTCCGCGCCGCTTTCCATCCTGGCGGAAGGCACACAGGCCGTAGCGGCCGGCGACTTTACCCCGCGCCAGGCCATCTACAGTCGCGACGAACTGGGAGTACTGACGCAATCGTTCAATCAGATGACCCGCCAACTCGATGAAGCACGGCGCGATACCGAGAAGCATCGTGCCGAGGTGGAGTCGGCGCGCGCCTATCTGGAATCGATCCTGGCCAATCTGTCGGCTGGCGTTCTGGTGTTTGACCGACGCTTCAAGCTGCGTACCGTCAACGAAGGTGCGCAGACCATTCTGGACGACGATTTTTCCGGGCTGATGAACGAAGTCGTCGATGCCTGGGCGCGACAGAATGCGCTCGGCCAAGAGATACGCAAGGCCTTTGCCGAACATGGGCGCAGGGAATGGCAAACCCAGGTCGAACTGGCGCGTCCCGGAGGATTGCCGCAAATCCTGCTGCTGCGCGGGACTCAGTTGCCGGAAGGAACCAATGGCGGGTATGTCGTGGTGTTCGACGATGTCACGCGCCTGGTCGCCGCCCAGCGAAGCGCGGCCTGGGGCGAAGTGGCCCGGCGCCTGGCGCACGAAATCAAAAATCCGCTGACACCGATCCAGCTATCTGCCGAGCGGCTGCAATTCAAGCTGGCGGGCAAGCTTGCCAACGGTGACAGTGAAATGCTCAATCGCTCGACGCAGACCATCATCAATCAGGTGCAGGCCATGAAACGCATGGTCAACGAGTTCTCCGACTATGCGCGGTTGCCGGCGCCGGAACTGGCCGAATTGGACATCAATGCCCTGATTCGCGAGGTGCTCGGCCTGTATGAGACGTCGCAGGCCAGCATTTCCGTGCAACTGGATCCGGACCTGCCGCCGATCCTTGGCGATGCGACCCAGATGCGCCAGGTCATCCACAACCTGCTGCGCAATGCCGAGGACGCCCAGCAGGGACAGGAGGTCCAGGATATCCGTATTGCCACACGGCGTGCTGATGACATGGGCGAACTCTCCGTGTCCGATGCCGGCCCGGGCTTCCCGGATGAGCTCATGGGGCGCGTCTTCGAGCCCTACGTGACCACCAAGGCCGGCGGTACCGGGCTCGGCCTGGCCATCGTCAAGAAGATCGTTGATGAGCACCAGGGGCAGATCCGCATCAACAACCGTCAGCCCGGCGGGGCGGAGGTCAGCATACGACTGCCGCTCGCACCGGAGCGGACAATGCAATCAGGCATCAACGAAACATCCGAAGAGAGCTGAACATGGCGCAAATACTTGTCGTCGATGACGAAATGGGCATCCGTGAATTGCTGTCAGAAATCCTGACGGACGAAGGGCATTCTGTTGCATTGGCCGAGAATGCAGCGGCGGCGCGAAGGGTGCGCAGCGAAAGAAGGCCGGATCTGGTTCTCCTCGATATCTGGATGCCCGATACGGATGGCATCTCCCTGCTCAAGGAGTGGTCGGCGGCCAACCTGCTGACCATGCCGGTGGTCATGATGTCCGGGCACGGCACGATCGATTCGGCCGTCGAGGCCACCCGCGTCGGCGCGGTCGATTTCCTGGAAAAGCCGATTGCCCTGCAGAAACTGCTGCAGACGGTCAAGAAGGCGCTGAAGCACGAGGTGTCCTCGACGAAACCGCCACTCACCCTGGATGCCTTTTCCCGTTCTCCGCTCCTCAAGGATTTGAAGAAGCGGCTTGAACAGGCCGCTGCCAACACCTCGGTGTTGCTGCTCAAGAGTGCCTCGGGCAGTATCGCGGAGATCTGCGCGCGTACCTTGCAAGCGCCGAAGACGCCTTGGCTGGATCTTTCCGCCTCAAGCATGCCGCTGACCCAGGAAATGCTCGAGAATGCGTCCGGCGGGATGCTGTTCATCGCCGATCTGATGCTGATGGGCAGGCTGCAACAGAAGAATCTGGCGTTTGCCCTGGAACGGCTGGAGAAATACCATCTGCAGCTCGTCGCTGCCGTATCGCGTCCGTTGACGGCGCTGGTCGATGCGGGGTGGGACCAATCCCTGGTTGCCCGGTTGGGCGAAGTCTGGGTCGCCTTGCCGCAACTGTCGGGGCACGCAGACGACGTGCCGGAAATCGCCCCGCTGGTACTTACGCACCTCGTCGAGCGCCACGGTGTGCCGCCCCGCCGCTTTTCCTCGGCGGCCCTGAATGCCTTGCGGCTGCATCACTGGCAGGGTGAATGGGTGGAACTGCTGGCAGTCATCCGCAACTTGGCAGTCGCCGCGCTGGAGGATGAGATATCCGCCGAGGATGTGGACAACATCCTGCAGCGCGATTCCGATGCCGCGCCGAAATCCGTCCCGTCCTTGCCGCTCTTCAATCAACCGTTGCGCGAAGCGCGCGAGGCGTTCGAACGCCAGTATTTCGAACATCACCTGAAAAACGAGCGCGGCAACATGACGCGTGTGGCAGAGAAGACGGGGTTGGAGCGCACCCACCTCTACCGCAAGCTGAAGCAACTCGGGTTGAATCTCGGCAGGAAAGTTGAAGAGCTGGACCAATGACGCAATATTTGTTGCGCTTGTGGTTCCTTGCGCGATAATCGACCAACACACTCTGAGCGGATGATCCCGTGCCCCGACTTCGTAACGACACTTTCCTGCGTGCCCTGCTCCGGCAGCCGACCGAATACACTCCCGTCTGGCTGATGCGCCAGGCCGGGCGGTACCTGCCGGAATACTGCGAAACGCGCAAGCGGGCC
Organism: Candidatus Accumulibacter sp. UBA704; assembly: GCA_002304785.1. GTDB lineage: Bacteria > Pseudomonadota > Gammaproteobacteria > Burkholderiales > Rhodocyclaceae > Propionivibrio. The sequence continues at coordinate 105,082 of DBMG01000004.1, read as the reverse complement.
GGGAGTTTCCTGCAGTTGTGCAAGAGTCCCGCGCTGGCCTGCGAAGTGACGCTGCAGCCGCTGTCGCGCTTCAACCTCGATGCCGCAATCCTGTTCTCGGACATCCTGACGGTGCCGGACGCCATGGGTCTCGGGTTGTATTTCACCGAGGGTGAAGGTCCGCGCTTCGAGCGCCCGTTGCGCGAGGAATGGGCGATACGTGATCTGAGTGTGCCCGATCCATATAGCCATCTGCGCTATGTCACGGATGCCGTTGGCGAAATCCGCCGGGCCCTGGCCGGCTCGGTACCGCTAATCGGTTTTTCGGGGAGCCCCTTCACGCTGGCTTGTTACATGGTCGAGGGCGGTTCGAGCGGCGACTTCCGCAACGTCAAGACGATGATCTACGACCGGCCGGATCTGATGCATCGCATTCTCTCCGTGACGGCGGAAGCGGTGACGCAGTATCTCAACGCCCAGATCGAATCCGGCGCGCAGGCGGTGATGCTTTTCGACACCTGGGGAGGCTGTCTGTCAGCCGCCGCGTATCGCGAGTTTTCGCTGGACTACATGTGCCGCATCGTGGCCGGTCTGATCCGGGAAAGAGACGGTCAGCGTATTCCTTCGATCGTCTTCACCAAGGGCGGGGGGCTGTGGCTCGAAGCGATCGCGGACACAGGCTGCGACGCGATCGGGGTGGACTGGACGATCGATATCGGCGCAGCGCGCCAGCGCGTGGGCCAGCGCGTCGCCCTGCAGGGGAATCTCGATCCGAATGTCCTGTTCGCTTCGCCGGAGAGCATTGCCCGCGAGACGAGAGCGATCCTCGACAGTTTCGGACCTGCCGACACCGGTCACGTATTTAATCTGGGCCACGGAATTTCGCAATTCACCCCTCCGGACCATGTGTCGGTGCTCGTCGAAACTGTGCATGACCACAGCCGGCGTCTACGGCAGGGAACCTAGTTTTGTCAACATCGATGTTGACTTATGCACAGAAATTGGGCGTTTGTTACCGTTTGTTACAAGAAACTCGAAAAATCAGCGTCTTATGCTTAACTATATGATTTTAAGTGGATTTATTTTCGCCTTTTTTTGCGGCAAAGTGTGATAAGTCCTTGTGGCAAGAGCATTTGGCCTGCTTTGCCACGCGTGTTCCACAGACTTATCCACAGAAAATGTGAACAACCGAAATTTGCGTGACAGGCTAATAAGTTACAGCAACTTTACAGAAATTAGACGAGCTAGATGATCCAAGTGGGCTCTGACTTTAGTCATAGTCCTGCTCGGTTTCCTACAAAAAAATACAGGCCGTTCCGCATGTCCATAGCCCGCGTTGCCCTCGGGGTTCCCCTGCACCGTTTGTTTGACTACCGGGTTCCGGTCGGTGAAAACCTGACCGCCGGTGATGTCGGGATCCGCGTACGGGTCCGCTTCGGGCAGCGGTTGTGCGTCGGCATCGTTGTCGGCGTGGCGGATGGGTCCGACATCCCGGCCGAGCAACTCAGGCCGCTCGAGGCGGTGCTGCGCGACCTGCCACCGCTGCCTGCCGACTGGTTCCGCCTGACGGATTTCTGTTCGGCCTACTATCAGGTGCCGCTGGGCGAAGTCATGTTGTCGACCCTGCCGGCTGGCCTGCGCCGTGTCGATCCGCCCAAGGCACGCGCGGCGCGGCGCGTCCCCAAGCCCTCGGCCGCGCAGGTTGCGCCGGAACTGACCGCCGAACAGCGGCAGGTGCTGGCTGCGATCGAGGCGCAAGGCGCCGGCTTCCATGCCTTCCTGCTGCATGGCGTCACCGGCAGTGGCAAGACCGAGGTGTACCTGCGACTGATTGAGCGCGCGCTGGCAGCGGGGCGCCAGACCTTGCTGCTGGTGCCCGAGATCAACCTGACGCCGCAACTGGAAGCGCGCGTGGCGGCGCGTTTTCCGCAAGCCGGGCTGGTCAGCCTGCACAGCGAACTGACCGAAGCGGCGCGCACGCGCAACTGGCGCGCGGCGTTCGACGGCAACGCGCGTCTCGTGCTCGGAACGCGGCTGGCCGTATTCACCCCGATGCCTGACCTGGGTCTGATCATCGTCGACGAGGAACACGACGCCTCGTTCAAGCAGCAGGATGGCATGCGCTACTCGGCGCGCGACGTGGCCGTCTTTCGGGCACACGAGCGGGACATTCCGATCGTGCTGGGTTCCGCCACGCCGTCGCTGGAAAGCTGGGCGAATGCCGCCGATACCCGAACACCGGCGCGCTACATCCTGCTGACGTTGCGCGAGCGCGCCGTCGCCGCCGCCCAACTGCCGGCCGTACAGCGTATCGATACGCGGGTGGAGAGACTGCAGGATGGATTCTCAGGAGCGCTGTTGCAAGCCATCGAGAAGCGTCTCGGCCGCAGCGAGCAGAGCCTCGTCTTTCTCAATCGCCGAGGGTATGCCCCGGTGCTGGCGTGTGCCCAATGCGGCTGGATATCGCGTTGCCAGCGCTGTGCCGCCAATCTGGTGCTGCATCTGGCCGACGGGCGTCTGCGGTGCCATCACTGCGGTTTCGAATGCCGGGTGCCGAAGGCCTGTCCGACATGCGGCAACCAGGATATTCAGCCGTTCGGGCGCGGCACCCAGCGCATCGAGGAGGTTCTGAACGCCCGTTTTCCGCAGGCACGCATCCTGCGCGTGGACCGCGATTCGGCCAAGAGCCGCAAGCAATGGGAGAGTTTGCTGGAACAGATTCACGCCGGCGATGCCGACATCCTGGTCGGCACGCAAATGCTGGCCAAGGGCCACGATTTTCCGAAGCTGACGCTGGTTGGCGTTCTCGGGGCCGACGCGGCCCTGTTTGCCGCCGACTGGCGCGCGCCGGAGCGCCTGTTCGCCCAGTTGATGCAGGTGGCGGGGCGCGCCGGGCGGGCCGATCTCCCCGGCGAAGTGCTGATCCAGACGCAGTTTCCCGAACATCCCCTGTACGCTGCGCTGGTGCGCCACGACTTCCCGGCCTTTGCCGCCGCCCAGTTGAAGGAGCGCGAACAGGCCGGTTTTCCTCCTTACGCCTATCAGGCGATGCTGAGCGCCGAAGCGCCGCTGATCGCCGACGCGATCGCCTTCCTGGCTACGGCGCGCGCCTGGCCGCAGGCGGTGGAACATGTCGACGTGATGCTCTACGACCCGGTGCCGATGCGTCTTGCCCGCCGGGCCAACCTGGAACGCGCGCAACTGCTCGTCGAATCGCCGTCGCGGCGCGCGCTGCAGAGCTTTCTGAGCGAGTGGGGCGGTTTGCTGCAATCCATCAAGGCGCCATCGCGCCTGCGCTGGCACCTCGAAGTCGACCCTCTGGAGTTTTGACGGTGCCTGTCAGATGGCCACGGCGTCGTAGATCAGCTTAAGGCCGCTGAGGAACAGCAGGGTGTAGCTGACGTGGAAGAACGTCTGCTCGGAGATGCGCTTGTGCAACCACAGGCCGAGCCAGACGCCGAGCGGCGCCAGCGGCGAGAAGAGCAGGGACGTGGACAGGTTCGCCGTATTGAGTTGCCCGAGGAAGAAGTACGGGATCAGCTTGAGATAGTTGCCGATGCAGAAAAAAGCGGCGGAGGTGGCGACGATCCGCGTCTTGTCCAGTTTCAGGGAATAGATATAGACGGCGAAGGGCGGTCCGCCGGAATGGGCCAGCGTGCTGGTCAGGCCCGACAGCAACCCGCAGACCGCCCCGAAGAGGCGCCCCGGCTGGCGTTGCCGGACAGCGAGCAGTTTCGCCAGCCGGTCGGTCAGGCTAAGCCACTTGTTGAGGGTGAAAAGCACCGCGATCAGGCCGACGATCAGTCGGATCATCTTCACCGACAGCATTCCGAAAGCCAGGCCCCCCAGCGCGATGCCGATCAGGGAGCCGGGCAGCAGGATGCGCAGGTGTTCCGTCGACCAGCGCCCGCGGTACGCATACACGCTGAAGACGTCCATGGCGCACAGGATGGGCAACATGATGCCCGCGGCTTCAGGCGGCGCGATGGCGATCGACATCAGCGGCACCGCCAGCCCGCCGGCCGCGGCACCGAAGCCACCCTTGGAAATTCCGGCCGCCAGGATGGCGAGAACGGCGAAGGGGTAGAACAGCAGCGGGTAATCAGGGAAAAGCATCGGAAGCTTCGTTTTATGGGCAAGCAGACATTGTAGCGTTGCGTTGCCGCTTGCCGCGACCCCAACTGGCCCGCATAATCGGAGGTCGTCATCCGATACGGTCGGATTATCCCCGTGGATGCAGCAAACCTCGACGCAAGGAGCCGAGCGATGATACCGAACTCATCCACCGAAACCGCGAACGGGCTGTCCGTCGATCGGCTGCGCGACTACATCCGCGCCAAGGACGAGAACCGCCCGCATCTGATCCCGCGGGTATTCTGCGATCGGGCCTGCCTCGAAATGCGCGTTAAGACGCAGGACATCAGTTTTCCCGCCGTTTCCCAGGGTGCGGCAACGATTGCCGATGTGTTGGTTCGCCGCTTCAACCAGACCTACGAGAATATCTACACCTTTTATCTCGATAAACCCGATCCGGAATCGGCAAAGCCGCCGGCAGTTTTTGCCTGCGATTGGCTGGTCGGCATGTCCGAGAAGGCGACCGGCAATGTGCGTGTCGGGTGCGGCCGCTACGAATGGGTCTTCGACCAGGACGCGCCCTATTGCGTGGAGCGGCTCGCGATCACCATCGAGGCCATGCAGACGCTGCCACCGGAATGCCTGCCGGACGTCCTTGCCTGGCTGCTGGCGCTCGAATATCCCTGGTCGTCGGCGCGCGCCGTGTGCGAGTCCGCGCCGAAGACCTGGCTGCTCGAACCGGTTTTGCGCTATCTGGGTCGAGGTATCGATTCCAGGGAATGATCCCCTGGCACGCCCCTTGCGACGAAGCTGATCCCAAAACGCGCAAGGAGCTGGCAATGAAAATCGAGCAATCCAGCGTGGCCCTGAATGCCGCGCACGAATACCTTCATGAGAGCGAGATCGAGGCCGAGAACAGCTTCCGCATGATTCTCGCGGGGGCAGCGAAAAGCGAGCCGGTCGCCAGCGGGGAAGACTCCGACCGGTTGCGCCTACTGGTCCTGCTGCAGAATCTGGTGAGTTGCATGCTGGAACTTCTTGCCGGCAAGCAAGGGGCGAGGGCGACGAATCTGGCGGATATTCTGCAGACCGGCCGATCGGCACCGGTGACCGACGACGCGGTGGGGACGGGCAGGAGCATCCGGATGGAATGGAGCGTCGAGTTGACCGAGATCGTCCGCGAGCATGAGAGCACGGCTTTTTCGGCGGCCGGCACCGTTCGCACGGCGGACGGCAAAGCCATCGATTTCACCCTCCAACTGGCCATGTGCCGCGACTATTCCTGCGAGCGCAGCGTGCGGCAGTCGGGCAGCCTGGAACTGCGCGATCCGCTCGTCGTTAATTTTGCCGGCAACGCCGCCGAACTGTCCGGCCAGCGTTTCGAGTTCGACCTCGATGCCGACGGAACTGGCGAGTCGATTTCCGGACTCTCCGCCGGCAGCGCCTGGCTGGCTTTCGACCGCAACGGCGACGACCGCATCAACGACGGCAGCGAACTGTTCGGTACGCGCTCCGGCAATGGCTTTGCCGATCTGGCCTGCCTGGACGAGGACGGCAACCACTGGCTGGATGAAGCGGATTCGGCGTTTTCATCGCTTAGCCTGTGGCAAAGGGATGGCGCCGGGAAAGACACGCTGAGTTCGCTGCGCGAGAAAGGCATCGGCGCCATCTACCTCGGTTCGGCGCAAACGCCGTTTGCCCTCGCCGACGCCGACAACGAGAAGCACGGCTACATTCGCGCATCCGGCGTCTATCTGCGGGAGGATGGCGGGGTCGGATCGGTGCAGCAGGTCGACCTAGCGGTTTGAGGCGGCAGGGCTGGCTGCCCGCCAGCCACTGAAGAAAAACCACCCGAGCGATGCCGCCTGCAAGACAAATAGCACGATGAAGGCATCGCGGTGGGCGATGGCGGCGGAATGGCCGGCGGCTTCGGTCGCGTCGATGAGCAGGCCCATGCCCCATTGCAGGCCGAATGCGCCGGCGAAGGCGAACAGGTTGAGGACGGTGTTGACGCGTCCGGACAGGCTTACCGGAAAGCCGGTGGCGGTGGATGCGTAGGTCAGCGTTCCGGTGCTCGAGAACAGGCCGTAGGCCATCCACAGCAGATAGTGCTGTTCGGTGGCCTGGGTGACGATCAGCAGCAGTGTGAGCAGGGCCAGCGACATGCCGCCCCCGAGCAGATGCACCGTGCTGATTCCGCGCCGGGCCAGGCGGGTCGACAGCAGGCCGATCATGAAGTAGGAGACGGCCATGGCGGCGTTCATCGCCGCCAAGTACTCCGCCGCCACCGAGCGCGAATAGCCGTTGACGTGGATCAGCCAGGCGCCGGACCACAGGCTTTGCACGGCCATGAAGCCGCCGATCTGGGCGAAGCTGAGCGATGCGAAGCGCCAGAAATGCCGGTTGGTCACTATTTGCCGGATGCCCCCGGCCAGTTCCGAGATCGACTGCGGGCGTGTTGCCGATTCCTTGTCCGGAACGCCGAGAAAGAGCCACAGTGCCACACCGGCGGTGATCGCACCCAGCCCGTAGAAGACTTCGCGCCAGGAGGCGATATGCAACACCGCTTCGAGCGGCGCCGAGGCGACGAGCGCCCCCAGCGTGCCGGAGGTCATGATCCAGCCGGTCAATGAGGCTTGCCGCTCGGCCGGAAACCACTGCGAGAATGACTTGAAGGCAGCCATCAGGCACGCGGAGACGCCCAGCCCGATCATGCCGCGGCCGATGGCCAACGTGCCGATGTTGTTGCTGCCGGCAAAGACCGCCGCGCCGGCCGCGGCGACCAGCAGCAGTGCGGCCTCGACCCGGCGCGCACCGAAGCGGTCGAGCATGATTCCGAGAGGCAGTTGAGTCGAGCCGAAGGCAATGAAGTAGGTACTGGTGAGCAGGCCGAGGTCGGCGGCGCCGAGCGACAACTCGGTACTCAGGACCGGGCCGACGACGGCGTTGACCGTCCGGTACAGGTAGGAAAGAAAGTACGCGCAGGCGAAGGGCAGGAAAAGTCGGGACCAGAGCATGATGTGTCGGCGTCGCCTTCAGGGCTTGGCGGTGGAGAAGGTTTTGTGGATCCGTGCATCTCTGTGGTCTGGAGTGTTCCACAGCCAGGCCGCGCCGCGCACTCCGGAGGAATCACCGTGGCGGTTGCGGCACAGTCGGGTACGCACCACGTCGGAAAAGATGTAGTTGCCCCACAGCGCGGGAACGTTCTTGTACAGCCGGTCGAGATTGGAGATGCCTCCGCCCAGGACGACGACCTCGGGGTCGAGGATGTTGATGACTTGCGCCAGCGCTTTTGCCAGACGGCGTTCGTAGCGTTGCAGCGTGGCTTCGCAATCGCAATCGCCCTGCGCGGCTCGATCGGCGATCTCGGGCACGTTCAGTGTTGCGCCGGTGTGCCGCGCATGATCGGCGGACATGCCGGGCCCGGACAGCCAGGTTTCAACGCAGCCCTGGCGGCCGCAGTAGCAGCGTGGCGGCGGTCGCGTGTCCTCTTCCGGGTACGGTAGCGGATTGTGCCCCCATTCGCCGGAAATATGGTTGGCACCTGTCAGCAGGCGACCGTTGGCGACGATGCCTCCGCCGACCCCGGTGCCGAGAATGACGGCGAAGACGATCCGGGCTTCACTGCCCGCGCCATCGACGGCTTCCGAGAGCGCCAGGCAATTGGCATCGTTCTCGATGCGGACTTCGCGCTGCAGCAGCGTCTGCAGGTCGTGGCGCAAAGGTTTGCCGTTCAGGCAGGTGGAGTTGGCGTTCTTGATGCGTCCGTCGACGGCCGATTCGGCGCCGGGAATGCCGACACCGACGCTGCCGTGCAACCCGAGCTCGGTTTCGACGCTCTCCACCAGAGCGGCCACGGTCGCCAGTGTGCCCCGGTAGTCGCCTTGCGGAGTGGGTACCCGGCGCCGGAGCACAGTGTTGCCTCGCAGGTCGAGGGCGATAACCTCGATCTTTGTGCCGCCGAGATCAATCCCGAGACGCAGTGCCGGTGTTATGGACGGCGACGGATCAGGGGTGGGGGGCATGGCGGGGAGAATTTGTCCGGAAGGGGTTCCGGTACTGGATTCTATCCCAGATATCGGGCCAGTCGTCCCTTGTACGGTGGCGAGGAGTAAAATCGAGCGTGATTCTTCGACGTTTTTGCATCCGCGGCGGATCGTTTTCATCTGCGTGCCGGTCGGATGAATAACCAAGTACTTCCAGGAGAAATGATCATGTTGGTCCGGCTGACATCGAGCACATCGGGCGAACTCATCATGTTTGCCGAGCATGCGCATGCCCTGTTCGCGTGGATCGGCAAGGAAACCACCGCGCATGGGGTGTTTACCACGGATCAATTGCCTGAGGCGATAGCCTGTCTGCGCCATGGCGTCGAGGAGGAGAAGGCGGCTGCCAAGCGTCTGGCCGAAGAAAAGCACGCCAACGCGGGGCGCAACGGAGACAAGGAAAAGGACAACGACGAGAAAGGCGACGGCGAAAAGGAAAAGGAAACTCAAGAGATCGTCTCGCTCGGGCAACGGGCGCAACCGCTGATCAACCTGATGCAATGGACCCTGAAGGAAGAGGGGTTCATCATCTGGGAGGCCTCCCACGATTTCTGATCCGCGGGCTGCGACCTGTTGTGGAGTATGCCGGCGTCGTTGCGCGTTGGTTGCGCGATCCGGCCCGACAGGCGCGCTTGGCCGGTGGCATCGCCACCGGCACCGCCGCCGACCTGCATGTATGCCGAAGCCCGTCGGCGACTATGCGCTGGTCGAGATCGCCGACGTCAATGACGACAGGAAATTCTGGTCGGTGCTCTGGCTGCCGTAGGCGCGCATCAGTTCCATGATCTGCTGGTAGACCTGAGCGTCGGAAACAGTAGCGTTTCCGGATTTCGATTCGGTTGCCGCCGTCTTGTCGCCTGACGCCGAGGTTGCGATGTCATTGGATTCGGCGTAGGCCATGGCTTCAGTGTGGCTGACCTTGCCGTCTCCGTTGGTGTCCGCGGCATCGAAGTTCTCGAGAATGCTGCCGATCAGCGTCGAGCGCGCGGAGTCGGTGTCGCCGATTTCTTCCAGCTGGCTGGTCAGTTCGTCCTCGGTGAAACCGGCGTCGTCGGCGGGCGGGGGCGGGGGAGGCGGCATCGCGCCCTGCATTCGCGACTGGTCGTATTGGCTGTTGAGCGCCTCGAGCGCGCTGGAAAATTCGCTCTCGGTGACCTTGCCGTCGCTATCGCTGTCGAGTTGCGAGAAAACGTCGCTGGCACTGGTGTCGCTGGCGGCCGTCAGGCTGGAAAACGCGGAGACGAGATCTTCCTTCTCGATGTAGCCCTTGTTCGAGGTATCGATCTTGGAAAAGAGATAGCTTGCGGCGCTGCTGTAATTACTGATGCCTGTCAGGGTACTCATGATGAACTCCTGGATGGTTGAAATGAGATCGTGGCTAACCAGGGCTGGATAGCTCGGATCTGCCAGCCTACTGGCAAGTTATCGGCCAGAAATACCGTCAGATCACGACGTTTTGCGTAAAGCAGGGTAAAAGCCTGTGAAGAAAGAACGAGACTTCTCGGGGAGAAGCGGCAGTTTCTTTGCGAACAGTGCCGTATTGCGTTTCGCGGATCTTTTTTCCGGCAAGGTTGGCCACGATTTATTCTCTATGGATCAACGTGTTATGGGCTGATTGCCGGGGCCGCGGCAAGAATTTCCGGGTGTTGTAAATCCCTGTAAACTCGGGGGATCCGAATCTTCCGCGCCGGTATCATTGCGCCATGCCTGAAATTGCAAACAACATCCCGACAGCTTCGGCCAGCGTCCTGCTGGTCGACGACGATGTCGAACTGGTCACGCTGCTGCGCGACTATCTGGCGAGCGACGGTTTCAATGTCACCGTGGCGCATGAAGGCGAATCGGCGCTGCGCCTGTTCGCTGCCCAGGCGCCGGACATCGCCGTCGTCGATGTGATGATGCCTGGATTCAGCGGAATCGAGGTGCTGCGGCGGATTCGCTCGCGCGGCAGCACGCCGGTACTGATGCTTACCGCACGGGGCGACGACGAGAGCCGTATCCTCGGGCTCGAACTCGGCGCCGACGACTATGTGGCAAAACCCTGCACGCCGCGCGAACTGAGCGCCCGGCTGCGGGCCATCCTGCGCCGGACGCTGGTTCGCTCGACCACTCCCGACTCCGTGTGTATCGGCGATCTGGCGCTGTATTCCGCGCAGCGGCGTATCGCCTGGGCCGGGCAGGATGTGCAGTTGACCAATGCCGAGTTTAATCTGCTGGAATTACTGATCCAGAACGCCGGGCAGGTTGTGAGCAAGAATCTGCTGTCCGAGCAGGGGCTCGGCCGGCCGTTCCAGCGTTATGATCGCAGCATCGACGTGCATCTGAGCAGCATCCGGCACAAATTGCCGCTCCTGCCCGACGGCCGTCCGCGCATCCAGGCCGTTCTGCGCAAGGGCTACCAGCTGCTGACCGACTGACCCCCAGGGAAGCTCTTCATGCCATCGTTCCTGCAAGGACGTCTGTTCTGGAAGATCTTTTTTTTCTTCTTTCTGGCCCAGGCCACCACGGTCATCGGTACGGGGCTGGCCATCTGGGCCACCATGCCGGAGATGGAGGGCTTCCCGCCGCCGCCGGCCGCGATGGCTTCGCCCTCGCCCGATTCGTTCCGCGATCCTCCGCGACCGCCGACGGCGGGCCGTTTTGCGGACGGTCCCGGCCGACCTCCTCCCCCCGGACCCCGGCTGCCGTTGCTGCATCTGCTCGCCGGCTCGGTCGTCAGCCTTGTCTTCGCCTCCCTGCTCGCCGCCTATATCGCCCGGCCAGTAGGGCGGCTGCGTCAGGCGCTGCAGGCCGGAGCCTCCGGGCAATTGGCGACGGACATTGCCGATACGATGGGGAACAGGCGCGACGAGTTGGCCGACCTGTGCCGTGATTTCGACAGCATGGCACACCACATCGACCAGTTGATGCAGGGGCAAAAGCGTTTGATGCACGATGTTTCGCATGAAATGCGCTCGCCGCTGGCGCGCCTCTCTGCGATCGTCGGGCTGGTCCGCCAGCAACCGGAGCGACTCGATGATTGCCTGACGCTGCTGGAACACGAATCGGCCCGCATGGACCGCCTGGTCAGCGAGCTACTGACGCTTTCGCGCCTGGAATCCGGCATGGTTGAGCCGGGCGAGGAAGTGATCGACCTCGCCGAAGTGCTGGCCGACGTTGCCGCCGATGCCGCGCCCGAAGCGGAACAGGCGGCATGCCGCATCGACCTCGATGCCGGAGCCGAAGCGCTGGTGCGTGGCGACGCCGAAATGCTGCACCGCGTCTTCGACAATCTGGTACGCAATGCGCTGGCCTATGCGGCCAGCGGCGGATGGATCGGAATACGCGCCTCTCGCGAGGAAGCCGAGATCCGGGTCTGTGTCGAAGATCGCGGGCCGGGCGTGCTCAGCTCCGATCTCGAGCGGCTGTTCGAGCCCTTCTTCCGCGGCAGCTACGTACCGGTCAAGAAAGGGCACGGGCTGGGGCTGGCCATTGCCCGGCAAGTCGTCGTCAATCATCACGGCCGGATTGAGGCCGAGAACCGCCGCGGGGGCGGCTTGCGGGTTACCGTCCGCTTGCCGTCCGCTCTGCCTGAGGCAGACGCTTAGAGCATGTGATTGACCAGGCGGTCCATGCGCGTGCGCGCTAGCCGCCTCATCAAGCGCTGTACCGGGTGCGGATACGATTCAGCCGGTTCCAGAGCTTCGTGGCTGGCGAGGCGCTGCGTGTGCGTCAGGATGCGGTCCAGTTCGGCAAGGTGCTTCTCGAGCAGCAATTTCTGCGGATCGTGGATCAGCAGTCCGTTTTCCAGATCGAGCCGCCAGGCGCGCGGGTTGATGTTGTTGCCGGTCAGCAGGGCGTAGCGGTCATCGATCAGCAGACCCTTGAGATGGAAGGTGTTGTCTTCGTGCCGCCACAAGTGCACGTTGAGCCACCCGTTGTCGATGAATCTCTGGCGCGCCTTGCAAAAGCGCCGCAGGTTGGCTTCGTACAGGTAGGGCAAGGCGCCGATGGTCTTGAACGGCTCGTCGGGCGGGATGTAGAAGTCGTTGGCCGTCTTGTCGCCGAGCACGATGGTGATGTGGCAACCGGCCCGCAGCCGGGCATCGACAACCCGCCGTACCGGGCCGGGGAGATTGAAATACGGGGTGAACAAAACGATGCGTGTCTCGGCCTGGCGGATCAGTTCGACGACCGTGCGATTAAGCTGGTTATCGCGGATGCCGAGGCCGAAGAGCGGGGTAATGCCGATTTCGCCCTGGCGGATCCTCTCGCCGGCAAAGCGGTAGCGTGTGTGCGCCAGTTCGCGCCGGAAGCGGATGATGTTGGCCCGGATTTCCGAGGTCTTGGGTGCGCTCGGAGTATTCAGGGGATGCACGGCGGCGCTGTGGCGCAACGTGCGGTCGAGCACGACCGCCATGCTATCGGCCAGCCTCCGGCTGCGAATCAGATGGTAGCGGTCGAGACGGTAGCGCTGGTGGCGATGCAGGTAAACATCGTTGAGGCTCGCCCCGCTGTACAGCACGGCATCGTCGATGATGAAGCCCTTGAGATGCATGACGCCCATTAATTCGCGGCGCTGCACGGGAACGCCGTAAATATCCACGCCCGATCCGAGGCGCTGCGCCATTTCCCGATACATGGCCGCGTTGCCGGCCGACTTGGCCTTGCCGATAAGGCCGCGCTGGGCGCGATGCCAGTCGACGAAAACGGCAATTTCCAGTTCCGGACGCACCGCCCTGGCGGCATACAGCGCCTCCAGCACCTCGCGGCCTCCGTCGTCGTCCTGCAGGTAGAGCGCGGCCAGAAGGATGCGATGGCGAGCCCCGGCAATCATTGCCAGCAGGGTTTCGCGATAGGCGCAAGGACCGTCCAGAGTTTCGAAGTTCTCGGCCATGACGGGGATGGCCGGGAGACTGTCGAGCGACTTCCAGCTGCGGGTCTTCTCGCGCCAGTTGCGCCAGATCGCAGGCAGTCCCTTGGGTTTGTTTTGCTGTATTTGATCGTTTTCCACCCGCGGGATTATACCGATACCGGTCATCGCGCACGGAATTCCTGCCGATTTCGATTGCTGTACGGCTACCGGATTTCCGCAATGGCCTGTCTTGCCGCCAGTCCGAACAGCAGCCCCCAGAACGCGCTGCCGATCCCCAGCAGGGTCAGGCCGGATGCCGTGACCAGGAAAGCGATCAGCGCCGCGTCGCGTTCGGTGTCGTCGTGCAGGGCGCCGGCCAGGCTGTTGCCGATGGTACCGAACAGCGCAATGCCGGCAATCGCCGCGACGAGTTCCCGGGGCAGGGCCGAGAACAGGCTGGCCACGGTGGCGCCGAGGAGGCCGGTGATCACGTAGAAGACTCCGGCCCATACGGCGGCGAGATAACGGCGCTCGGGGTCGCGTTCGGCTTCGGGGCTCATGCAGATGGCAGCTGTGATTGCCGCCAGGTTGAACGAGAAGCCGCCGAACGGCGCCAGCAGCAGGCCGGTCAGCCCAGTCCAGCCGATCAGCGGCGAGACGGGGGTGCGGTAGCCGTTGGCCCGTAGCACGGCGATGCCCGGCACGTTTTGCGAAGACATGGTGACGATGAACAGCGGGATGGCGACGCCGACGCCTGTCGACCACGTGAAGGCCGGGGCGGTGAAAATCGGCCGCGCGAAGGCCAGGTCGATGGCGTCGAGACGAACCAACCCATTGACTCCGGCCCACAGCAGGCCGCCGAGAAAGGTCAGGGGGATCGTGTAGCGGGAACGCAGTCTGCGACCGACGAGATAGATGCCGAGCATCAGGCCGACGAGGCCCAGTTGCTCGCTGAGCGAAGTGAAAACGTTGATCCCGAAGCGCAACAGCACCCCGGCCAACATGCCGGCGGCCAGCGATTTCGGAACGTGCTTCATCAGCGCTTCGACCCAGCCGGTGACGCCGCACAGGGTGATCAGTGCCGACGCGACGAGAAATGCCCCGACGGCTTCGTTCATCGGCAGGCCGACCAGCGCGGTGGCCAACAGGGCGGCGCCGGGCGTCGACCAGGCGGTGAGCACCGGGGCGCGGAAATACAACGACAGGCCGATGCACGTGCTGCCCATGCCCAGGCCCAGCGCCAACAGCCAGGAGCTGATGTGCTCGGGGCCGGCCCCGGCGGCCGAGGCCGCCTGGAACACGATCGCCGCCGAACTCGTGTAGCCGACAAGTACGGCGATGAAGCCGGCGGAAATTGGCGAAAGTCCGAAAAATCTACCCATGTCGATTCCGGTGTGCTGTAATTGTACCCGTGCGTTTTAACGCACAATTTCAATAATCCTAGCATTGTGCGTTATAACGCACAACTCGTTTCAGTCATCCCGCCATGCAGGAAAACAATCAGGAACCCGGCCAATACCTTCCCGGAGCCTTGCGCGCCCAGCGCGCTGCGCGTGGCTGGAGCCTGGACAAAGCCGCCGAGGAAACCGGGGTGAGCAAGGCCATGCTCGGGCAGATCGAGCGCGGGGAATCGAGCCCGACTATCGCGACGCTGTGGAAGATCGCCAGCGGCTTCCATACCTCGCTCTCCAGCTTTCTCGAACCGCTGCCCGCGCCCATCGGCGAAGAGGCCGTCTTCCGCAATGCCGATGCGCTGCGCTACCAGCCGGGTCCGGATGGCATGCTGGTGGCGCCGCTGTTTCCGCATGATTCGCTTTTCGGTTTCGAGTTCTTTGAGCTGACCCTGCTTCCCGGCTATGAACGGCAGTCCGAGGCGCATGAGAACGGGGTTACCGAGACGGTCGTCGTGCTGCGCGGCGCCATGGAGGTGCTCGTCGACGGCCAATGGAAGGGGCTCAACGTTGGCGATGCGGTGCGTTTTCACGCCGACCGTCCGCACGGCTACCGCAACCTCCATGCCGAGCCGGCCGTGTTCCACAACCTGATCCACTACCGTACACCGAGTTGATAGAATCGTTCCTTTGCCAACGGACCACAGGATGCCCGCCATGCCCGAAAACTCATCCACGACACTCCAATCAGCGCTTCGCCGCCTCGGTACTCCGCTCAGTCCGTCGGCTACGCGCGTGATGCTGCTCGGCGCAGGAGAGCTCGGCAAGGAAGTGCTGATTGCGCTGCAGCGATTGGGCGTCGAGACGATAGCCGTCGATCGATATGCCGACGCGCCGGGCATGCAGGTGGCCCATCGCTCGCACGTGGTGTCGATGACCGATGGCGCGGCCTTGCGCGCACTGATCGAAAAGGAGCGGCCGCATCTGGTGGTGCCGGAAATCGAGGCGATCGCTACCGACATGTTGAGAGAGATCGAGCGCGAGGGACTTGCCGAGGTCATCCCGACTGCGCGTGCCACGCAACTGACGATGAACCGCGAAGGCATTCGCCGCCTGGTCGCCGAGGAACTCGGCTTGCCCACCTCGCCCTACGCCTTCGCCGATTCGCTGGCCGAGTTGCAGGCATCGATCGATGCAGGCATTGGTTACCCGTGTCTCGTAAAGCCGACCATGTCCTCGTCCGGAAAGGGGCAGTCGCTGCTGCGCGGCCCGGAGGATGTGGCCAAGGCCTGGGATTACGCCATGCAGGGCGGGCGTGTCAGCCAAGGGCGGGTGATCGTCGAGGGCTTCATCGACTTCGAGTATGAAATCACCTTGCTCACGGTGCGTGCCATCGGCGCCAACGGCCGGGTGGATACGTATTTCTGCGAGCCGGTCGGGCACATCCAGGTCAGCGGCGACTATGTCGAATCGTGGCAACCGCAGGCCATGAGCCCGGTCGCCCGCGAAACGGCGCGGACCATCGCCAAAGCGGTGACGGAAAACCTGGGCGGGCGCGGGCTGTTCGGTGTGGAACTCTTCGTCAAGGGCGATCAGGTGTGGTTCTCCGAGGTCAGCCCGCGACCGCACGACACCGGGCTGGTGACGCTGGCGTCGCAACGCTTCTCCGAATTCGAACTGCACGCCCGCGCCATCCTGGGGCTGCCGGTGGATGTCTCGCTGGGTTCCCCGGGGGCTTCGGCGGTGATCTACGGCGGCGTCGACGCCAAGGGCATCGCCTTCGAGGGCGTCGCCGATGCGCTGAACGTGCCAGGAACGGACTTGCGCCTGTTCGGCAAGCCCGAGAGCTTCAAGAAGCGCCGGATGGGCGTGGTCGTGGCTACCGGCGCCGACACCGACGAGGCGCGCCAGCGTGCCAAGCTGGCCGCCGGCAAGGTCAAACCGGTGGCAGGGTGAAGCAAAACGATTGAAGCAAGGCGCCCAAAAGCTTAGAATAGGCGCCTTCGCGGGCGTCGTATAATGGTAATACCTCAGCTTCCCAAGCTGATGCCGAGGGTTCGATTCCCTTCGCCCGCTCCACAAAATATTCAGACAGGTCGTTGATCTGCAACAAAAAAGCCAACCTCAATCGGTTGGCTTTTTTGTTGTCTGGCCCGTCATTTCCTGGGCATGGCGAGGTATTCTTCGAGGTGGGCGAGCAGCTTGCCCGGCCGTCCGCGGGGCGGTTCGGAATCCCCGATTTGACGTACTGAAAGGAAACGCTGTGAATCTTGGCCTGGATGGGAAGAAGGCCCTTGTTTGCGCTGCCAGCAAGGGGTTGGGACGTGGATGTGCCGAGGCGCTCGCCGCGGAAGGAGTGGATCTGGTGATCCTGGCGCGCCGTGCCGTGCCGCTGGAGGAAGCCGCCGAGCAGATTCGCGGACGGTTCGGCGTCAAGGTCACGACGGTCGTTTGCGACATCACGACGGAGGAAGGGCGCATCGCGGCCTTGTCGGCCTGTCCGCAGCCGGACATCCTGGTCAACAATGCCGGAGGTCCGCCGGCGGGGGATTTCCGCAACTTCACTGACGACGACTGGCATCGCGCGCTGGGCGCCAACATGCTGACGCCGATTGCGCTCATTCGCGCGACCATCGACGGCATGATGAACCGCGGCTTCGGACGCATCGTCAATATCACCAGCGCAGCGGTCAAGGCGCCGATCGGGGTTCTGGGATTATCCAACGGTGCCCGCGCCGGGCTGACGGGGTTCGTTGCCGGTCTGGCTCGCCAGGTGGCGCCGCACGGAGTGACCATCAACAATCTGCTGCCCGGACTGTTCGCCACCGATCGACTGGCCGCTGTCACCCACGCCCAGGCGGAAGCCGCCAATCTCAGCGTTGAGGAGATGAAGGTGCGGCAGTTGCAAGGCATTCCCTGCGGCCGCTTCGGAAGCATCGAGGAGTTCGGGGCGGCCTGCGCCTTCCTGTGCAGCGCGCAGGCCGGTTATATAGCCGGCCAGAATCTGCTGATGGATGGAGGCGCCTATCCGGGCGTCCTGTAGTCTCGTCCGCCCGGCGATTGCGGGGCCGGCTTCGATGGTCTAGGTTCAAAGCGCGGCCCGAGGAAGGCGGCGAGCGGTTCCTGCAGAAAATCGAGACCGGAATGTGCGCCATCAATTCATCAACCGAGGATTCAGGCTCCGCGCTTGCGGCAGCGGCAGGTGCGCAGGCCGATCTGGTGCGGTCCTGGCCGAATCCGGTCGCCGGTGCGCGGATACGCCTTGTCGAAACGCACATTTCCTACGTCGTGCTAGCCGGGCGTTTCGCCTACAAGATCAAGAAGGCGGTAAACCTCGGGTTCCTCGATTTCAGTTCGCTGGAAAAGCGTCGGCGTTGCTGCGACGACGAAGTCCGGCTCAATCGCCGCCTGGCTCCGGAAATCTATCTGGACGTGATTGCGCTGACCGGAACTTCGTCGGCACCACGCATCGGAGGGGATGGAGAGGCCATCGAGTACGCGGTCCGGATGCGCCGCTTCCCGCAGTCGGGATTGCTGGATCGGCGTTTGGCTCGGAACGCCGTCGAGCCTGCCGTGATCGATGCGTTGGCTGACCGCGTGGCGGCGTTTCACGAACAGGCGGCGGCGCGGTGTCCGCGAGGTACGGTCTACGGATCTCCCGGTGTCGTGCGCGAAGCCATGGCAATGAACGTCCTGCAACTCCGACGCTATTTGCCGGGGGGAATGCATGCCGGTCTGCTGGACGAACTGGAGCGGTGGAGCGAAACCGTCGGCGCAGGCCTGGCATCGATGATGGACGACCGGCGGTTGGCCGGTTGGGTGCGCGAGTGCCATGGCGACCTTCATCTGGGCAATGTCGCGCTGGTGCGGGGGCATCCGTTGATCTTCGATTGCATCGAGTTCAATCCTGACCTGCGGTGGATCGACGTCATCAATGAAATCGCCTTCATGGTCATGGATCTGGAAGAGCGCGGGCGGCCCGATTATGCGTATCGATTTCTCAATCGTTATCTCGAAGTGACGGGTGACTATGCGGGGTTGGCCTTGCTGGGGTACTACAAGGTTTATCGGGCGCTGGTGCGTGCCAAGGTCGCGGCCATCCGCGGCGGGCAGGAAGACCGGGCCGCCCGCCGGCGGGAAATCAAGGTGTGCGGCCAGTACCTTGATTACGCTCGCCGGAGCATACTGCCCCCGAAACGTTCCTTGGTGCTGCTGCACGGGCTGTCGGGGTCCGGCAAGAGCCGGGTCGCGCAGATGTTGCTCGAGGCACGCGCGGCGGTTCGTTTGCGTTCCGACGTCGAGCGCAAACGCCTGGTCGGGCTACGGCCCGGAGCCAATAGCCGGTCAACGATCAACGGCGGCATTTACGGTGAAGAGATGACGGCCGCCACCTACGCCCGACTCGCGGAGCTGAGCCGGCAGGTACTGGCCGCCGGCTACCCCGTCGTGGTCGATGCGGCAAGTCTCAAGGCCTGGCAGCGAAAGACTTTCCGGATGCTGGCGCAAGAGCTTGCCGTGCCTTTTCTGATCATCGCCTGTCGCGCGCCCGAGGATGTGCTGCGTCAGCGGGTCGTTGCCCGGGCGCGCGTCGGCAATGACCCCTCGGAGGCCGATCCGGCGGTGCTGGAGCAGCAGTCACGTGCGTTGGAGCCGCTTGCCGGGGCTGAGTTGGAACGGTGCCTGGCAGTCGATTCCTCGGCCTGTTCCCCGGACGATCTGCTGCGAGCTGTTGCCTCGTGCTGCTGAAGCAGGCTGGTTGCCGGGGGGGGGCTCTGATCCCAACCGCCACGCGGGTGAATGAATCCGACACGGTGCGCTCCTTCAGGGTACTCGGAGGGCCTTTGCCTCTGCTTTCCCCCGGTCGGGGAGGCAGGTTGGCTCGGGCATGCATGCGCCTTGTGGGCACGTGGAAATCCTACCCCTTGTCGCGCAGAATGTGCTTTTGTTCTATTGTTGACTTTTGGGTATATGAAGAAGATTGCTTTTAACAATTAGTGAAATAAGGATGAATATTCTTTCTATGTTCATTGTGAGAGAGAAAGCTCAGCCATGAAGGAAGATCGCCTGGACGAAATCGACCGCCGCATTCTGCGTGTGCTGAGCACGGATGCGCGCATCAGCAACCAGAAGCTTTCCGAGTGCGTCAATCTGTCGCCCACACCGTGCTGGAATCGCGTGCGAGCGCTCGAGAACTCGGGCGTTATCGCGGAGTACGTCACCATCCTCGATCAACGTGCGCTCGGTTTTCCCGATACGGTCATCATCGAAGTCACTCTCGACCGCCATGACGACGAAATATTCCAGCGCTTCGGCGATTCCCTGGCTGAACTTCCCGAGGTCATGGAGGCTTATCTCGTCACCGGTGAGTACGACTACCTGATCAAGGTGGCGGTAGCCGGGACGGAAGGCTATGAACGCTTTCTGCGCGAAAAGCTGTACAAGATTCCGGGGATTCGCCACAGTCGTTCGACCTTTACGTTGCGCTGCCTGAAGCGCGTGCATTCGGTGCTGCCGTGATGACGTGCGATGTATGGTGCTGCCGGGCTTCCTGCCGTCACTTCACCTTAATTTCGGTCCACAGTCGGGACATCAGCCGGCGCTGGTGCGGTTCTAGGTCGCGCAGCATCTCCAGGCGGGGCATGTCGGCGGACGTCGGGAAGATGGCGCGTTCGCCTGCGATCTCCGGCCGAATGTAAGGCACGGCGGCCGCGTTGGGATTGCCCGCCCCGATCAGGTTGGAGACGTCGGCGGCGTTCTCGCCGTTGAGCATGAAGTCGATGAAGCGATGGGCCAGGTCGGGGCGGCGCGAGGATTTGTGGATGACGAAGTTGTCGACGGCCAGCACCGCTCCCTCCTTCGGAATGGAAAATCCGATGCGGAAGGGGCGCCGCGCGGCTTTGGCGTCCTCGCGGGCACGGAACATGTCGCTCGAGTAACCGTGCGCCACCCAGATATTGCCGATCGCCAGTTCCTTTATGTAGGTGCTGTTTGAAAACGCCGCCCAGTAGGGCTTGGCGCGCAGGATGAGATCGCGGGCCTGTCGCCAGTGCCCCGGATCGGTATCCTGGATCGAGAAGCCGAGATAGCGCAGGGCGGCGCCGATCAGTTCGCGGTGACTGTTGAGTACGGTGACGCGGCCCTTGAGCTTGGCCAGGTAACGCGGCTCGAAGATCAGCGCCCATGTTTCCGTGGGCAAGCCCAGTTCTTCCAGTCGCGTGGCGTTGTAGCCGAGCAGGGTGACGGTGCTGGCGTACGGCACCGCATAGCGATTTTCCGCGTCGTACCACGCACCGACGAAAGCCGGGTTGAGATTGGAGAAATGAGGGAGGCGCTCTTTCTCGATCGGCCGTAGTTCATCCTTGCGGATCAGTGTCTGCACGGCGTTGCCGGTGGGCACCAGAACGTCGTATCCGGCGGCCCCGGCTTCGAGCTTGGCGAGCATTTCCTCATTGTCGGAATAGTAGTCCTGCTTGAGAGTGCAGCCGCACCAGCGCTCGAAACGGGCGGCAGTTTGTTCCGAGATGTAGTTGTTCCAGTTGTATAGATAAAGGACGTCCTCGGCGCGGGCAAACATTGCCGCGGCCAGCAGCAACAGGGCGAGCAGGCGGGTCATGGCGTCATGTCCCGCGTTTCAGGGTGGTCAGGGCAACGCGCGAGGCGATGGCGATCAGTGTCAGGGTCAGCGCCATCAGCAGCGTCGATACCGCATTCACTTCCGGCGTCACCGCGACCTTGATCATCGAGTAGATTTGCAGCGGCAGCGTGGACATGCCAACACCGGCGACGAAGAAGGTGATGACGAAATCGTCGATCGACAAGGTGAAAGCCATCAGATATCCGGCGACGACACCGGGCACGATCAGCGGGAAGGTGATGCGCACGAAAGTCTTCCACGGGGTCGCGCCGAGGTCTCGCGCTGCCTCGAAAATGCTCTCGTCCATGCCGGCCAGGCGGGCGCGGACGATGATGGCCACGAAGCCGATCGAAAAAGTGATGTGAGCGAGCAGAATCGAGAAGAGCCCCAGCGTCAGGTCGAGCACCTGGCGGAAGAACAGCAGCAGCGAGACGCCGAGCAGGATTTCCGGCATGGCTACCGGGGTCAGCACGAGGAATGGCAACAGCGGCGGCCGCCAGCGATGCATGGCGATGCCGGCCATGGTTCCGAGCAGGGTGGCGATCAGACTGGAAACGAGGGCGATGAACAAGGAGTTGGCGGCGGCCTGCAGCATCGTTTCGTCGCCGAGCAGCTTGGCATACCAGCGGGTGGTGAAGCCGACCCACGAGGCATTCAGTTCCGAGTCGTTGAAGGAAAACAGGACAACCACGGCCAGCGGGACGTAGAGGAACGCGTAGGTGACCAGCGTGGCGGACCATAGCATAAGGCCGCGTTTCATCGCAGAGTCCTCCGCGAATACATCGCGGTCAGTGCGGAGACGCCGAGCACCGCGGCCGTCAGGGCGAGCGACAGGGTGGCGCCGAGCGGCCAGTCGCGATTGTCGAGGAATTGCTCCTTGATCAGGTTGCCGATCAGCAGATCGCCCGTGCCGCCGAGCAGTTCCGGCACGGCGAACATGCCGAGCACCGGAATGAACACCAGTGCCGAACCGGACAGCACTCCGGGCAGCGACAACGGCCAGGTCACCCGCCAGAAGCGCGTCCAGGCTCCGGCCCCGAGATCCTGCGCCGCCTCGAGCAGCGTCGGGTCGTGTTTTTCCAGGTTGGTGTACAGGGGCAGGATCATGAAAGGCAGGTGCACATAGACCATGCCGATGATGACTGCCGTAGGGCTGTACAGCAGGTTGAGCGGTCCGAGAATCATCATCCAGGCGTAGATCCGGATCAGGAAGTTGCTGGCGAAGGGCAGGATTACCAGCAGCACGAACAGGTCGCGCTGGCGCTTCGGGCTGCGTGCGATCAGCAGTGCCAGCGGGTAGGCGAGGAGCAGGCAGATCACGGTGGTCAGCGCGGCGACGAGGAAGGATTTCGCCAGGATCCACGCGTAGATGATGTCATCGCCGATAAAGCGGTAGGCATCCAGCCCAAAACTTTCCCGGGACAGCGGAGCCAGTCCGCCGAACTCGCCCGGTTCGCGGAAGCTGGCGACTGCCATGATCAGCGCCGGAATCAGAAAAAAGACGACCAGGAACAGCGCCGGCGGGAGCGTAACCAGCCAGCGTGTCATGCCTTCGCCTTTAATCCGCGAGATAGACGCCGGCATCATGCCTCCATTCCACGCGCACGCGGTCACCGATCTCATGAAAGCGTGCCCGACCCGGTGCGGCGTTGGTGGTCAGTGCTTCCAGCGAGAGGCCGTTGTCCAGCCGGATCGTGTAGATCGTGACGTCGCCGCGGAAGAGGTACTCGCTGACCGTGCCGAGAAAATGATTTTTCAGCCCGGCGCTTTCGGAGTGCGGCGACACGCGCAGATGTTCCGGCCGGATGGCCAGCGCGCCGTGGCGGCCGGCCGCAATTCCGGGATGCGCCGGTGCGGCGATGTCGCCGATGCCAGCCGCCCGCAGGAGCAGGCCGTGGCGGTTCGATTCGACAACGTCGGCTTCGATCAGGTTGATGGTCCCGATGAAGTCGGCGACGAAACGGCTTTTCGGGGATGAATACAGCGCTTCCGGAACGTCCGCCTGTTCCACGCGTCCGGCGTTCATCACCGCAATGCGGTGCGACAAGGCCAGGGCCTCCTGCTGGGCATGCGTAACGAATACGAAGGTGACGCCGACTTCGCGTTGCAGGGCGATCAGTTCGATCTGCATGCGTTCGCGCAATTTGGCGTCGAGGGCTCCGAGCGGCTCGTCGAGCAAGAGCAGGCGGGGCTTGTTGACCAGTCCGCGCGCCAGGGCCACGCGCTGTTTCTGGCCTCCCGACAACTCGTGCGGAAAGGCTGCGCTCTTTTCTTCGAGGTGCACCAGGGCCAGGGTTTCCCCGACCCGGCGGCGGATCTCGTCGCGGGTGCGACCGGCCATTTCGAGCGGAAAGGCGATATTGCCGGCAACCGTCAGGTGCGGGAACAGGGCGTAGCTTTGGAACACCGTATGGACAGGCCGCTTTTCCGGCGGGATACCGGCGAGCGGTTGGCCGTCGAGGAAGAGTTCCCCCTCGTCCGGTTCGTCGAAGCCAGCGATCATGCGCAGGATGGTCGTCTTGCCGCAGCCGGAGGGGCCGAGCAGGGTGAAAAATTCACCGGCCTCCACACTCAGGGTGACGTCCTTGACGGCTTCAAGGTCGCCGAAACGGCGGGTGATGTGGCGGAGTTCAAGGAGAGCCATGGGCAACTGCTCCTGTCGATTGCGGGTGACCCCGCACGTTCATTATAGGAAGCGGCAATAGATTTGCAGTGCGTTGTTGCCACCGGTTCAAACGGGATGGCTCAAACGGCACGCGTGATAAAATCCTCAGCTATGAAAATTTCACTCAATGGCGAGCTCCGAGAGTTTCCAGAGCCTCTCACCGTGGCGACTCTGGTTGAAGCGCTTGGCTATGCCGGCAAGCGCATTGCCGTCGAACGCAACGGCGAGATCGTCCCGCGCGGGCGGCATGCGGACGTCGAGCTGGCAGCCGGAGACGAGATCGAAATCGTCGTCGCCGTCGGCGGTGGCTGAGCAGGTTTTTCGTTCCGGGCGCGCCCTGGAATGAGCTTCGATTTGCGTGTACTTCCCTTTGGAGATGTCATGGATAGTCAAATGCACGGCCTGACGATTGCAGGCAAGACCTACCGTTCGCGCCTGCTGGTCGGCACCGGCAAGTACAAGGATTTCGCGGAAACACGGGCGGCCATCGATGCCTCTGGCGCCGAAATCGTGACCGTCGCCATCCGACGCGTGAATATCGGCCAGGATCCGGGCCAACCGAACCTGCTCGATTCGCTGCCGACGTCGCAATTCACCATTCTGCCCAACACGGCCGGTTGCTATACCGCGGAAGACGCCATCCGCACGCTGCGCCTCGGACGCGAACTGCTCGACGGACATCCGCTGTGCAAGCTGGAAGTATTGGGCGACCCGACCAATCTTTTCCCGAACATGCCGGAAACGCTGAAGGCCGCCGAAGTCCTGGTCAAGGACGGGTTCCAGGTCATGGTCTACTGCTCGGACGATCCGATCCAGGCCAAGATGCTCGAAGACATCGGGTGCGTGGCAGTGATGCCGCTCGCGTCGCTGATCGGGTCCGGGATGGGCATCGTCAACCCGTGGAACCTGAGGTTGTGCATCGAGGCACTTAAGGTGCCGGTGCTCGTCGATGCCGGCGTCGGCACGGCGTCCGACGCGGCGATCGCCATGGAATTGGGCTGCGACGGTGTGCTGATGAACACCGCCATCGCGCACGCCAAGAATCCGGTGCTGATGGCCAGTGCCATGAAGAAGGCGGTCGAGGCCGGGCGCGAAAGCTTCCTCGCCGGGCGCATGCCGCGCAAATACTACTCGGCGGACCCCTCCTCGCCGACCAGCGGCCTGATCGGTTCGTGAGCGAGGCTGTCTTGAGAGAAGAGCAGGAAAACGTCTACACGGCGGGGCGCGCGGGGCACATACGCAGCTTTGTGCTGCGCCAGGGGCGCGTCTCCAACGCGCAGCAGCGCTACTACGACGAGATGATGGCCAAGGTCGGCATTCCCTATGCCGCCATGCCGCTCGACCTCGATGCGGTGTTCGGTCGGAGGGCACCGCATATCCTGGAGATCGGTTTCGGCATGGGCGAAACCTCGGCCACGATCTCCGAAGCCAATCCGCAGAATGATTACATCGGCGTCGAGGTGCATACGCCGGGGGTCGGCAGTCTGTGCAAGTTGATCTCGGAGAAAAATCTCTCCAACCAGCGAATCATTCAGCATGATGCCGTGGAGGTGCTGCGCGACATGATCGTGCCGGGATCGCTCGACGGCGTGCATATTTTCTTCCCGGATCCCTGGCCAAAGGCCCGCCACCACAAGCGACGCCTCATCCAGCCGACGCTCGTGGCGACGCTCGCCAGCCGCCTCAAACCGGGCGGATACATTCACTGCGCGACCGATTGGGAAAACTACGCGGAGCAGATGCTGGAGGTTCTATCGGGCGAGCCGCAACTGCAAAACACCGCGGAGGGTTACGCGCCACGACCCGACTACCGGCCGCTGACCAAGTTCGAGCAACGCGGCCTGCGCCTCGGGCACGGCGTTTGGGATTTGGTGTTCCGCAAGACGTAATCGGCTTACTGCAAACGGAAAATGACTGGCAGGATCAGTTCCCGTGACGTGGTGCCGGGCAACCGGCCCACCGCGTAGGCGGCCTTGATCGCGGCGTTGTCGAGGATCGGGTGACCGCTGCTGGCACCGACATGAACGTCTTCGACCCGCCCGTCGGGCGCCAGTGTGATGATCAACCGGACTTCGCCTTCAAGTCCGCGTGCAATGGCCTCCGGCGGGTAAAAGATGTGTTCCGACAGCTTCCGCTGCGCAGTCTGGATTTCGCGTTTTGCAGCGGGACGTCGCGTGGGTGAGGGCTTGCTTGCCGTCGGTGGTGCAGACTGCGGTTGTGGTTCGGAGGCCTCGGGGTCGATGGTGTTCTTGAGCAGGGATTCCGGCAGAGGCGGCGGCTCCGGCAAGCGGGCCAGGTCTGGAGGCAGACGCAATGAGGCCTGCAGGACCGGAGCGGGCGTCGGCGAGGAAAAATTCAGCGCATCCGCGACCAGCAGGCTGATGTGCAGGACAAGCGAAAGCGTAAAGGCGATAATCAGGCGAAGTGGCATCTGCCGGGTATTGTGCAACAAATGCGGCTCCGCTGCCGGAGCAGCTTAGGAGTGTTCGGATGGGAGTGCTGTTGAGAAAGTGCCGGGCGTTGTTTTTCTGCCTGTGTCTGGCGGTCGGGTCGGCGCTGGCGGCTCCGCCCGACCCGGTGGCGTTCAGTTGGGCCATCGAGCGCGGCGATGTCCGGAAGGTTACCGAGTGGCTCGATGAGGGGCTCGACCCCGAATTCCAGGGTAGCCAGTTCGGTACTGGTCTGATGAATGCCGCCTGGCACGGCAACATCGAAATGATGAAGCTTTTCGTGTCGCGCGGCGCGAATCCGCGGCGCGCCAACCGCAATGGCGAACAGCCGCTGCAACTGGCGGCCTGGAACGGTCACCTGGAAGCTGTGAAGTGGTTGCTCGACAACGGGGCGGTGCTCAACCGTGAAGGCAATTACTGGGGGGCGCTGCACTACGCCGCGTTCAATGGGCATAAGGAACTGGCGCAGTTCCTGATCGAACGCGGTGCGAACGTCAATGCGCGTTCGCCGAACGGTTCGACGCCGCTGATGATGGCGGCGCGCGAAGGGCGCGAGGATCTTACCAAGGTGCTCCTCGAATCGGGGGCCGACACGCGTGCCAAGAACGATTGGGGTGATACGCCGCTGGTTCTGGCCATGCGCTATGACCACTACCGCCTGGGCAAGATGATTTCTTCCCCCGAGGAGTTCGAAATCGCGGTCAAGGCGCCAAAGGAGGATTTCGGTACGCCGGCGCGCTCGGCGTCGGCGCCCAGCGAGATCGAGGAACTGCTGAAAAAAATCCGCGAAGCCGAGGCCGAGGGCCTGCCCAGCGAGCAGTTGCATGCGCAACTGCGCCAATTGGTTAACGACATTCGCAGCCGGGCCATTGCGCAACGCGACGCGCGACGGCCAGCCCCGATGCCGTACCAACCGAACTCGATCGTGATTACCGCCAAGCGCAACCAGTTCGGTGGCGAGCGGGCGCAAATCACCTCGAGCGGGCAGGTTGCCAAGGGGGTAAAACCGGTTCCAGTGAAGAAAAGCGAGGCGGCTCCGGCGATCAAGGTTACACCCGTCGACCGGCAGGCTATTCAGGCACGCATTGCCGATCTGATGCGCCAGATCCGTCTGGCCGAGGCGCAAGGCCGCCCATCCGAAGCGTTGCGACAGCAGCTTTATGATGCGGTTGAAGCTCAAAAATAAGCCGGGTTGTGTGAATTAGTTCACGGACCGGTTCCGGGAGGTGGGATAGCCTGCGATCGCTACCAAACTAACCTGGAGTCTGCCGTCATGAAAGCCCTGCCGCTTGCCACTCTCGCCTTTGCCGCCACCCTGTCTGGCCAGGCCTTCGCTGGCCTCGTCGTCGACGGTCATCTGAACGACTGGCAAATCGACAAGGATACGTTGGTTTCGTCGCTCGCCGGCGTGCATTACACGGTCGAAGACTCCACCGGTGGCGCCAATGCCTACCTCAATCCCGGCTACGGCGGGCAAGCCTATGATGCGGAAGCGCTGTATGCCACGTTTCAGAACGGCAGGCTGTTCATTGCGCTGATCACTGGCCACAACCCACTGACGGCGAACAATCCGGGGGCCAACGTTTATGCCGCCGGTGACTTCGCCATCGATTTCGGCAAGAACGGTACCTATGAACTGGGCATCAACATCGTGAACAATTTTGCCGGCGGTCTGCTGGGCGGTGTTTACAGCAATCCGCTGTGGGCCTACGGGCTGTGGGGTACCAATGGCAGCCTTAACCCGAACAACCCCGACAAGGCGCATCCGACTTCGCTGCTCAACGGGACGTTGATCGGCATGGCCGATTTTGACTACACGACGAATGGTGTCGGTGGATATGGCTCGCGGAAAAGCGACAAGCACTATTTCTACGAGTTGAGCATCGATGCGTTGGTGCTGCAGGAGGCGGGCTGGGATGGGTCGGCGTTCAATATCCAGTGGACCCAGAACTGTGCCAATGACAGCATTCTGGTCGATCCCGGTTTTGTCGTACCCGAGCCCGGCTCGCTGGCGTTGCTTGGTGTGGGAATGATCGGACTGATGGGCGGCGGGGTTCGCCGCCGGTTCGGCCGCAAGCAGTAGGCGCTACCCCAGGAACATTTCCAGCAGTCGGTTGAGGAAGCGTTGTCCCCGTTTCGTCGGGGCAATCCTTCCCGGTTCGCGCACGATCAGCCCTTCATCCTCGGCTTGCCGTAGGATCGCCTCGACGGCAATCAGCGGTTGCGCGGTCCGTGCCTCGAAGAGTGAGACGTCGAATCCTTGGTTAAGGCGCAGGGCGTTCATCATGAATTCGAAGGCTAGGTCGCCGGCAGGCACCAGAAATTCATCCTGCAGTGCTTGGCTCTCGGCAACCTTGGCCAGATACTGTTTCGGCTGCTTCCAGCGCATCTGCCGGCGCACTTCCCACCTTTTTCCGTCGTGCAGCGTCAGCTTGCCGTGCGCTCCGGCGCCGATGCCGAGATAGTCGCCGAAGGTCCAGTAGTTGAGGTTGTGCCGGCACTGGTGTCCCGAGCGGGCGAAGGCCGATGTCTCGTAATGCGTGAAACCGGCAGCGGCGAGCCGCGCCTCGATGGCTTCCTGCATGTCGGCGCAGCGGTCCGGCTCGGGCAGGACCGGCGGCGCCGAGGCGAAGGCGGTATTCGGCTCGATGGTGAGCTGGTAGCAGGAAAGATGCGTCGGAGCGAAGGCGAGGGCGTTCTCGACGTCGGCGAGTGCCTGGTCGATCGTCTGTCCGGGCAGGCCGTACATCAGGTCGAGATTGAAGTTATCGAAATGCCGGGCGGCGATTTCGATGGCGCGCCGCGCTTCGTCGCCATTGTGAATTCTTCCGAGAGCCTGGAGGTGGGCGGGGTTAAAGCTTTGAATGCCCAGGGACAGACGATTCACGCCGGCGGAACGGAAGGCAGCGAACTTGCCGGCTTCGACCGTCCCGGGATTGGCTTCCAGGGTGATCTCGGCGTCAGGCAGTAGCGGCAGG
Organism: Candidatus Accumulibacter sp. UBA704; assembly: GCA_002304785.1. Taxonomy (GTDB): domain Bacteria; phylum Pseudomonadota; class Gammaproteobacteria; order Burkholderiales; family Rhodocyclaceae; genus Propionivibrio. Next base: position 76,031 of record DBMG01000004.1, on the reverse strand, counting down.
CGGGTGCGGATGGCCGTCAGCAGCATGTCGAGCCCTTCGCCGGAAAGCAGGCTCGGGGTTCCGCCGCCGAAGAAGATGCTGCCGATCCTGCGCCCCCAGACCAGCGGCAGTGCCGACTCGAGATCGGCGATCAGTGCGGCGAGGTATTCGACTTCCAGCAAGCCGTCGCGCATCTGGTGCGAATTGAAATCGCAGTAAGGACACTTCTGCACGCACCACGGGATGTGTACGTAGAGCGACAACGGCAGCTGCGCGCGGAATTCCAGTGTGCCGCCGGCATTGGCGCCGTTCTGGGCGACCGGCAGGATCGGGATGACGCGCGTCTTTCTTCCGGTCATGCGCGCCGTGTCTTCAGGCGGTCGACGAGTTGGGCCAGCGCCTGGCCGCGATGCGAGCGCCGATTCTTTTCGGCGGCGTCCAGTTCCGCCGCCGTAGCGCCGGATTCGGGAAGAAAAAAGTACGGGTCGTAACCGAAACCGCCTTGTCCTCGAGGCTGGTCCACGATCTCGCCGTGCCATTCCCCCTCGGCAATGACCGGTTGCGGGTCGTCGGCATGGCGCACGAAGACCAGCACGCAGACGTAGTGCGCGCGTCGGTCGGCTTGTCCGGCCAGGTCGGCGACGAGTTTCTGGTTGTTGCGTTCGTCGGACTTGGGTTCGCCCGCAAAGCGCGCCGAATACACGCCGGGCGCGCCGCCGAGGGCATGCACGCACAGGCCAGAATCGTCGGCCAGCGCAGGCAGGCCGGTGCAAGCCGACGCATGCCGGGCCTTGGCCAGTGCGTTCTCGACGAAGGTGCCGTGCGGCTCCTCGCACTCTGAAACGCCGAGTTCTTTTTGCGGCAACGTTTCCCAGCCGAGCGGAGCGAGCATTTCGCCGAATTCGCGCAATTTTCCGGGATTGTTCGAGGCGACGACGAGCTTCATGCGGCAAGCGCCTCTTTCTGCCTGGCAATCAGCTCATTGATGCCGGCCTCGGCCATGTCGACGAGCTGGTTCATCTGGGCGCGGGTGAAGGGTTCGCCTTCGGCGGTGCCCTGGATTTCGACGATTCCGCTCGAGCCGGTCATGACCACGTTCATGTCGGTGTCGCATCCCGAGTCTTCGGGGTAGTCGAGATCGAGCACCAGTTGCCCTTCGAAAATCCCGACCGAGACGGCGGCGACGTGGTCGCGCACCGGGTTGGCGGCCAGTTTCCCCTGGGCGACGAGCTGCGCGCAGGCGTCGTTAAGGGCCAGCCAGGCGCCGGTGATCGAGGCGCAGCGGGTGCCGCCGTCGGCTTGCAGGACATCGCAGTCGAGGGTGATCTGGCGTTCGCCGAGGGCGACGAGATCGGTGACGGCGCGCAGCGAGCGCCCGATCAGGCGCTGGATCTCCAGCGTGCGGCCCGATTGCTTGCCCTTGGCCGCTTCACGTGCGGTGCGCGTATGCGTCGAGCGGGGCAGCATGCCGTATTCGGCCGTGACCCAGCCTTGGCCCTTGCCGCGCAGGAAGGAAGGGACCGATTCCTCGATGCTGGCGGTGCACAGCACCTTGGTGTTGCCCATCTCGATGAGAACCGATCCTTCGGCGTGGCAGGTGTATTGACGGGTGATGCGGACCTCGCGCAGTTGCGCGGGCTGGCGTTGGCTGGGACGCATGAGTCTTCCTATTTCGAGAACTTCTGGATGGTGGATCGGATTTCCTGAATGGCGCGCTCGATCTCGTCTTCGGTGAGTTCGGTCTTGTACTTTGGATTGCGGCCGAATTCGTCGAGTTTGGTGGTGATGGCGCCGAGCGGCATGGTGCGGGTGTGGATCGCGGATGAGGCGCCCGAACCCGGTTCGACGTAGCTGTCCTCCCAGCGCACGGCGACGATGGAAAGATTGTCGGCGTTCGGCCCGCTACGTGCGTCAGCCTGGTCGAGGAGGTCCGGCACGATCTTCATGAGGTTTTCGCGCCGTAGCGCGGTGGCCAGCAGGTCATCGGGATAAAGCCCCCACAAGCCGTCCGTGCACAGGGCCACGACGTCGCCGGCTTCCAGCGGCGTCTTGCGCGACAATTCGATTTCCGGTTCCTGCCGGCCCCCGAGGCAGCTGTACACCTTGTTGCGATCGGGATGGAAGGCAGCCTGCGCCTCGCTGATGACGCCCTGGTCGATGAGTAGCTGTACCCGGGAATGATCGCGCGTGCGCGTCAGCACCTTGCCGCCGCGTATCACGTAGAGGCGTGAGTCACCTGCGTGCGCCCAGTAAGCGATGCTGTCCTGGATTATGCAGGCGACGCAAGTCGTGCGCGGCGAGTCATCCAACTTGTGGGCCTCGGTGAAGTCCAGGATGGCACTGTGCGCATTGAGCATCGCCCGGTTGAGGAAGGAAAACGGATCGTGGATTTTAGGGTTCGCCTCACGCTGGAACGACTCGGTCAGGCATTGCACGGCAATCTGCGCGGCAATCTCGCCGTAGTAGTGTCCTCCCATGCCGTCGGCAATCACCATCATCAGCGCGTCGCGCGAATAGCAGTGAGCGAGCCGGTCTTCGTTGTTGGGGCGCTTTCCGGGGCGGCTTTCCTGGTAGATGGTGAACTTCACTTGGGTCCAGCCTTTCCTTTGAGTTTTCCGACCACGTGGTCGAGCCACGTCTTCTTGTTTGTCGCGGCGGCCGCTGTCGGCGACTTTGGTTTTTCGACCGGCTCGGTGAGTGCCTTCTGCAAGGCGAAGACGCTTTGCGGGCGGTAGAGATGGTTGAGGCACAGGCACCAATCGATGGTTTCCAGCAACTGGTCCGAATACTGACCCTCCCAGCGCACCATGGCCGGAACCAGCCGGTCCTTTTCCGCCCGGCTGTCCGCCGCCTGCGGGGCGGAAGCGGCGAGACAGGCATACATCGATGCGCCGACGCTGTAGATGTCGCTCCACGGGCCGAGCAGTTCGCGCTGATGATAGTGCTCGGGAGAGGCGAACCCCGGCGTGTACATTGGCTTGAGCATTGGGGTGTCGCTGGCCAGAGTCTGGCGCGCCGCGCCGAAATCGATCAGCACCGGTGTGTAATCGTTGCGCATATAGATGTTCGACGGCTTGAGGTCGAGATGCAGCAGCTTGTGCGAATGCACTTCGCGCAGTCCGTTGAGCAACTTGGTGAATACGTTGCGCATGAAGTTTTCGGTGATCACGGTCCGGTTCTTCTGGATGAACTCCTGTAGCGTCCGCCCGTGCTCGTATTCCATCACCATATACACGGTGTTGTTGGCGCGGAAGAAATTCAACACGCGGATCACGTTCGGATGCGACAGTTTAGCCAGCGCCCGGCCTTCCTCGAAGAAACACTTCATGCCGTAGCGAAAAGCCGGCATATGGTCGTCGGTGATGACCGGCTTGATATCGCCCTCGCCACGCAAGGCCAGGCTGTTCGGCAGATACTCCTTGATGGCCACGAACTGTCCTTCGTGGTCGGTGGCCAGATAGACGATCGAAAATCCACCCAGAGAAAGTTGGTGTTCGATGCGGTATTCATCGAGCTGGTAGCCGGCCGGAAGAGCGTGGTTTGCTTGTTGCGCCATCAGTATCGAAGTTATTATCTGGGTTTCCGTGAGTATCCGGCCATTTTCGGGCTTTGACGGAATGCTGTAAAGCCGGCCGGTGTTTTCGACATACTTTTCAGGACTCCCATGATCTACAGCATGACCGGCTTTGCGGCCCGAACCTTCGACCTTGAATGCGGCGCACTGCATATCGAACTGAAGAGCGTCAACTCCCGCTATCTCGATTTCCAGTTTCGCGTCTGCGAAGAGTTGCGGGTTGCCGAACCTGCCCTTCGCGAAATCTTCGGGGCCAAACTCACACGCGGCAAGCTCGAATGCCGTTTGGGTTTTTCCGCGTCTTCGACGCGTTTGCAGTCGTCCGCCATCAACGCCGAACTGCTACAGCGACTGAAGCTTCTCGAAGCCCAGGTGCGCAGCGAATTGCCGCAGTCCGCGCCGCTGACCGTAAGCGATGTGCTGCGCTGGCCGGGCATGTTCGGCGATGACTCGCTGGATCTCGATGCGCTGGTTCCGGCCGCGCTTGGCTTGGCCAAGGATGCTCTGGAGGATTTTACGGCCAGTCGCGCACGCGAAGGCGAGAAGCTGGCGGCGGTGATTCTCGAGCGGGTCGCGCGTATGCGCGAACTGGTGCGTGACGTCGAGCCGCGCATCCCCGCCGCTCAGGCCGCGTTTCAGGAAAAACTCAAACAGCGCCTCGCCGAGGCGCTGGGTTCGGCTGATGACGAACGCATCAGGCAGGAGGTTGCGGTGTTTGCCGTGCGCATCGATGTGGCCGAGGAACTGGCCCGTCTGTCCACTCACCTCGATGAAGTCGAGCGCGTGTTGAGAGCCGGAGGCGCCTGCGGCAAACGCCTCGATTTCCTCATGCAGGAACTCAACCGGGAGGCCAACACGCTCGGCTCCAAGTCGGTCGTCACCGAGGTGTCGCAAACAGCGATGGAACTCAAACTGCTGATCGAGCAGATGCGGGAGCAAATCCAGAATTTGGAGTAGCTTACAAGTAATCGCAATGCCCTCGACAAACCCGCTAGACAAGCGGGTTTGTCGCTTTGTAGGGTTGCATTCTGTTTCGCAACCGCTGAATCCTTTCCAGATCACTTGATGGTGATCATCTCCAAAAATCCTGCTGAAAAAATGAGCGGACGAGTTAATCGCCCAGGTCCATTGTCAACGAGCGTCAACAATCTAAAACAGAAATGCCTTGATATCGCGCCGCTTGTCTACGGGTGGTTTAAATAACAGAAAAAACGGGCGGATACGGTAAGCGATTCGATTAACGATTTGCTATGCTGCATTGAGAACTTTAAGAAAGGGGGGCAATCATGGCACGTTTTCCAGCCGCTATCGCGATGGTTTTTATCTTGGGCCTTTCGGGTTGCGCCTCAGTCCCAATGGCCTCTCTTGAACAAGATGAAAAAGCAAAGGACTTTATTCCGATACCTGAAAGGGCTGCCCTCTTCATTTATAGGCATGAGAATTTCGGTGGGGCTATTCCGATGAGTGTAATGGTCAATAGCAAAGCGCTCGGACAAACCGCGGCAAAGACGTATTTCCGGCTTAATGTTCTCCCGGGAAAGTATAGCGTTGAGTCGCATGCAGAAAATGTATCTACTCTTCCTCTAACGCTAGAAGCCGGAAAGAACTACTTCGTTTGGCAAGAAGTGAAAATGGGGCTGTGGATGGCCCGGACGCAATTACAGCAGACTGATGAAGCGGTTGGTCGCGCTGCCGTGTCCGAATGCAAGTTAATCGCGACGACAGTTTCGGAAAATGAAGTGCTGCCCTTAGGTTCGGCTTCGGCTGCTGGCGGGAACGATGCAACTGCCAAAAGGCTCCGCGAGCTTCAAGACCTTAGGAAAGATGGAGTTATCACAGAAGACGAATTCCAGATGAAAAGGCAGCAGATTCTTGAAAAACTCTAACCGGTCGTAGAAATTCAGGTCACCTAGCCACGGCATCTACATTGGACATGGCGCGTTGCTGGAGGGCGGCTGCAGCGAAATAGATGTTGTCGTTCAGAGGTGTCGATAATGAATAAACTGTTGAAGAGTCTTTCTGCTTTCGCACTTCCAATTGTTCTGCTCGGATGTGGAGCGATGTCGCCGATACGGGTACTAGATCCTAATAGCCCCGCAATGCAGATTAACGGTTTCAAGGTTATTCCACCTCAACGGGCGGGGTGGCAATTTAGTAGTACCGATTCGCTGGTTGGGTTCTATCGACTGTTGAGTCTGCCAGAAGCCCCTGGGGCCTCGGAAAACGAGCCACAAACGTTCGTGATTACAGTGGAAACCCTCAGAGCGGCTAGCGACGACATTGCTACCGTGGATGGACTTATTCGCTACACCGGTCGATTCTCAAGTGCCGTATCCCCGGAAAGGCGTCAGCGTCTAGTCGAACACACGCTTTCTGCCTATCGCGATCATGGAACAGATTGCGTCAGCTTCAACGCAGTTGTCGAGGAGCAGCCTCGAAAGTCGTTATTGGAAATTCGGGGTGCCGGATTTGTCTGTAGGCATCCGTCGTCGTCTGGTCACGTTGTTCGGGGAATGTATAGTGAGCGGCACGCGGCGGGAGTACAAACCCACTCATCTGAGCCGGATGTCCGTGAGGCGGAGAACGTACTCAAATCCGTGGAGTTTATGCTTCTGAGGCCCTGACCATTGAAAGCCGCCTTGTCGCTTAGTACACCGCCGAAAACTGTGCACCAATCGTGCGCCACTGGTTTGATTCAGATCCAGGCGCTGCTCAACGTCACATTGGTCCCGAAATAGCTGCTATAAAAGCGGTTTTTCCGTTTCAGCGCCGTGAAACGAAAAGGCCCGACAGGCTTGCCTGCCGGGTCGGGTTGGATTTCCCATGCCGGACTACGGCCGCACGCGGGACGTTACTTGTCCTTGTCTAGGTCGTTGAATCCAACGATCAGCCCGAGCAGAAAAATGAAGGCCAGATAAACCGCGCAGCCCAGTGCGCAAACGGTCAGCGCCAGCTGCCAGTCGGAGAGGGGGGGATTTCCGCCATCCGCATAGAAGGCGCGGATGCCTGCATCATCCAGGGCTTTCCCCCACGTTAGGCGAACGTCGCCACCACGGATGATTGCCTTGCTGTGGCTTTGCCCCTGAACCCAGGTTACCTGCAATGCGTCGTCGTAAGACAATCGACTGCCTTGGTCAGGGTCCGTTGCCCCGGCGGCTCCGCTTGCCAGTATCACGGCCAGCAGAAACCAGTAGAGTATTGTTTTGGTTTTCATGCTTCCCACCCAAGGTAGTCGTCGCCCACGACAAGCAAAACGTGCGCCTAATTTTGTATGCGCATGAATATATGTATGTTTTTTTAAACGGAAGACGCCTGGCAGTGAGGTGGCTGTAAGAATTGTCGACTGCCTCCTGATGGAGAGCAGGCGCCTCGAATCGCTGCACCACTCATTCGGTAATGCAGATCAACGGTGCTCCAGCCTGCATTCGGCCGATCGCCGCAGCGGCGGTGAATCCATTTGCGTGAAAACGTGCCAGCACCTCGTCCGCGCTTTCCGGGGCAACGGCCGCCAGCAGGCCGCCACTGGTCTGTGCGTCGGCCATGATGCTGCGTAGCCATTCCGGGATCTGTTCGGCGAAAGATACACCCGCGCCGAAGCTGGCTAAGTTGCGTGCAATGGCGCCCGGGCCGATCCCTTGTTGCGCGAAGCCGATGGCCGCCGGCAGGAGCGGCAGCTTGCCGGCCTCGATGATTGCGCCGAGTTGTGCGCCACGGCAGAGTTCGAGCAGGTGCCCGAGCAGGCCGAAGCCGGTGACGTCGGTGAGTGCGTGCACGTCGTCTATCGCGGCCAGTTCCTGGCCTATCGTGTTCAGTTGCGTGGTGGTATCGATCAATTGCCGGTAGCCGTCGGCGTCGAGTACTCCCTTCTTCATCGCGCTGCCAAGAATGCCGATGCCCAGTGGCTTGCCGAGAATCAGCACGTCGCCGTGTTGCGCCAGACTGTTGCGCTTGACCTTGTCCGGATGCACCAGGCCGAGCGCCACGAGGCCGTAGATCGGTTCCGGCGCGTCTATCGAATGGCCGCCGGCCAACGGAATTCCGGCGCGGGAGCAGATACTGGCGCCCCCGGCGAGGATTTGCTGGATGGCTTCCATCGGTAATGTGTAGATGGGCATGCCGACGATGGCCAGTGCCAGTATCGGCTTGCCGCCCATGGCATAGATGTCGGAGATGGCGTTGGTCGCGGCGATGCGGCCGAAATCGAACGGGTCGTCGACGATGGGCATGAAGAAATCGGTGGTGGCAACCAACGCCTGCTCGTCATTCAGGCGGTACACGGCGGCATCGTCGGCGGTTTCGGTGCCAACCAGGAGGTCGGGAAATAAGTGCGTCTGTGGCAGTGCCTTGAGCATGTCGGCCAGCATGGCCGGGGCGATCTTGCAGCCGCAACCGCCACCGTGGGAAAGCTGGGTCAGGCGAATGTTATCCATGGGAAACCTCTCGTCTACAATGTCGCGATTATCCGTTGTTTGCCTTGCTATGAAAAACCAGCTTGCCACTTTGGCCGATGTCGAACGTTTCGACAGCCTTCTCGACGTTCGCACCCCCCTGGAATTCGCCGACGACCACCTGCCGGGGGCGATCAACGCGCCGGTATTGAGCAATGAGGAGCGGGTCGTCGTCGGCACCATGTACAAGCAGGTTTCGCCGTTTGAAGCCACCAAGTACGGAGCCGCGCTGGTGGCGAAGAATATCGCCCATCACTTGCAGACGCTTTTCGCTGACAAACCGATCAACTGGAAGCCGCTGATCTATTGCTGGCGCGGCGGCAAGCGTTCGGGATCGATGACGACCTGGTTCAGGCTGATCGGCTGGAAGGCTTGCCAACTCGAAGGCGGTTACAAGGTTTACCGGCATCACGTGCTGGAACGGCTGAGCGTTCTACCGGAACGTTTCGACTTTCGCGTATTGGCCGGCCTGACAGGTAGCGGCAAGACCCGGTTGCTGCGCGCACTGGGCGATCAAGGTGCGCAGATCCTCGATCTGGAGTATCTGGCGCGGCACCGCGGTTCGCTGCTCGGCGCGCTGCCGGGCGAGGTGCAGCCCAGCCAGAAGGGGTTCGACAGCCGCCTGCTGCAGGCCATGGAGCAACTCGATCCGGAACGCCCGGTGTTTGTCGAGGCCGAGAGCAGGAAGATCGGGCAGGTGCAGGTGCCGGAGTCGCTGATGCAGAAAATGAGTGGGTCGGAATGCATCCGCGTCGAAGCCAGCCTGGAGGATCGCGTGGACTTCCTGTGCGAGGACTACGCGACGCTGCTCGACGATCGGGAGTCGTTCAAGACTCTACTGTCATGCCTGGTCGAGTTGCATGGAAAGCAGGTCATTGCGCACTGGCACGAATTGATCGATGCCCGAATCAAAGGCGAGTTGTTCCGCGAACTGATCGAGAAACACTATGACCCGGCTTATCGCCGCAGCAGCCACGGACTGTTTCGCAGGCTGCCACAGGCAAAGCCATTCTTCTTCAGGCCGAATGCGCTGGACATGGCGGCGGAAGCGAGCCGGTTGCTGGCTTCTGTCGCCGCTTGATATCCAGGCCGCCGGTCCCGTTGTGAGGGCTGGTGGTCCGGCCAAGTGATCAGCCCGGTTTGGCCTGGCCTCCCGATGCCGTCAGGGTGTCGGCTTCATCAACCCAGCCGCCTCCGAGCGCGCGATAGACGCCGATCAACTGGACCAGGCGGTCCGATCCGGCTCCCACGGCGGCGAGTTCGGCGCTGAACAATTCGTTGTCGGCGTAAAGCACGTCAAGATAGCTGGCCGTGCCGTTCTCGAAGCGAAGCCGCGAGAGTCGGGCGTATTCACGCAATGCCTTCACCCGCGCCTGCTGGGCGACGAACGCGTCAGCCGCTTTCTGGGTGCCGACCAGCGCGTCGTTAGTATCGCGCAGCGCATTGATGATCGTCGCCTGGTAGTTGGCCATCGCCGCGCGTTCGCCGGCTTCTGCGGAGCGCACCTGCCCTTCGATGGCGCCGAAGGTGAAGATGGGGCCCGAGATGTTGGCCGCGATCGCGGCCACTTCCGCCGGACCGCTCAGGAAGTCGCTTGAGGCCGCGCTGACCGAACCCAGGAGGCCGGTGATTGAGATGGTCGGGAAATAGAGCGACCGGGCCACGCCGATATTGGCGTTGGCGGCGACGAGGTTCTGTTCCGCCTGCAGGACGTCCGGACGACGCTCGATCAGCGACGATGGAAGGCCCGGAGGCACGACGGGAAGGACGAGTTCGTCGAGCGTGCGTCCGCGCGTGATCGGCCCCGGATTCTGTCCGAGGAGTACGGACAGCAGGTTTTCCTGTGCGGCGATCTGCTGCTCGAGTTGCGGGATGGCGATCTTGGCCTGCTGGTACTGCGACTCGATCTGCGACACCTCAACCTGCGAAACTACGCCGCCCTGGAAGCGCAGCTGAAAGATGCGCAGCGTGCCGGCGTAGTTGTCGGCCGTGGCGCGTGCGATCTCAAGCTGGCGATCCAGAGAACGCAGCGTGATGTAGCCCGCGGCAACGCCGGAAACGACGGTCAGCAACGTGCCGCGACGTCCCTGCTCGCTGGCAAAGACGCGCGCCTGCGCCGCTTCGTTTTGTCGCCGCACGCGCCCGAAGAGATCGATCTGCCAGCTGGCGCTCACCGTGCCCTGGTACAGCCGATACCACGGATCCGTACCGCTGGGCAACGGCGTGTAGCCGACTTCGGTGGCCCGGTTGCGGCTCACGTCGAGCCCATAGCCGACCTGCGGGAAGAACTGCGATCGGGTGGTCTGCAACTGGCCGAGGAACTGTTCGACCCGTTCCGCGGCGATACGGATATCCTGGTTTTGCCGCAACGCCTTCTCAACCAGCTGGTTGAGGACCGGGTCCTGGAATTGCTCCCACCAGCGCAGGTTGGTCAGCTGTGCGGCCTGCGGATAATCGACGCGCCAGTTGGCCGGTGTTTCAAAGAGCGGACGCAGATAATCCGGGCCGATCGTGCAGCCGGGCAACGCGGTGGCGAGTGCAATGGCGAGGAACGGAGCCCTGAGATTTTTTGCTATTTGACGCATGTCAGTGCCCCTCCCCTTTAACAGCATGAGGTTCGCCATGTCCTTTGTCGGGCGCCTTCGATCGTTTCGCGCTCCAGCTCTCGAGCAGAACGAAGAAGAGCGGCACGAAGAAGATCGCCACGGTCGTCGAGACGAGCATCCCGCCGATGACGCCAGTGCCGATGGCGCGCAGGCTGTTTGCGCCGGGACCGCTGGCAATGGCCAGCGGCACGCAGCCGAGCACGAAGGCGAACGAGGTCATGACGATGGCGCGCAAGCGAAGGCCGGCCGCTTCGATGGCGGCTTCGCGGACAGGCATGCCCTTGTGCACGCGCTCGATGGCGAACTCGACGATGAGGATGGCATTCTTCGCCGAGAGTCCGACCAGAGTGACCAGTCCGACCTGGAAATAGACGTCGTTTTCGAGGCCGACCACCCAGGTCAACAGCAGGGCGCCGAGGATGGCGAACGGGACGGTCAGTACGACCGCCACTGGCAGCGTCCATTTCTCGAACTGCGCGGCGAGCAGCAGGAACACCACGATGATGCCGAAGATGAATGCGGTCGAAGAGGTGCTGCCCGAGGCCTTTTCCTGCAAGGCCTGACCGGCCCAGGCGTAGGTGAAGTCACCGCTGCCGCCGAATACCTCGGCGGCAACCGATTCCATCGCCTGGATGGCCTGACCCGAACTGTAACCTTCTGCCGGGTTGCCGGTGATCTTGACGGCGGGGAAACCGTTGAAACGCGTGACCATCTTTGGCGCCGGCATGTAGCGTACGGTGATCAGGGTCGACAGCGGCACCATCGCGCCGCTTCGTGAGCGCAGATAGACCCTTTCAAAGTCTTCCGGCTTGGCGCGATAGTCGGCATCCGCCTGGATGATGACCCACCAAACGCGGCTGAACTGGCTGAACTGCCCGGCGACCTGCGAACCGAAGTACGCCTGCATGGTCTGGAACACATCGGATACCGGGACGCCGAGCAACTCGGCCTTGCTCCGGTCGAGATCGACAAAAAGCTGCTGCGAGGTCGAGCGGAAGGTGCTGCTGACGCCTTGCAGTTCCGGTCGTTGGCGCGCCTTCGTGAGGAATGCCTGCAGCTTCTCCTGCGTCGCGGCGACGTTGCCGCCGGAACGGTTCTGCAGGTAGAACTCGAAGCCGCCGGTGGTTCCCATGCCGGGGATCGACGGCGGGTTGATGGCGAAGACGAAACCGTCGCGCAGTTTGGAGTAAGCGGCGTTGAGCCGGGACAACGCGGCGAAGGAAAGCAGCGAGGGATCCTTGCGCTCTTCGAAGGGCTTCAGCGAGACGAAGAGGACTGCAGCGTTGTTCTGGTTTTGGCCGTCGATCAGGCTGTAACCGCTGACGTAGGCCACGTCCTGGACCGCGGGGTCTTCCAGCGCCAGTTTCTGCGCCTGGGCCGCCAACTTGTCGACAACGCTCATGCTCGACGCGTCGGGCGCGTTGACCATCACGAAGAAATAGCCCTGGTCTTCGTCGGGAACGAAGCTCGACGGAACGATGCGGAACAGGGCCATGATCGCGGCCAGCACGGCGATAAAAGCCACCAGGCCCTTGATCGGATTGCTGACGACCTTGCCGACTCCGCCGATGTAACCTTGGCGGACACGCTCGAAGGTGTTCTCGAACCAGCGGAAGAATCCTTTCTTCTCGCCGTGATGCGCCTTGAGAATGATTGCCGCCAATGCCGGGGAGAGGGTCAATGCCATGATCCCGGATATGACCATGGATATGGCAATGGTGACCGCGAACTGCTTGTACAGCGTACCCGTGACGCCACCAAGGAAGGCCACCGGCAGGAATACCGCGAGCAGCACGAGCACGATCGAGATCAGTGCGCCGGCGATTTCCGTCATCGCCGCCTTGGACGCCTCGAAGGCGGATAGGTGCTTGGTCGCCATGTTCGCCTCGACGGTCTCGACAACCACGATCGCGTCATCGACGACCAAGCCGATGGCCAGAATCATCCCGAACATGGTCAGCATGTTCACCGAGAAACCGAAGAGGTGCATACCGATGAATGTGCCCACGATCGAGACGGGCACGGCGAGGATCGGGATGACCGTGGCGCGCAGCGTTTGCAGGAAGACGAAAACCACCAGCACGACGAGCACGACGGCCTCGAAGAAGGTGTGCACCACCTTGTCGATCGAGTTAAGCGTGAACAGGCTGGTATCGAGCACGATGCGGTAATCGAGCCCGGGCGGGAAGGTCTTCTTCAACTCGTCGAGGCGAGCGCGCACAGCCCGGGCGGTATCGACAGCGTTGGCCCCGGGTTGTTGGTAAACCGCGATCGTGGTGCCGATCGTGCCGTTGATGTTGCCGGCGATGCTGTAGTCGCGCTTGGCCATCTCGACGCGGCCGATATCCTTGAGGCGGATCATCGCCGAACCCTGTTGTGCGGCGCGGACGATGATGTCCTCGAACTCTTGGGGCTTGGTCAGCAGGCCCTGGGCCGTGACCACGAACGACTGTTGTACGTCCGGACGCATCGGCTCGGCGCCGAGCTGGCCGATGCCAAAAGTCTGGTTCTGGTTCTGGATCGCCTTGCTGACCTCGCTGACCGTGACGCCCAGTTCGGCCATCCGGTCGGGCCGCAGCCAGACGCGCATGGCGATGTCCGGCAGCCCGAAGACACTGGCCCGGTTGGCGCCGGGAATACGCTTGAGCTCCTCGAGGATGTTGAGGTTGGCGTAGTTGTCGATGAACGCGGGATCGTAGCTGTTGTCCGGTGAAAAGATGGAGAACACCATCATGAAGCTGGACGACTTCTTGTCCACCGTCACGCCCTGCTGGACTACTGTTTCCGGCAACTGAGCCGTAGCCTGGCTGACTCGGTTCTGCACATTAACCTGGTTGATGTCCGGATCGCTGCCCGGCTTGAAAAAGACGTTGATCGTCAGGTTGCCGCTCGAGGAACTGGCCGACTGGAAGTAGAGCAGGTTGTCGACCCCGTTGATCTGCGCTTCCAGCGGGGCGGCGACGGTGTTCGCGATGACCTCGGCAGTGGCGCCGGGATAGCGGGCGGTCACCTGAATCTGCGGCGGCGCCATGTCGGGATACTGCTCGATCGGGGACACGACCATCGACACCAGACCGGCGAGGACGATCAGTAAGGAGATGACCGAAGAGAGAATCGGCCGGGCAATGAAGAAATGGGTGAACATGTTGTTTTCCCCGCCTTATTTCTTCTCTGGAGCCGGCTTCGCCGAGTCGGCCGCAGGCGCCTGTCCGGCAGGCACGGGCTTCACCGGTGCGTTCGGCGTCAAACGGGCGAAGCCGTCGACGATGACGCGATCCCCCTTCTGCAGCCCCTGCTCGATAACGATTTCCTTGTCGCCAAGGTAGGTGCCGACGACGACCGGTCGGGTTTCCACCTTGTTCTCGGCGTTGGCGACCAGCACGAAATGTCCCTTGGCCCCTTGCTGCAGGGCCAATTGCGGGATGACCACCGCGTTCGGACGTACGGAGCCGTGCATATTGACCGTCACGAACATTCCCGGTCGGAGTTCCTTCTTGGGGTTTGGCACCGAGGCGCGCACCATGAAGGAGCCGGTCTCCTGGCTGAATGACGGATCGGCGAAGTTGATCTTGCCGCGGTAGGGATAGGCTTTGCCGCCCGGGAGGACCACCTCGACTTCATAGTTGGCGTTGGGTGGCGGGACGATAAGTTTCTTCTCGATCATTTCGAGATTCTTCGCCTGCTGGTTCTGCGAAACGCTGAAGGTGACCCAGATCGGTTCGAGCGCCGCCACGTAGGTCAGCTTCGCCGTTTCCGTCGATCCGCCCACGTAAGCGCCTTCGCGCTGCAGTGCTCGCCCGGCGGAACCGCTCACCGGCGAACGGATCGTCGTGTAGTCGAGGTTGAGTTCCGCTTCATGGACTTTGGCGGCGGCCGAATGCACCGCTGCCGTTGCCACTTCAAAATCTCCGGTCGCGCGGTCGAGATCTGCTTGCGACAGCGCGTTCTGTTCGGTCAGCGGCTTGACGCGCTTGAGATTGGCTGTTGCCGTACTGAGCCGGGCCTTTTGTGCTTCCAATTCGCCGCGAGCGGCCTCGAGTTGCGCCTTGAAGGGTTTTGGGTCGATCTGGAACAGCAACTGCCCTTCCTTGACGAACTCGCCCTCGGCGTAGGCGATGCGGTCGAGGAAGCCGGATACGCGCGCAAGAATATCCACCTGGCGCGAACTTTCCGTCTGCGCCACGAAGCCGACGGAATAAGGCACCGGCTTCGTTTCCACAGAAATCACGCTGACTTCCGGCGCGACCTGCTGCACCGCGGGTTTTTCCTGAGAACAGGCGACCAGCAGGCAAAGGGAAGAAAGGGCAAGCGAACGCAACGCTACAACCATGACAACCTCCATTGTTTGGCAGCCATGCCGCGCAATGGCGGCGGAGTATGAACCGGGACGAACCAATCTTACGCCAGCCGCCCGAGGAATGACATCGCTGATCGTCAATTGGCGCCACGCCAAGAGCCTTGTTGCGTAAGAGATACAGACGTAGTTGCGGTGCGCCTGGCCGCCTGAAACGGCTGATGTCCCGGGACTTCATCGACGGGCATGAATTTCCCGGGTTGATCCCGGGAAACCTTGACTACACTGGAATCATCGGCTCGGCCAAGCAGCGGCCGAGCTTTTCTCGTATCGAAGCGAAGAACAGGAGATGTCCATCATGAAAAAGAAGCACGCGAAGCAGCAGGCGGTTGCGGCCCCGGAAGCCGCAGAACAAGCGAAACTGAAGGCCAAGGATTACGAGAAGGAACTCCTCAAGCTGCAGGCCGAGCTTTGCGCTGTCCAGGACTGGGTGCAAGCCACCGGCCAGCGCATCATCATCGTGTTTGAGGGGCGCGACGCGGCGGGCAAAGGCGGGACGATCAAGGCCATTACGGAACGGGTGAGCCCGCGCGTGTTCAAGGTCGTGGCCTTGCCTGCGCCGTCCGACCGCGAGAAGACGCAGATGTACATCCAGCGGTACATGGCGCATTTCCCGGCGGCCGGCGAAGTGGTGATCTTCGATCGCAGCTGGTACAACCGGGCCGGCGTCGAATGGGTCATGGGGTTCTGCAACGAGCAACAGCACAGTCGCTTCCTGGAACTCTGCCCGTTCATCGAGAAACAGATCGTCGAGAGTGGCATCATCCTGTTGAAATACTGGCTGGAAGTTGGCGACAAGGAACAGGAGCGGCGTTTCCGCGCGCGCATTGACGATCCCGTGCGGCAATGGAAACTGTCGCCCATGGATTTGCCTTCGCGTGAGCGCTGGTACGACTATTCGCGTGCGCGCGACCAGATGCTCGACGCCACCGATACCGATTTCGCGCCCTGGAACATCGTCGATAGCAACGACAAGAAACGCGCCCGTCTTAACCTGATCACGCATCTGCTGAAGCAGATTCCCTACGAAAAACAGCCGCACAAGAAGGTCAAGTTGCCGAGGCGCATTACCAAGAAAGCCTACGACGATGAAGTGACGATGGTCCGGCGGAAATGGATTCCGAAGGTGTTCTGATCGCTCTGCCTCTCTTTCGCCGGCCTACTGGGGCTTTTCGCCAGCCTTGACCGCCGCCTTTTTCGCGCGTCGCGGGGGCGCGGTCTGCGCCCGCTGCATGCGCGACAGGCGGCGGCGAATCTCGTCGGAGTCCATCCAGACGTCACTGCCCTTGAGTATCTTGCCGATCTCGCTTTCACTGAGGAATGGCATGCAGATGCGTTCCATCACCTTCTCGAACCAGTTGCTGACGGCGATGATCTCCGCCTGCTGCTCGTTTCCCTTGCCGGCGAAGCTGCCGGAATAGATGTGGAACATCAACTGGCAGTTGTCATGGACAACCAGCTTGTCGCCGCACAGGAAGATCAGCGCCGCCATGGAGAAGGCGCGCGCCTCCAGGATCGTGACCACGCGCGCTTCGGAAGCCAGGATGTTGTTGATGATCTGCAGGCCGGTATTGAAGTCGCCGCCGGAGGAGTTCAGGTGCAGATAAATCAGGTCGGTCTCGCTGGCCGTGCGCAGGGTGTAGAACAGTTCGGTGTAGTACTGGGGCTCCAGTATGTCCCCGCACAGGTAGTAGGAGACCTGGCGGATCGGCGATAACTGCTCGTAGCGGATCAGACCCTTGAAGGGAACGGATTCGATTACCGAGTCCTGATCCATGTCGTGACTGCTGGCGTTTGTTTTTTGCATGATGGCCTCCCGGGTGTGCCTGAATTCATTATGTGCCCGCCTGCGCGCAGTTGCCAGCGGGTGGCGGAACGGCCACGTTTTCTGCTATCTTCGCCGGATGCCTGACCGATTCTCCGCAGCCTTTGCCGGCCTGCGCGACACCATTCCCCTGACCGTCGGAACCACGCCGTTTGCCGTGATCTTCGGCACGCTGGTCGTATCCGCCGGTTTGCCGCCGGAGATGGCGCTGGCCCTGTCGGCGATCGTGTTCGCCGGTTCCGCGCAGTTCATCTCGATCAGCCTGATCAGCGGCGGTGCCGCCTTGCCGGTGATCTGGCTGACGACCTTCGTGATCAACCTTCGCCACGCCCTGTATAGCGCGACGGTACAGCCGGTGACCAAACGGTGGCCTTTACCGTGGCGCGTGGTCGGGGCATTCTGGCTGACCGACGAGTGTTTCGCCGTGTTCGAACGGCGGCTGCAAACCGTCGGCGAACGGGACGCGCTGCCGTACTACCTGGGCTCGACGATCTCCTTCTACCTCAACTGGATCGGCTGGACGGCAGTGGGTGCGTATCTGGGCAACCGGATTCCGGGCGTGGCCACCTTGGGTCTTGATTTCGCCATGATCGCCACCTTCGCCGCGATGATCGCGCCACAGCTCAAGGCGCTAACACCGGTGGCGGTGGCGGCGACGGCCGGCAGCGTGGCCTGGGTGGCGCAGGGGCTGCCGTACAAACTGGGATTGATGCTGGCCGCGCTGGCCGGAGTTGCTGTCGGGGTGGGGCTGGATTGCTGTCGTCGACGGATGGCCGTCGAGGAGGCGGCATGACCGATACGTTATGGCTGGCCATCCTGGGCATGTTCGTGGCGACCTACACGGTGCGTGCCAGCTTCATCGTTTTCGGGCAGAAGTTGCGTTTCCCGCCGGCCGTCGTGCAGGCGCTCGGCCACGTGCCGGTAGCCGTGCTGACGGCCATCGTGGTGCCGGAAGCCGTCGCCCCTGGCGGACAGATGGATTTGTCGCCGACCAATCCGTACCTGGTCGGGACGCTCGTTGCCGGGTTGGTGGCCTGGAAGAGCCGTCGGATCCTGGTCGCCGTTCTGGTCAGCTTTGTCGTCTTCGGGATGATGCGCTGGTTGGGCTGACGCGTTGAATCAGCGGCGCTCACCCTCTCCGGGGCGGCCCCCGCGTTCTTACCGTCCGTCACGCTTGTCCTCGCGATTTTCGTGTCTTTCCCTGCGCTCCTGTTGTGGTGGCTGTGCGCGTTCCTCGCGGCGTTCCTGGCGTGCCTCGACGCGCATCTCACGACGCGGTTCCTGCGGTTGGACGGCTTCCCTTGGCCTGTCAGGTACCCTTACTTGTTGAGCTTCCCGAGGAGGGAGCGGAGCAGCCTGCTGCATAGGAGGAGTCGGGGGCGAGGAGCGAACGGCGGGCGGCGCCTGCCGGATCGCCTCCACAGGTATTTCGCGGGACGGTACTTCATGGCGGAAGACGGGTTCCTGGCGCTGCGGGGCGGGAGCTTCACTCCGTGGTGGCTGCGGTACCCGGCGCACTATTTCCGGTTCCGGCAGTTCACGCCGCGGTGCGACTTCAACCGCGCGATGCGGAGAGAAGGTTTGCTCCCTCGGTTCCGTATTCTGCCGGTGGTCCGGACGCGAACGCGATTCGGTCTCCGCCGCGCGGCGCGGTTCCGGGGAGGGAGGGGCAGCTTGTGCCTGATGATCACGAAAATCGCGGGCGTCACCGGGCCGCGGCGTAATGCGCACGTCGGGGCGACCATGACGGAAGGCGTCGGCTGGAGCGGTGCTGAAGGCGCGTGGTTCATCGCGATAGACAAAATGCGTTTGGCGCACGATCTCGTGCGGGCGCGAGACGATGGCATCGACGTTGTGAATGTGTGGCACATGCGGCGCGTTGACGTAGCGGACATGGTTGTGGCTGCTGCGATAGAAGGGAACGAACACCTCGCGCGGCGCCAGCGGGAACCAGCCGACCGGCGGGGCCGAGCCTACACTCACCGAAATTCCGACGCCCGGTGTGCCGACCCAGGCCACCAGTGCCGGGGCATAGACCGGGCGGGCGATGCGGGTGCCCGGAACCCAGGCCCAGGCGCCGTGGATGCGCACCCAGCGGCCGTAGTGGAACGGGGCAAAGCCCCACGGTTCGTGGCCGATCCACGTCCAGCCCCACGGGGCTACCCAGGCCCAGTGGCCGGTGCGGTACGGCGCCCAATCGGCGGCCACGGCGCGCGGAAACCACACGGCGCCGTATTCAGGGCTGTCCGACCAGTCGCCGTAGACGTCGAGATCCTGCGCTCCCGTCATTTCCGGCGAAACGTAGCGGGACGGTGCGGAGGCGCGTTGGCGCTGGTCGCGCGCGGCGCTCCACTGGGTAAATTCGTCGCGGACCCCCGGCGCCATGCGGTAGTTCGGTTGCCCCGCGTTGTCCGTCCAGATGCGCGCGCTTTCGCCCGCGTTGATGTCGAAGGCGGTGCCTTGGCTCTCGAAGCGGAGGACTCCGAAGTATGAAGTGGCGCCGCTGTTTCCGTTGTCGCTTTCAAAGCGGTAGATGCCGGTGTCGCGCGGAACGAATCGGCCGTGCCCCGTTTTCAGCTCGAAATCGCGGCGGGTGTCGTCGGTGGGCAGCTTGGCGATGATGCGGCCGTTGTTCAGCAGGACGCGGACGCGCTCGTCGTCGATGCGGTCGAATTCGATGCGGCTGCCGGAATCGAGGCGGAGCGTCATGGCGCCGATCTGGATTTCGGCACGGGCGCCATTGCCGGTGGCGATGATGTCGCCGCTGGTCAGCGGCTGGTTGAGCGGTGCGGTTCCGAGTTCGCCCGTATCGGGGTTGTTCAGGTAGACCTCGCCGGAGAGCCAGGAAATGCGGCCGATGCGTCCGGGAGGGTCGGCCTGTGCGAAAGCCGGAAAGGCCAGCATCGCTGCCAGAAGTGCCAGCAATACGGTGCGGCTGCGGCGCAGAATGGTCGAGAAATACGGCATGGGTGAATCCTTTTTCCGGCTGTCGGGGAAAGTGGGCCTCGAACGAGCAACGTTCGGAGGAAAAACTGGTTCACCGTTGAAACACTTTGTTGCACCTTCTCGGGCAAAAGAAAACGGCGCCGCAGCGCCGTTTCGAGCGGATTTCGCCGGACTTATTCGTCGATGACCACGCTGGTATAGACCTCCTGCACGTCGTCGAGATTCTCCAACGCGTCGAGCAGCTTCTGCATCTTCACGGCGTCGTCGCCGGTCAGTTCGGTCTCGTTCTCGGCCTTCATGGTGACCTGGCCGAACTCGGCGGTAAAGCCGGCGGCTTCGAGCGCTTCCTTGACCGTCATGTAATCGGCCGGCGGGGTGATGACTTCGATCGAGCCGTCCTCGTTGGTGATCACGTCCTCGGCGCCGGCCTCGATGGCGGCGTCCATCAGCTTGGCTTCATCGGTGCCCGGGGCGAAGATCAGTTGCCCGCAATGCTTGAACTGGAAGGCCACGCAGCCGTCCGTGCCCATATTGCCGCCGTGCTTGGCGAAGGCGTGGCGCACTTCGGCGACGGTGCGGGTCTTGTTGTCGGTGAGGCAGTCGACCATGATCGCGGCGCCGCCGATGCCGTAGCCCTCATAGCGGATTTCCACGTAATCGACGCCTTCGAGCTCGCCGGTCCCCTTCTTGATGGCGTTCTCGATCTTGTCCTTGGGCATATTGACCGCCTTGCCCTTGTCCACAGCCATGCGCAGGCGCGGGTTGAACGCCGGGTCGCCGCCGCCCATCTTGGCGGCCACGGTGATTTCCTTGGCGATCTTGGAAAACGCGGCACCGCGTTTTTCGTCCTGGCGGCCCTTGCGGTGCTGGATATTGGCCCATTTGGAATGTCCGGCCATGTCTTACCTCATCTGAATGCTGGGCGTGCGCGGTGTTGCGGGAGTGTTCGCGGGCAACAAGGCACTGTGCAAATGGTTGATAATAAAGCCGTGCATTTTATCACTTACGATCGTTCTTATTGTGGAGTTAGCGATGCTCAACCCTCTTTTTGTCGCCAAGAATCAACATGCCGAACTCGGCCTGCTGCCGGCCCTCGCCAACCGGCACGGCCTGATCACGGGCGCTACCGGTACCGGCAAGACGATCACCCTGCAGGTGCTGGCCGAACGTTTTTCCAGCATCGGTGTTCCGGTGTTCATGGCCGACGTCAAGGGCGATCTGTCCGGCCTTGCGGCGGCGGGAGCGGAAAGTCCGAAACTCAGGCAGCGTCTGGATGCGTTGGGAATCAACGATTGGGTACCGGCGAAATTCCCGACAGCGTTCTGGGATGTGGTCGGCGAACAGGGGCATCCGGTGCGCGCGACGATTTCCGACATGGGGCCGATCCTGCTCGCCCGGCTGCTCAACCTGAACGACACGCAGGCCGGCGTGCTGCAACTGGTGTTCAAGATCGCCGACGACAACGGCCTGTTGCTGCTCGACCTCAAGGATCTGCGCGCCATGGTCCAGCATGTCGGCGAGAACGCCAAGAGCTTTACCACCGAGTATGGCAATGTCTCGGCAGCGTCCATCGGCGCCATCCAGCGCGGCTTGCTGACGCTGGAGCAGCAAGGCGGTGACCGCTTCTTTGGCGAGCCGATGCTCGATATCAACGACCTGATGCAGACCGACAACGGCCAGGGCGTGATCAACATTCTCGCCGCGGACAAGCTGATGGCCGCGCCGCGCCTGTATTCGACCTTCCTGCTGTGGCTGCTGTCCGAACTGTTCGAGCAATTGCCCGAAGTCGGCGACGTGGAAAAACCCAAGCTGGTGTTCTTCTTCGACGAGGCGCATCTGCTGTTCAGCGAGGCCCCTCCGGCATTGCTGGAGAAGATCGAACAGGTGGTGCGCCTGATCCGCTCGAAGGGCGTCGGCGTCTACTTCGTCACGCAGAATCCGCTGGACATCCCCGACAAGGTGCTCGGGCAACTCGGCAACCGCGTGCAGCATGCCCTGCGCGCGTTCACGCCTCGCGACCAGAAGGCCGTGGCCACGGCCGCCGAGACCTTGCGTCCGAACCCGGCGTTCGATGCCGCCGCGGCGATCACCGAACTGGGGGTTGGGGAAGCGCTGGTATCCTTCCTCGACGAGAAAGGGCGGCCGATCATTGTCGAGCGCGCCTTCATTCTGCCGCCTTCTTCACGCATCGGGCCGCTGACGGGCGAGGAACGGCGGGCTGTCGTCCAGTCATCGCTAGTCTATGGCGTCTATGAGAAGGTGCTGGATCGCGAGTCGGCCTACGAGAAGTTGAAACAACCGGCTTCCGCCGCACAGGTCTCGGCTCAACCAACCCGTCCCGGCCGCGCCGATGTGCCGCCGCCCGAATCGGCGCCGTCTTCAGGTGGCGGTCTCTTCGGCGGGCTGGGTGATCTGCTGGGTGGCACTCGCGGGCCGCGCGGCGGGGTGGGCCGAGAAGGCGTGGCCGAGGCACTGGCCAAGTCTGCCGCCCGCGCCATCGGTTCGCAGGTCGGCCGCGAGATTATCCGCGGGGTGCTCGGTTCGATCCTGGGTGGTGCGCGCCGGCGTTAGGCGGTTCCGGAAGACCTCTTCCCGGCCAGGAAATCTTCGAATTCCTGGCCGGTGAGCGGCTGGGAGAACAGGTATCCCTGTCCATCGTCGCAGCCGATCGCCAGCAACTGATCACGCTGGGCTTCCGTCTCGATGCCTTCGGCGATCGTCTTCAGGCCGAGCTGGCTGGCCAGTTGCTGGACGATACCGGCGATGCTGAAGTCGCCTTTCCGGCTGTCCTTGCCGCTTATGAAGGAGCGGTCGATCTTGAGTCGGTCGACGTTCAACTGGCGCACGATGTTGAGCGACGAATAGCCGGTTCCGAAGTCGTCGATGGCGATGGCGACGCCGGCGGCGCGAACGGCCGCCAGCTTGTGCTGGATCAGTTCGATGTTGTCGATGGCCACGGATTCGGTCAGTTCGATTTCGAGATTGCCCGGCGAAGTTCCGAATTCGTCGATCGCGGCTACCAGCTTTTCGACGAAATCCGGTTCGCGGAACTGCACGTGCGACACATTGACCGCCATGCGCAGGCCAGAATGCCCGAGGTCGGCCAGGTGTCTCTGGAATTGCAGCGCGCTGCGGATGACCCAGTCGCCGATGGGTACCATCAGGCCGGAATGCTCGGCGAGGGGGATGAACGTGTCCGGAGGGACGAACTCGCCCTGCTCGGTGCGCCAGCGCAGCAGGGCTTCCGCCCCTACGACCCGGCCGGTGGCCAGCTCGATGAAAGGCTGATAGACAAGGAACAGCCTTTCCGCCGAGAACGATAGGCGCAGACGGTTCAGCATCTGCATGCGGGCGCGGGCGGAAACGGCGTGGGCCGCCTCGAAGTACAGCGCCTTGCCGCGACTCAAAGTCTTGGCCTGCTTGAGGGCCACGCTGGCGTTCTTCAGCAGTTCGACAGGCTTGTCGGACGAGTCCGCCAGGCGCAACAGACCGGTGGTGGCCGACAGCCGGAGGTTTTCTCCCGCCACTTCATAGGGCGTGGCGAAGATGTTTTCTATGCGCTCGGCATCAACTTCGCCGTGCGGGCCAAGAATGCCGAACACGTCGTTGCCGATGCGGCCAATTTCCACGGCCGAGGAGAAACTTTGGCGCAGTCGCTGGGCTACCGCCTTCAGGACACAGTCGCCGAACTCCTGGTCGAGCGCGCTGTTGATGTCCGCAAAACCGTCGATGTCCACCAATGCCAGTGTGTCCGACTGGCCGCGGTATTGGGCCAGCCTAGCCAGGAAACTGTTGCGATTCGGCAATTTGACCAAAGGGTCTTGATAGGCCAGTTCGCTGATCTTCTTGAGCAGCACGGTGTTCTCGAACGCCACTGAAATGTTGCTGCAGAAGACTTCCAGTAGTTCGAGGTCAAGCGCGCTCAACTGGTGATCGACGTCTACGAACGAGGCGATGGATATGCCTCCCGGGGCGCTGAAGTAGAGTCGCGTCGTTTCGCCGAAATGATGGCAGTGTTCGGATAGGGAACTTTCCAGTTCGCGGCGCACGCGCGGGTCGGGAATGTTCTTCAGCGGCAACCCGATCCAGTTTGAATAGCGCCCGGCAGCGGCGAGGATGTACGGCGGGGTGCTCTCCGGCTTCTCGTCGCCGGGACTTGCGGCGCAGACGATGCCTTCTTCTTCAACGCCGAGCAGGGCGCACAGTTGCGTCACGATGCCTTCGGCAAAACGCCGCAGCCCTTTCGGGCGCCCGAGGTCGGTACTGGCTGCCACGATCATTTCCAGTCCGCGACGATTGGCCTCGAGCTGGTGGATCTGCCAGTACGAGCGGATGGCCACGGTCAGGCTGGTGAATAGGCGGACACGCGTGAGTTCGGACTTGGTCTTGTAGTCGTTGATGTCGTAGGAACGAATCGTGTCGATCTCCGGCGCGTACCCGGGCTGGCCGGTGCGCAGAATGACGCGCAGCGCCAGGTTGCCGAGTTCTTCTCGCACATACCGGATCAGCTGCAGGCCGGCGTCGGGGGTTTCCATCACCACGTCCAGCAGCATGACCGCCAGATCACGGTGTTCCGCGAGACAGGTGCGCGCCTCCCGTGCCGAATGGGCATGGACGAATTCGATCGGTCGTCCGTCGATGGCGACGTCCTTCAGGGCAAGTTCCGTGGCGTGATGAACATCGGGTTCATCGTCCACGATCAGAACGCGCCAGGCCGGTTTTTCTCCACCCAAGGTGTCTTCGGACTCGCTGAGGAAAGACATCACGTCTTCACTGTTGGCTGGAAACATCGTATGCCGCTCCGTTTATCCTTCTCTTCGTCTCGTACCGTGTCGCGGACACATTGTGTCCGAATGTGGCGAATCCACCAAGCGCGGAGGCTCAGTTGACCTCATGATTCGGCAGGGGTTCTGCGCTTCCCCGGCTTCTTTCGCCGCCGGACCGTTCCGGCGCAACCAGCGGCAACTCCAGGGCGAATGTCGTGCCCTGGCCGGCGATTGACTCGACGGCGATATGGCCTCCCAGCAGCCCGGTTACCAACCCGTAGACAATGCTCAGCCCGAGTCCCGATCCTCCCTTGCCCAGTTGCGTGGTAAAGAAAGGGTCGAATATCCTGTCCAGATTCTCGGCGGGAATTCCGTTGCCGTTGTCCGTCACGGTCAAAGTGGCGTATCGGCCTTGGCGTGCCGCCGCAATGGTGACGACGCAATCGGATCGGCCTTCGGCGCCGTGAATGATCGCGTTGTCGATCAGGTTGGTGAGAACCTGTTCGAGGGTTCCCGGGTAGCTGTCCATGGCAATGCCGGGCGGCGCGATGACCTTGATATCCACCGGGGTATGCTTGTGGCGCAAGCGCACGGCCGCCATCATCTCGCGCAGCATGTCGTGCATTTCGAATTCGCGGCGGCGCGAACTTGTCTGGTCGACCGTCACCTGCTTGAAGTCGTGAATCAGGCGTGCGGCGCGTTGCAGGCTTTTCTGCGCCAGAGTGCTGGCCGTCTCGATGTCGTCGATCATCGCGTCGAGCTGGGAGCGGCGGATGCCTTGGTCGATTTGCCTGCGCAGTTCGAGGCATTTGTCGGAGATGGTACTGACCACGGTCACGCCGGTGCCGATCGGCGTGTTCAACTCGTGAGCCACCCCGGCGACGAGGGACCCCAGCGAGGCCAGCTTCTCCGATTGCACAAGGAGATTCTGCATGCGTTGCAGATCGTCGAGCGTTGTCTGCAAGCGGGTGTTGACGGCCTTGAGTGCAAAGGTGCGCTCTTCCACCCGCTCTTCGAGGCGGGCAACCGATTGCGCCAGCGAATTGCGCATGGCGTCGAGCCTGGCCGAGAGTTGCCCGAACTCATCGCTGCGCAACACGGGAACCACGCTATGCAGATCGCCCGCGGCGATCCTGTTGGCACTCAGGCGCAGGGTTTCGAGCGGGTTGAGTACCCGGCGCGACAGCCAGGCGCCAATCAGAATGAAGGAAACCAGCAACTGCAGGGCGATGATGGTGAGCAGCCGCACGGACGCTCGCCACGCTTCGTCGATGGCGGCCGACGTGGAATAGCGAATGACCACTTGCCCAAGGTACTCGCTGTCCCGGGCGATCGCACGGGTAATGACGATCGGGGCCACCTTGCTCTGGGTCTGGCGCTCGTAGTCGAGCAGAACGCCGTTGTTGATGTCATAGACGGTGATCAGTGTGACCGAAGGGTCGGCGGCGATGGCCGTCACCAGCGGGCGTCCGGTTTCCGGCGCCATTTCCCAGAGCGGCATGGTCATGCCGGCCTGCAGCAGATCCGCGAGCTTTTCGGCACGGACACGGGTTTCCGATTCCAGCGTGCGTTGCAGGCTCAGATAGATCAGCGCGAACCCTGCGACGATCCCCGGAAGCACGAGGGACAGGATAAGCACGACATACAGTGCGCGCCGCAATCCGCGTTGCTGGCGTCCGCCGGCAGCGGTCGCACTGTCCGTTGCCGTTCTTTCTGACTCGAGCGCACTGTTTTTCATGAAATCCATCAGTTCAACAAAAAATGCTTCCGGCAATACGAAGTGCCGACCGGTTCCGGTCAGCGTTTGGCGTTCTTTTTCATGCCGCGAGGAGTACTCAGGTTACTATAGCCCAAGGCGATTCTCGCCGTCAGGCTCGATGTCTTTCTGGCCGAGTTGGTCGGATGCCTGGGTCTTCATCTCTTCGTACCTTTTGTTGCTTTTTACCATGTCCTGGAAACACTGGTCCGCCGACCGCATTGGAGTTGCCCTTGCCGTTCTTGCCGCCTTCGGTTTTTCTTTCAAGGCGATATTCATCAAACTGGCCTATGCCGTGCCGCTGGCGTCGCCGGTCGACCCGGTCACCTTGCTGTCATTGCGCATGACGCTTTCCTTGCCGGTTTTTGCCTGGGTCGGCTTCCGGTCGAGTCGTTCGGCTCCTCCCCTGACCCGCCGCGACTGGGTCATGCTGCTGGTGTTGGGCCTGCTCGGCTACTACGGTGCCAGTCTGTTCGATTTTCTCGGCCTGCAATACATTTCGGCCGGGCTTGAACGCCTGATCCTGTTCACCTACCCGACGCTGACCATCCTCATCGGCGTCCTGTTCATGGGCAAGTCGTTGCATCGCAGCGAATTGATGGCGTTGCTGCTGTCCTATGCCGGGATCGGCCTGGCCTTCGCGCACGACCTCGAATTTTCCGGCGATACGCGCAACGTGATCGTCGGTGCCGTGTTTGTTTTTGCCTCGTCGCTGACCTACGCGCTCTATCTGTCCGGCAGTGCGCCGATGATCAAGCGTCTGGGCGCGATGCGTTTCACGGCGCTGGTGATGATCGTGGCCACGTTCGCGGCGCAGGTGCATTTTCTCGTCAGGCTGCCCTTGACGGCTTACCTGCTTCCATTGCGTACCTGTGCCTACGTGGTAGCGATCGTGGCCTTCTCGACGGTGCTGCCGATGTTCATGCAATCGGCGTCGATCGCCCGGATCGGTCCGGCGCGCTCGGTGCTGATCGGCACCATCGGCCCCGTGCTGACCATTTTCTTCGGGTGGTGGATTCTCGACGAACCCGCGTCTGCAGCGCAGGTCGGCGGAACGCTGCTGGTACTGACAGGTGTGTTGCTGGTAACGAGAGGACAGAGCAGCACTCCGCGAAATGCACCCTCATGATGCTACATCGGGGGCCTTATCCCATCCTTGGACGCCTGGATTCTGACTGCTGTCATTGACCCGTCAGCCGCAACCCGGGCGCTGATAAATACGTAGACGCCGGGTTGCAACAGGGATCGGTCGGCCGTGACCGCCGTTACCACGGGAATTCCATCCGGTACGAAGACCTTTTGAGTTCCACCCTTGTATTCAAGCGTCAGTTCCTGGCCGTTGGCAGCCTTGACCATTTTCGCCAGATTGGCGTTGGTCATGGTCGACCGGGGTTCCATATCCCAGGAAAAATGCCCTTCTCCATTACCTCGGGCGGTCTCAGCGAACAAATGGATTTCGCGGGCAACAAGCCTGCCTTCGGCATCCGGTGTCGCGGTGGTTCCGATGTAGTCGCCGGGCTTGATTTCCGACAGCGCGACTGCCTTCGGGTAGGACACCGTGGTGCTGTCTGTCAATTGCAGTTGCAGATTTTCGCCCTCGCGAGACTTCACCGAAAGCACCGTACCGTCGAAGCCGGAGATGGTGCCGCGTACGCGCAGGGTGTTTTGCGCGCTGGCCATCGAACTCGCCAGAGAAAGAACACCGCATAGGAGTGCAATCGAGAATTTGTTCATGTCAATCAACCTCGTTGAAGTTCGTGGACTGCCTGATTGCCGCGACTCGTGCCGGAAAGTGGCTCTTCTTTCCAAATACGCTGTTTCCACGACTCTGCGGAATCAAGAAGTGCTCGGCGGGGTATCCTGACGTTTGGACTTCTTCCGTGGTTGCACGTTCATTTGCCGGTCAAGGTGTCGTCGGAGTCGCCGACCTCCTGCGCCGGCGCAGCTTCCGATGACGGGAAAGATCAGGGCGGCAAATGCGGGCAAGCGTGCTGGCAGCGGGGCCGTCTGCCCCTGTCCTCAACAGAATCAACTGGCAACCTTGAGAAAGCGCCGAAGGGCATTGCCCTGTCAGGGATGCCGAACAGGGCTCGAAAATGGGCGCTACTCTGTCTGAGGAGACGCGCGAGGCTCCTTTCGGAGCGGTTGTACGGGGCAGTGCGGGTTTCACTCCTCCCGCGTCGGCCCTGCTTCCACAAAGACCACGTTCGCTTCCTTGAACATGGCCCGTGCTTCTCGCATATCGTCTTCCCAGCGAACGAGAAAATCTGCGCTCGGTGCAGGACACACCACGCGTTTGATTCCCTCCTGGACGATCTGGGCGGCGCAACGTGCGCAGGGCGGATGGGTGATGTAGATGGTGCACCCGGTCAGATCCCGTTTGGCGAAGGACATGGCGTTCTGTTCGGCGTGCAGGACGCGCCGGTACTTCCGTTCGCGGTTGTCGTAAATGGACGGATCGTCGTCCGTCCCGGCAGGAAAGCCGTTAAAGCCAAGCGATACGATGCGTTTGCCGTCGGCGATGACCGAGCCGACTTTGCTCGATGGATCCTTGCTCCACGTGGCGACAAGTTGAGCCACGGCCAAAAAACGATGATCCCAGTTAGTCATCTTTCTTCTTCTCTCAAGCTGCCTATCAGGCACATATTTGTCGAATTGCCGGTGTTGGATGTCTTTGCGGTTTCGGGATCGGTCGTCTATCTCAATTCGTGGCGAAATCAATGCAACTCTTGGATGCCTCCGATTGTCCGAACGCACAGTCAGTCATTAGTTTAAGCGGAATCGACATGCTCAAGCGATGGAAATCAAGCGATCAAAGTTTTCGCCGGGAGAGCCACGTGCGCATCGTTCTGGCAATGCTCGTAGTTCTTACTGCAGTTCCTGCCCATGCAGCATGGGAAAAAATGGTCGGCAACGGCAGCATCACTATCTACATCGACCCGATGACGATGAGAATCAACGGTGGGAATCGCAGTGTGCTGGCACTGGCAGCGTACAACGAACTGCTGCCGAACGGCGCACGATCCATGCGCGGAGTGATTGAGTACGACTGCAAGGGAGGGCGATTCAGAACCCTCTCCTTCAGTCACTTTGCCGAGCCGTTAGCCCAAGGGAAACTGCTCTCAGAAAACGACGTTCCGAGCGAATGGAGTTCTGTCGCCCCAAAGACATTCGCGGCAGAAGCCCTCGCACATGTCTGTGAGAAGTAGTCATCCGCGCCCTCGGCCACCCAAACTCTGAATAGTACTGTCTTTATTCAGAGCACAGCCGACGTGGGATTCTATTGCTTCATGGATTCCGGTTGGTGACGGTATGAGGGGGCTGTGTCGTATGCGCTCGGTGGCGTTGCAAAGACACGTTTGAGAAACCTTCCAACATCAGATCTTCCGCCTCGAGGAGGCACGATGCCGGGCCTTGGGCGCATATTCTCTTTGCGGGCTAACTCGGTTCTCCACAGATTTCCTCGACAATCGCTGTCGCTTCGACAACGGCCTGTTGGTTTTCTAGAATGTCTTTGTCTACTGTTCTTTCTCCGGAGGGTTTGTCATGTCTCGACAGTTGTTGGTGGTACTGCTCGGCGCACTCGTGTTGTTCTCCAGCCCGTTGGTTCATGCGAAGAAGGAGGGGGGGCAGGGCGGTAACGTTGGCGGAACATCGCCACAGCACATGAATCAGAAGGGACAACTCAATACGAACAGCCCTGCAATAGGGGGGCAAGAGAAAGGAGCGACACGTGCTGGCCAGCGCAAAAGCGACGAGGGTTTGATACACGGCACGACGGGCACGAGCGACTCCAAAGGGGCCGCTCAAGGGCATGAGAAAGACAAGGCTAAAGGCAAGGCCAAAGGGCATGCCAAGTAATCAACCAACTAAGTACAGGAGTGAGCCATGAAACATTCCGCCGTTTCTCTGGCACTTGCTGGTCTTCTGGCCCTTACAGCGGCGGGTTGCGCGGTGACGCGTGATCAATCCACGGTTGGCGAGTATCTCGATGATTCCGTAATCACGACCCGCGTCAAGACGAAGTTTGCGGAAGACAGTCAAGTCAGCGCAATGTCCATTAGCGTCGAAACACTCAAGGGCACCGTCCAGCTTTCCGGATTTGCCAAGAATTCCGCAGAAAGGTCACGGGCTGGAGAACTTGCACGGGCAACTAGCGGCGTCAAGGGCGTGGTAAATAATATTGTGATCAGACCCTAATCTGCAGGTCTTGCTGGCCCGCCCGGAGAGATTCGAACTCCCTACCCCTTGGTTCGAAGCCAAGTGCTCTATCCAAATGAGCTACGGGCGGTGTTGTACTGCTTGGAACTGAGGGTGCCGGAACAAGCCTTTGCCTTCAGGATTTTATCAGCCGATCTGAACGCGCATTAACAAGGCCGATTCTCAAATGCCTTCTGAGCGCGCCTAAACCCCAAGGCGACGACATATCTCCAGCGTCAGACTCGACTGGTTCATGGAATCTCTTCCAAATGTCATTAAAAGTCGAGTCGTTTCAACAGAGTAGCACGAATTCTTGACCTCTTCTTGGCGCCACCCACCGTCTTCCCAGCGTCGAAAAGTATGCCGGGATGCGTCGGTAAAAGTTAACGTCCCTTGGCTAAAATCGGCCGCCGAAGTCTTCCCACCATCCACCCAACCCAGCGAATTGAGGAAGCTGGATCGGTTTGGCCAAGGAATTTTGCCGAGTTTTTGGGTGGAGCTGGGATTTTTTTTGCCTCAACGGTTGCTTTGTTGCACTCGGCTGGATGCGTACAATCGGCCATTTGCCGAGAGAGCAAATGAAAACTCCGCCGAAGCGGAGTTCTCCGTCGAGCCAATGGCGTAGTTTACACTTTCCTACGGCGACCAAAACCCAGTCCCGCGATTCCCAAGGCCACCAGCGCAAGCGTGGCGGGCTCAGGCACCGCCGACCCGAAGACCTGTACGTTGACGTCCGAGGCTTTGTCCCAGCCATTCCCCAGCGAGGACCAAGTGCCCACGGATGTTAGATCAAGACTGCCGTTGACAATGTTCGCCCAAAGCATCAGGTCATCAGCTCCCTCCTGCAACGACCCGCTCAACGCCGCATTGGAGGCGTGAGCAAACGGTACTGTGTAGCTGCTGCCGGTACCGTCAAGGAAGAAATCAAAGGTCTCGCCGGCCGCTAGGAGAATATTCACGTTGAAATCGACCTGGTACAGGTTTACAGAGCCGCCTGAATAGCCCTGGTAGGTGGCTGAGTTGGCGTAAAGCGCGCTCGAAATTATGGAGGAACTCGACAGCAGGCCCATGTTCGAACCTTCAATACCGCCCCAGAGCGCGGCGGTGCTCGTGGAGCCTATGGTCCATAGCCGAATGGTGTCGATCGACCAGGTTTGCGAACTCGTATTCGTGATCGAGTCTCCCACCAACCAATAGTCCGCAGAGGTGTATCCACCGAAGACCCACGCCACGTTTGAGCGGTTCGCCCCTGCGGCGTTATTCAGGTTGTCGGTAGGAAGCCCGCGATCTACGAGCAGATCCGCATTGGCGTTTGAGACGCCCAAAAGTCCAACAAGCGCAAGCGCCGCGATGCCGGGCCATGATAAAAATTTCTTTTTGTTCATTTGCTACATCTCCCTCGGTCAAAGTCAAAGATGAAATTACGAGCAACCCGCGCGACGTAAGCAAAGAACAGACCTGATCATAAATATAAATGTAAACTCAAACCGTTAGATGTAATAATCAATCTTGTAAGGCCACTTTACCACCAACGTGTAAAAATACTCGACACAGCATTGTGGGTATATAAGGAGACGGCGTGGTGTTTGGCGCCTTGGAGTGACGCGGTGAAGAACTCGCGACCATCGGGGGCGACCGAGAACCTCTTAGCGGCCAAATGCCACCCAGTACAGAATAACTGGCCAAATGCCAGGGAGGCTGAAGGCTTGACGGAAGTGCTTCGGCTTGAACAACGACTCGACGTCATTATCCGTTATTCAGATATTTGCAGCGAGAAGGTCTGGTTTGGATCGGGATGCGTCAATCACCTTTTTTAATAGTTCTCTGGAACCGCCGCCAGAAGAGAGGTGGATGCTATAGAAATTTCAGTTTTGGCACAATTCCAGACTTACGACGGAATAGCCAGCTACCACATCTTCTTGAGAGGGCGTACGCACACAACAAGAAAAGAAGGCCAGCCCGTTTTGCAAGCTAGCCCGTGTTCCTAAACCGTGACTGGCATCAAATAGTCCAGTTACCTTGCGAAAGCCTTCTTCCTTTGATCCGTCTTAGTTTCCTTCTGAGCGCATCTAAATCCCCAACCGCTTGCATATCTCCAGCGTCAGACTCGACTGGTTCATGGAATCTCTTCCAAATGTCATGAAAAGTCGATTCGTTTCAACAGAGTAGCACGAATTTGTAACCTCTTCTTAGCGCCACCCACCGTCTTCCCAGCGTCGAAATGTATGCCGGGATGCATCGGAAGAAGTTAACGTCTCTTGGCTAAATCCGGCCGCCGAAGCCTTCCCACCATCCACCCAACCCAGCGATGCAGCCGACCGAGGGAGGGTGGGGTAGGAAATTTTGCCGTGTTTTCGGGTTGAGCGGCTGATTTTCTTGCGTAAACGGCGGCGTCGCGGCGTCCGATTCAACGCGTGTAGGTCTCCTTGCGGGTTACCATTCGTACTCTGTTGAGCCTAAACTCAAAATGCTGTTAAGACGGAACAACAATTTCAACAGCAGATGCCGATAACCTCGGAACGTGGGCAGATAGAAATCTCGAATCAAATTGGGGGTTGCCATCATGCGTTATCAAACCGGACTTCTCTTGCGCGAAAGAAGCACGAGCCATCTAAGGGTTAGTTTTCGCGGATCTGGACTGGCACGCGTCATCTGCGGCCTAATCTGCTGTCTTTCCCTTCTCGTAAGCCCAGTGTTTGCTCAGGAAAAACCTAAAGAGAAGGCAGCAGGAAAAACGCTCACGATCGACCCGGCATCGATTCAAGAGGCTTGGACCGGCGATCTTGACGGGATGATTGAGCGACGCCTCATCCGTGTGCTGACCGTCAACAGCAAGACGTTCTATTTCGTCGATAAAGGAACACAGCGGGGTAGTACTGTTGATTTTCTGCGATTGTTCGAAAGCGATCTTAACAAGAAGCTCGTCGCAGAAAAGAAACTCAACAACAAGAATCTGAAAGTGCGTGTGGTATTCATCCCTGTGCCGCGTGACCAATTGCTGCCTGCTCTAGTGGCGGGAAAGGGTGACGTCGCGGCAGCCAATCTGACGATTACGCCGGAGCGCCTGAATTCTGTCGATTTTACGATTCCCGGGTTGGCCAACGTCAGCGAGGTCGTCGTATCGGGACCGGCTTCGCCGACCATTCGCAGCCTGGATGATCTTTCTGGCAAGGAATTCTTCGTACGCAAATCATCGAGCTATTACGAAAGCTTGGTTGCGCTCAATAAAAAGTTTGCCGACGAAAACAAACCGCCGATCAAACTAAAGGAAGCTCCGGAAACACTGGAAGACGAAGATCTGCTTGAGATGCTCAACGCCGGCCTTGTCGCGCTCATCGTCGTTGACAAGCACAAGGCAGACTTCTGGGAACAGATCTTTCCGCAGATCGTCGTGCATGATGACATCACAGTTCGCACCGGAGGCGATGTGGCGTGGGCAATACGAAAAGGGAGTCCGCGCTTCAAGGCGGTTCTCGACGATTTCGTAACACGTCACCGCGTCGGAACTTCCACCGGCAATCAATTACTGACGCGCTATTTGAAAAATGTCAAATACGTCAAGAATGCTGCCTCGGAGGAGGAGCGCAAGAAATTCCAGACGTTGGTCCGGCATTTTCAAAAATACGGTGATCAATACGATGTGGACTGGTTGCTGATGGGCGCCCAGGGTTATCAAGAATCGACGCTCGACCAAAGGGCGAAGAGTGCCGTTGGTGCAGTCGGAGTCATGCAGTTGATGCCAGCTACGGGAAAAGACATGGACGTAGGGGACATCCGCGAAATGGAAGCAAACATTCATGCGGGCATCAAGTACATGCGCTGGATGATTGATCACTACTACGACAAGGAGCCTATGAGCAAGTTGGACAAGGCGCTTTTCTCCTTCGCGTCATACAACGCCGGCGCGGGGCGGATTACGCAGTTGCGGAAGGAAGCGGCCAATCGCGGACTCAATCCCAACATCTGGTTCCAGAATGTCGAGTATGTAGTAGCCGAGAAAATCGGGCAAGAGACAGTGACCTACGTCAGCAATATCTACAAGTACTACATCGTTTACCGGCTAATTCAGGAAAGCGAAGCTGCCCAGAAGACAGCAATCGAGCAAATCAAGGGAGGTCAAAAATAGCGTGATTGGCTCCCCGATGCCTTCTGGACGTGCCTAAATCCC
>DBMG01000004.1:16597-41358 GCA_002304785.1 Candidatus Accumulibacter sp. UBA704 | reverse complement strand
AACGCGCGGATGCTGTCTACGTCGTCGCCGTAGCCTTCGAACTTGCGCCGCATCCAGCGCGGCAATTCGGCACCGCAGGCATCGGAAAAACGTGCCAGCTTGGAGAAGCTGAGGATGGGCATGATGCCGGGAATGATCGGGATGTCGACGCCAGCGGATCGGACTTCGTTGACGAAATGGAAGTACGCGTCGGCGTTGTAGAAGTATTGGGTGATCGCCGAGTTGGCTCCCGCCTTGGCCTTGCGCACGAAATTCGCCAGGTCGTCACGCGGGAAGCGCGCTTGCGGGTGCCATTCGGGATAGGCCCCGACTTCCAGACGAAAATGGTCGCCGGTTTCGGTGCGGATGAACTCGACCAGCTCGTTGGCGTAGCGGAACTCGCCGGCTTCGGCCATCCCCGAGGGCAGGTCGCCGCGTAGCGCTACGATGCGGCGAATGCCCGCTGCCTGATATTCCTGAAGGATCTCGCGGATATTATCGCGAGTCGAGCCGACGCAGGAGAGGTGCGGTGCCGCCTGGTGGCCTTCGGCTGCGATTTCCTTGACGATGGAAAATGTCCGCTCGCGCGTCGAGCCGCCGGCGCCAAAGGTCACCGAGAAGAATTCAGGCTTGAGCACCGCCAGCTTCTCGCGCACCGCGCGCAGTTTTTCCACGCCTTCAGGCGTTTGTGGAGGGAAGAACTCGATGGAGATTTCTGTTTGCATGGTGATCCTTGGGTACAGCCATTCCGGCGGGGCCGGAATGGCGCGGGTCATCAGTAACGGTAGTGCGCGGTCTTGTAAGGACCGTCGACCGGGACGCCGATGTAGGCAGCCTGCTCGGTCGTCAGCGTGGTGAGCTGGACGTTGAGCGTCTTCAACTGCAGACGGGCAACCTTCTCGTCGAGATGCTTGGGCAGGGTGTAGACACCGACCGGGTACTCGGCTGTCTTGGTGAACAGCTCGATCTGGGCGATGGTCTGGTTGGCGAAGGAGGACGACATGACGTAGCTTGGGTGTCCCGTGGCACAGCCGAGGTTAACCAGCCGGCCCTTGGCCAGCAGGATGATGCGGTTGCCCGAAGGCAGCGTGATGTGATCGACCTGAGGCTTGATTTCCTCCCACGGATAAGCTTCGATCGATGCAACGTTGATTTCGGAGTCGAAGTGCCCGATGTTGCAGACGATGGCGTTGTGCTTCATCTTGATCAGGTGCTGGTGGTCGATGACGTGGTAGTTGCCGGTGCAGGTGACGAAGATGTCTGCCTTGTCTGCTGCGTAATCCATCGTGACCACGCGGTAGCCCTCCATCGCGGCTTGCAATGCGCAAATCGGGTCGATCTCAGTGACCCACACTTGTGCGGAGAGGGCGCGCAAGGCCTGTGCCGAGCCTTTGCCAACGTCGCCATAGCCGCAAACGACGGCGACCTTGCCGGCGATCATCACGTCGGTGGCGCGCTTGATTCCGTCGACCAGCGATTCACGGCAGCCGTAAAGGTTGTCGAACTTGGATTTGGTCACCGAATCGTTGACGTTGATGGCCGGGAATTTGAGCTCGCCGCGTTCGTGCATCTGGTACAGGCGATGCACGCCGGTGGTGGTTTCCTCGGTGACGCCCTTGACCTGCGCGAGGCGCGTCGAGTACCACGTCGGATCCTTCGCCAACTTGGCCTTGATCGCGGCGAAGAGCACGGTAGCTTCCTCGCTGTCGGGCTTGTCCAGCACCGAGATGTCCTTCTCGGCGCGGGCGCCGAGATGCAGCAGCAGCGTGGCGTCGCCGCCGTCGTCGAGGATCATGTTGGAATAACCGCCATCGGTCCATTCGAAAATGCGATGGGTGTAGTCCCAGTAATCGACAAGCGACTCGCCCTTGACGGCGAAAACCGGGATGTTCTGCGCGGCGATGGCGGCGGCGGCGTGATCCTGCGTCGAAAAGATGTTGCAGGAGGCCCAGCGTACCTCGGCTCCGAGCGCAGTCAGCGTCTCGATCAGCACGGCGGTCTGGATGGTCATGTGCAGCGAACCGGTGATGCGCGCGCCCTTCAGCGGTTGGCTGGCCGCGAATTCCTCGCGGATGGCCATCAGCCCGGGCATTTCGGTTTCGGCAATGCGGATTTCCTTGCGACCCCAGTCGGCAAGGCCCATATCGGCAACTACGTAGTCAGTGAATTCAGCCACAGCAATTCTCCTTTGAATCTGTAGCCGGATCGGGAGGCGGGAGATGCTGGTGCTGCCTGGCTCCACCCGTCTTCCCGTGCCGGCACGGGTTGGTCAGGTGAGCGCCGTTGGTGAGTCCGAGCCTGAAACCGTCGATTGAGGTTTTGCAGCGCTCCTCGGATAAGGTCGGATTATACGCGGTTTGCTAGACAGAAAAAACTCGTGGGTTGGGCTCGTGAAGTGGCGTCCCTTCAGATGCCGGTTTGGCCCGACCAAAGTTCGTTGAGATCCGCAAAGTTCCATTTTGAAGGATCCTCACGCGCGACGATCTTGTCGGTACAGCCCGGAGCCGACAAGTCGATGATCTCGGGACTGATGCGCGCGTTGCTGCGCGTGGAAAAGAAAACCTTGATGCGCGGCGTGAGCAGCGATTTGGAGGTCTGGTCGATGACGATGCCCAGTCGGCCGGAGCTGAGGCGGATCAACGAACCGATCGGGTAGATGCCGAGGCTTTTGACGAAAGCCTGAAAGACCAACGGATCGAAATGCCCGTTGGCCCATTCGGCCATCTTGCGCAGTGACTCGGCCGGATCCCATCCGGCCTTGTAGGGGCGGTTCGAAGTGATGGCGTCATAGACATCGCAGACGGCGCCCATCTTGGCGTGGAGGCTGATTTCGCTGTCCTTGAGTCCCTTCGGGTAACCCGATCCGTCGGTTTTCTCGTGGTGGTGCAGGACGACGTCGAGGGTGATTGCGTCGACACCGGAACTCTCCTGCAATAGTTTGTGGCCCTCTTCCGGGTGGCTCTTCATGATGCGGAATTCATCGTCGGTCAGCTTGCCTGGTTTATTCAGCACCTCCATTGGCATCATGGCCTTGCCCAGGTCGTGCAGCAGTCCGGCGATACCAAGCTTGCGGATAAGGTCTTCATCCAACTTGAGTTGGCGCCCGAGGGCGATCATCAGCGCGCAAACGGCGACCGAGTGCATGTAGGTGTAGTCGTCGGCCGTTTTCAGGCGTGCGAGGCTGATCAGCGCACCCGGGTTGCGGGTGACGGAATCCGAAATCTCCTCGACCAGTTTTCGGGCTTTGCCGGGATCCACGGCTTTGCCCATGCGTGCCTCCTGGAACATCGAGGTAACCGCGCGCTTGGCCTGGGCGCAGATCTTCGCTGCCCGAGCCAGCTCCTCTCTGGTGGAAACCGGGGCCGTTTCACGTGTTGCCTGTGCCGCATCGGCAAGTTCCGCTTCGACCTGGGACTCGCTTTCCGCCTCCGAAATTGCCGGTTCGTCGGGCGGCACGTCGATCCCCTTGGCACAGTCGATCCATACCTCCCGGATGCTGCTGGCCTGGACGCGCTCGATATCGCGGGGGTCGGTAATCACGAATGAATTGCGCCAGAACGGGTGTTCCATCCAGGAACCCGAGAATTCCTTGAGATACATGCCGACCGTGAGCTGTTTGACACTGATTTTCTTGAGCATGGGCTTGGACGGTTCAGGCAGCTGAGTTGGTCGTCTCGCCGATCGGCGAGGCCAGGACTTCGTCGACACGGTTCTGGTCGACGTCGACAACCTCAAAGCGCCAGCCGGCGTATTCGAAGAATTCCCCCTTTTTGGGAATGCGCCCCAGCGCCGTCAGGACGAACCCGCCGAGCGTATGGAAGTTGCCGAAATCCTCGTCCGGAATGTCGCGGAGTTCGAGCTTTTCCTTCATTTCGCTGACCGGGATCAAGCCGTCGAGCAGCCAGGAGCCGTCTGCGCGGCGTACAGCGAGGGCTTCGTCGGGGTCGTCGGAGAACGGCATCATGTCGCCGACGACACTGCGCAGCAGGTCGTCGAGGGTGACGATGCCTTCGGTTTGCCCGAATTCGTTGACCACCAGGGCGAACGTCGCTCGTTGCGTGCGGAAGGTGCGCAGCAACTCGATCAGCGTCAGCGATCCGGGTATGAACAGGGGCGCGGCCTTCGGCGTCTCGGCGAAGTCGATCTTGCCGGCCAGGGCGGCTTGCAGAAGGTCGTGGCTCTCGAGTACGCCGATGGTCTGCTGCAAATGCCCCTTGCAGATGGGCATCTGGGAGTGCGGCGACTCGCGCAGGACGGCCAGATTGTGCTCATGCGGACGCAACAGGTCGATATATGCGACATCAGCTGCCGGCGTCATGATCGCCGCCACGCGCCAGTCCTCCAGGCGGAACACGTTGCCCAGCAGGTGACTCTCTTCCGGGGCGATCTCGCCGGCGCGCTCGCTTTCGTCGACATAGGCCAGGATGTCCTCGACGCTGACCACGGCCGGCGCGGCCTTTACCGGCAGGAGGCGCAGCACGACGTCGGCGGCCCAGGAAAGCAGGTGGATGAGCGGCGACATCGTGCGGATGAAGAGGCTCATGGACGGCGCGCAGACCATGGCCACTTTTTCCGGATGCGCGATGGCGATTCGCTTCGGAACGATTTCGCCAAACACGATCGAGAACGCCGTGACCAGCACGATAGTAGCGGTCAGCGATATTTCGTCACGGATGCCTGCGGCGAAAGGCAGCCAGCGAGTGGTCCATTCGGCGAAGATGTCCTTCATCGCCGATTCCCCGAATACGCCCGAGAGCAACGCCGCCGCGGTTACGCCTGTTTGTGTGGCAGCGAGAAGACGGCTGGGATGCTCCTTTATGACCAGTGTCAATGCCGCGTGCCGGTCGCCGCCTTCGGCGAGCGGGACGAGCTTCGAGCGGCGCGCCGAGGCAAGGGCCATTTCGGCCAGTGCGAAATAGCCCGAGACGGCGATCAGCAGTACAAGTATCCAGAAGGCATCCATCCGGGCAGTTGTATCAGAAAACCGAAATTTCGGCTATCCGGGGTGTTACGTTTCGACGCCTTTATGCCGAGATCGGGAAAAGAAAAAGGGCCGGCAGACTTACGCCTGCCGGCCCCCGTTTTTCCGGCTTATAAACCGGCGTCGGCCCGGAGGGCGGGCGCCTTGTCGATGGCTTCCCAGGTGAACTCCGGCTCTTCGCGGCCGAAGTGGCCGTAGGCGGCGGTCTTGGTATAGATCGGCCGGAGCAGGTCGAGCGCGGCGATGATGCCCTTCGGTCGAAGGTCGAAATGCTGGCCAATCAACTCGACGATCTTTTCATCGTCGATCCGGCCAGTGCCGAAGGTGTCGACCATCAGCGAGACCGGCTTGGCGACGCCGATGGCGTAGGCGATCTGCACTTCGCACCGGTCGGCCAGCCCGGCGGCGACAATGTTCTTGGCCACGTAGCGCGCGGCGTAGGCGGCCGACCGGTCGACCTTGGACGGGTCCTTGCCGGAAAAGGCGCCGCCGCCGTGCCGGGCCATGCCGCCGTAGGTATCGACGATGATCTTGCGTCCGGTCAGGCCGCAGTCGCCGTGCGGGCCGCCGACGACAAAACGGCCCGTCGGATTGACCAGGTAGCGGGTCTTGTCCGAGAGGAGTTCCTTGGGCAGGACAGGCTTGATGATTTCCTCGATGACCGCTTCAGAAAGCTGGGCGTGCGAGATGTCCGGGTTGTGCTGCGTGGAGACGACGACCGTATCGATGGCCACCGGTTTGTTGTCGACATACTTGACGGAGAGCTGGCTCTTGGCGTCCGGGCGCAGCCAGTTCAGGCGGCCATCGCGGCGGACTTCGGCCTGGCGCTGCATCAGGCGGTGCGCGAAGTAGATCGGCAGCGGCATCAGCGACGGCGTTTCGTTGCACGCGTAGCCGAACATGAGGCCTTGGTCGCCGGCGCCCTGGTCCAGATCGATGCCCTGGCCTTCGTTGACGCCCTGTGCGATGTCCGGCGATTGGCGGTTGATGGCGGTGAGGATTGCGCAGCTCTTGTAGTCGAACCCGATCTCGGAGTCGGTATAGCCGATGCGGCGCACGGCCTCCTGGGCGATCTCGCGGTAGTTGATGTGCGCCTTGGTGGTGATTTCGCCGGAAATCACCACCAGGCCGGTGGAGACCAGGGTTTCGCAAGCGACGCGGCCGCGCGGGTCTTCGGCCAGGATGGCGTCGAGGACGGAATCGGAAATCTGGTCGGCGACCTTGTCGGGATGGCCTTCGCCAACCGATTCGGACGTAAAGAGAAACTCTCTGGACATGTGTCTGTACTCCAACAAAAAACCCCGTTGCGACGGCGAGGTCGACTCCGGGGTTCGAGCAGACGACGCTTTAGCAGTATTTCGCAACACCTTTTCGGTGTTTTCCGCCCTGCAAGTTGTCCTGATTAACTCGGCGAATGGGATAATTGTAGTTTTTCGCGCGTGGCGGGTCAAACGCGTGGCAAGTAGGGTTAATGGGGTTATGGCGTGATTTTCGTTTTTCGTTTGCTGAGTTGCCTGTCCCTGGCCTGGCTGCACCGTCTCGGTGCCCTGGCGGGCTGGTTGTCGTGGTTGTTCTCGCCAACCTATCGTCGCCACATGCGGGAGAACATGGTGTTGGCGCTGGGTGAAGAGGGCGAACGACGCGTCCGTTTTGCGGCTATCGCTCACGCCGGGAAACAGTCGCTGGAGTTGCCGAAGATCTGGTTGCGTCCGCTCGAGGAAGCCGCTGCACGCGTGGTAAAGATAAGCGGGTGGGAATTGGTCGAGGCGGCAGTGCGCGAGGGGCGGGGCATCGTATACCTCACCCCGCACTTGGGGTGCTTTGAGATCACCGCGCAATACCTGTCGACGCATGCGCCGATCACCGTCCTCTATCGGCCGCCCAAGCAGGCCTGGATGCAGACGATGATCGAAACGGGGCGGGCGCGTACGCAACTGCACATCGCCGCCGCCGACCTGAACGGTGTGCGCACGCTGCTCAAGGCGCTAAAGAAGGGCGAGGCCGTCGGCATGCTGCCCGACCAGGCGCCGAGGAAAGGCGAGGGACGCTGGCTGGGTTTTTTTGGCAAGCCCGCTTACACGATGACGCTGGCCGCCCGTCTCACCGAAAGCGGCGCCGCGGTGATCATGTTATGGGCCGAACGCCTGCCGGATGGCGCCGGCTATCATTTCCACCTGCTGCCGCCTTCGCAACCGGTGACGGGAACTACCGAGGAGCGCGCGCAGCAGATCAATCATGAAATCGAACGCCTGATCAGGCAATGCCCGGAGCAGTACCTGTGGGGGTACAACCGCTACAAGCGCCCGCGCGGTGTCGAGGCGCCACCGGAAGATCACTGATGCAGCTTGCCTTCTGTCTCTACAAATATTTCCCGTTCGGCGGCCTGCAGCGCGATTTCCTGCGCATTGCACTGGCCTGCCAGACACGCGGCCATGCGATCCGCGTTTACACGCTGGAATGGAGCGGCGAGGTACCGCGCGGGTTCGAGGTCGTCGTCGTTCCGGTCACCGCTTTCAGCAATGCCCGCCGCTACGAACGATTCAGCGGCTGGGTGCAGCGCGATCTCGCCAGGCGTCCGACGGATCGGGTGATCGGCTTCAACAAGATGCCGGGGCTTGACGTCTATTTCGCCGCCGACCCTTGCTACGAGGAAAAGGCGCGTACGCTGCGCAACCCGCTGTACAGGCTTTCAGGGCGCTATCGCCATTTTGCCGCCTATGAGCGAGCTGTGTTTGCCGCGGAGAGCAAAACCGAAATCCTGATGATCTCGCAGGTGCAGCAGCCGTTCTTCGAGAAACACTACGGTACGCCGAAATCGCGTTTTCACCTGCTGCCGCCCGGCATCGCGCCGGATCGCCGCGCTCCGGCCAACGCCGGCGAGATCCGCGTCGGTTTTCGCCACGAGTTCGTTCTGGCCGACGACGAGTTGCTCCTCCTTCAGATCGGCTCCGGCTTCAAGACCAAGGGGCTCGATCGCAGCCTGAAGGCGCTGGCCAGCCTGCCGGAGGCATTGAGATCGCGCACGCGGCTGATCGTCATCGGCCAGGACGAACCGTCGCTGTTCCTGCGCCAGGCCCGGTCGCTCGGCGTCGCCGAACGCGTTGCCATCCTGCCCGGCCGCAGCGACATCCCGCGCTTCCTGCTCGGCGCCGACCTGCTGATTCATCCGGCGTACAACGAAAATACCGGAACCGTCCTGCTCGAAGCGCTGGTTGCCGGGTTGCCGGTGTTGGCGACGGCGGTATGCGGCTATGCGCACTACATTGAGGAGGCCAGTGGTGGTCGTGTCGTGCCGGAACCGTTTGCCCAGGACGTGCTCAATGCGACGCTGGCGGAAATGCTGACGGACAGCGCGGCACGCGCCGCCTGGCGCGCCAACGCCCTGGCGTTTGCCGAAAACGCCGACATCTACAGCAACGCCGAGCGTGCTGCCGACCTGATCCTGAAGGAGCCTCGGTGAGCGCTCCTTTCGTTGACCTCGACGAGCCTTTCCGGACCCTGTGGGCCGGTCGTGACCCGTTTGCCGCGGTCGAGGAGCTTCAGGGCGAGGTTTTCCGGGAACTCGAAGCGCGCCGCACGTTACGTACCGAAGTCGCCGGGCGAGGCTACTTCGTCAAGATCCATCGCGGCGTCGGATGGGGTGAAATCTTCAAGAACCTGGCTTGCCTGCGCCTGCCGATTCTCGGCGCCGGGAACGAATGGCGGGCCATCAAGCGGCTTGAGCAGTTGGGCGTCGACTCCATGCGTGGTGTCGCCTTCGGGCAGCGCGGGAGCAATCCGGCGACGCAGCATTCCTTCATCGTTACCGAGGAATTGGTGCCGACGATCAGTCTCGAGGATTTTTGTGCGGATTGGCCGAAGAATCCCCCTCCCGTGCTGCTCAAGCGCGCGCTGATCCGGTGCGTCGCCGAGATGGCAAGGCGCATGCATGGTGGCGGCGTCAATCATCGGGATTTTTACATCTGCCATTTTCTGCTGCGGTGCGATCCGGTGCCGGCACCGGGTAACCTCAAGCTGTCGCTGATCGACCTGCACCGCGCGCAAATCCGGGAAAAGACACCGCGCCGCTGGCGCGACAAGGACTTGGCGAGCCTCTATTTTTCCGCGCTGGACATCGGCCTCACGCAGCGCGACCTGCTGCGTTTCCTGCACCAGTATTTCGAGCGGCCGATACGCGCCGTGCTGAGTGATGAACGCCGCTTGCTCCGACGGCTCGCGAGAGAAGCCGGACGTCTGCAGGAACGCTACCTGCGCAAGTACGTTACAGGAAGCCGAGCATGACTCCGGAAAACCCGCCTTTGCTGCAGGTGGCCGAACTGCGCCAGCAGGGTCGCGCTCCGGGAGTGCCTTTCCGGGTGCTCGGCGACTACGGCGAAACCATGCTCGTGTGCAGATTGTTGCGCGTGCTGCCGGGCAAGCGCATCGTCGGCGAGGCGCAATGGCGCGGCCAGCGCGTACTCGCCAAGTTGTTCGTGGCCGGGCGCAACAGCCGGCACTGGGAGCGCGAGCGGCACGGGATCGAAGCCCTGCGCTCAGCGCACTTGCCGACGCCCGGGATTGTCGGCGCCGGAAGGCTCGAAGGGGGCGGCCATTTCCTGCTTACCGAGTTCCTGGAGGACTCCCGAACGCTGGCCGAACTGTGGCCCGGAGTGCAAGACCTGCCTCCGGGAAGTCCGCTGGCGCTGGAAATCCTGCAGCCGGCATTCGCCCTGCTTGGGCGCGTGCATGCCGCGGGATTGCTGCACACGGATCTGCATCTGGGGAATTTTCTGGCCTGCAAGAATGACCTCTTCGTCATCGATGGTGATGGGATCACATATGTGGCGAAAGGGGCGGCGGCTCTGGCGCGGCAGACACTGGATAATCTCGCCCTGCTGATCGCGCAGTTGCCGCTGGCTTGGGACTCCTGTCTCGATCCTCTGGTGGCGGCTTACGAGTCGCAGCAGGATCGGCTGCGACCGGGTCGCGAGAACCTGCTGCAAGAAGTCGAACGGGCGCGTGCCCAGCGATTGACCCACTTTCTCGGCAAGACGCTGCGCGATTGCAGCCAGTTTGCTGTGCGCAGCACGACCGGCCTATTCTCCGCCGTTGTTCGTACGGA
This sequence comes from Candidatus Accumulibacter sp. UBA704, assembly GCA_002304785.1. Lineage (GTDB taxonomy): Bacteria > Pseudomonadota > Gammaproteobacteria > Burkholderiales > Rhodocyclaceae > Propionivibrio. The sequence continues at coordinate 31,297 of DBMG01000004.1, read as the reverse complement.
GAGAGAGGCGTTATCCGCCTTGCTGGACGATCCTGATGGCTTCGTTGCGCAGGGGCATCGGTTCAAGGACGGCGGGACCTGTACCGTCGCACGGGTCGAGGTGGCGGGGCGTTCTCTGGTCCTCAAGCGCTACAATCTCAAGAATTTTCGCCACGCCATGTCGCGCTTCTGGCGTCCGAGCCGGGCCTGGCATTCCTGGTTGGCCGCGCATCGCCTGGCGTTCTACGGTATTAGTACTCCGACACCCCTGGCCATGCTCGAGGAACGGGTCGGACCGCTGCGCCGGCGCGCTTTCCTGGTGACTGAATTCTGTCCGGGCGAAAATCTCCTGCAGCACCTCGCTCCCGATCGGGAGCCGAATCAAGAGGAGGCGGCGGCGATTCTGGAGTTCTTCCGAGCGCTTTTCCGGATGAGAATCTCGCACGGTGACATGAAGGCGACGAACCTGCTCTGGCATGCGGGGCGGCTGGTCGTCATCGACCTCGACGCCATGGTGCAGCACGACAGTCAGGCCGCTTTCGTGCGCGACTGGCGTCGCGACCGTGCGCGCTTCCTGAGAAACTGGCCGGAGTCGTCGGCGTTGCACCGCTGGCTGGCGGCCAATCTGCCGGAGGCTTGATGAAGACCATTGATCACCAGGATTTCCTGGCCATGCGAAGCGGCGCCGAGGTGCTGGAGGCAGACGGCCACGGCGACAAGGTGCTGCGCCTGGTCGACGGCAGCATGCTCAAGCTGTTTCGCCGCAAGCGCCTGATTACTTCCGCGGCGTGGTATCCCTACGCAAAGCGGTTCGTTGACAACGCCGATGCCTTGCGCGAACGCGGGGTTCACGTGCCCACCGTCATCGCCGCCATGCGGATTCCGTCGATCAAGCGCGATGCGGTTCTTTACCAGCCGCTGGAAGGCGTGACGATTCGCTCCCTTGTTCGCCAGGGAATGGATGCTGAAACCGAGAACAGGTTGAAGCGACAATTCACGGAATTCGTCATTCGCTTGCATGCTCTGGGCATCTACTTTCGTTCGCTGCATCTGGGCAATGTCATCCTGACGCCTTCGGGCGAGCTCGGGTTGATCGACTTCTCCGACCTGCGCATCTATCGGCGGCCGTTGCCGGTCTTCATGCGCCGGCGCAATATCCGACGGATGCTCGGTTTCGACGACGAGCGGGATTGGATCGACAGCGAGGCGATCCTCAACCGTCGTTCGGCGTAGCGAGGGGTAGAGCCAATGCGGCCAATGCCGGCCCGCCGCCGGATACGTCGCCGTGCAACCAGACCAGCAGATGCTCGGCGCCGGGCGGGTCAAAGTGATGCGCCAGCAGGCATTGGGATGTGCCGGTAATACGTGTTTGATCGCTGTCGTTGGGGCAGGGGGCGGCGTTCGTGGCAAGCGAGCCGAGAAACAGGGCGAGTGGGAGCAGTGTCTTCATGGATCTGGAGAACAATGCAAATGTCAAAATGACGGCAGTGTATCGCAACCCCGTCTATCCTCCGCCAACCGTGAATAGCCGACTCCAGACCAGTAGAAGGATGAGCGCGGCGACCGTCCAGCCGGTGGTGGCCAGCAGCAGGGTCGTCGTCAAGGACGTGCGGACGCTGAGCACGTAGACGATGAGCAGATAGATGGCGTACGGAATCAGCGACCACAGCCCGAACAGCGCGGTCATGCGCAGATCGGCTGCCGCGCGTTCGCTGCCTACGATGTAGTGAGCGATGAGGGCGAAGGTGGGGAAGAGCGGCACCAGTCCGGCGATAAAGAAATTGCTCGTCCTGGAAAGCAGGGCGATGATCAGGACGGCTGCCGCGCCGAGAAGGGATTTCAGAAAAAGCGCGATCATCGGGTCAGTGATGCCCTTTCAGACAAGAGAAAGCAGTCTAATGTGAAATCGCAAGGGTGAAAATCGGAACCGTGAAGGGATGCACCGCCGGGCGTGTCGAGAGACGTGCGATCATGATCGCTGCTCTGTCGTCGTGTGTTTACTTGAATTCTGTTGGCCTGTTGCCTAAAGTAAATGCTCTTCCCCGTTCTCTGGCGAGGTCGTCATGGCATCGATAGAGCGTCGTGCGCGTCAGGATCGCCGCCGATCTGACGGTGGGTCTCCTGCCGGGTTGGCCGAGAGGCGTCTTCACGCTGAAAGGCGCTTGCCAAAAGTGGCGGAACGGACAATTCCCGATACCGAATGGCGTACCTATTTCGGCCGACAGGGACGCACGCGATACGGCTACACGGTGGTCTTGCAGGACCGCCCCAGCGACATTCCCGGCAAGCTCTGGGGGGACCTGTAGAGGCTAAAGGCTTTCAGTTCGTCCTCGCCGTACCTTGACACCGGTGATCATGGCGGCAATCAGGTTGGTGCGTTCGATGCGGCTCATCACGATGGCGGCGGCGGCATGGAGGCCGGCGAAGGCGACCAGGGTGGACGCCAGCATCTCGTGCAGTTCCTGCAGCCATTTTTCGCCCCAGAAGGTGTCGGTCGTTTGCATATAGCCGGTGAGTCCCAGCGAGAGAACGACGGCCAGCATGGCCAGCATCACCAGCGCGCCGACAGGATTATGTCCGTCATGAAGCCCAGTGGCGCCGGAGCGCAGGTCGGCCAGGTGGTTGCGAATCCTGGCCGGAGTCGGGAAAAAATCGGAAAAGCGGGCATGGCGAGGGCCGATGAATCCCCACACGATACGTGCCAGGACAAGTACACTGGCGGCATAGCCGACCCATTGATGCAGCGCCTCGCCATCATCGATGACAAAGAAATTCGTGAGTACGCAGGCCACGAGACTCCAATGGAAAACGCGAATGAATCGATCCCAAACGTGGACGGTTCGTGTGCAGGCGGTGTTTTTCATGGCGTTTCCTGCTGATTCGTGATTGGATTTCTGATGTATGGCTTTGACATTCTGGATTCTGTTGGATTGCAAACCCGGTAGTTGAACCTGCGACGGCCGGAAACGGAATTCCGGCCCTGCGTGTCCAGAGGACTACTTGGCTTCGAGAACGGCAGCGGTTTGCGGGTCGAAGTAAATCTCGACCTTCTTGCCAGCTTTGTCGAAACCATAGATTTCGTAGCATTGGCCCTTGCTGACCTTGAACGTCTTGATCTGGTAGCCCTGACTTTCAATACGCGACTTGAAATCGGCTTCCTTCATCCATTTGTCTTGCGGGGCACTGCAGTTCGGGCCGGCGATCGCGGCCCCGGCAAAGACGGCAGTGGCGAAGGTGGCGGGAAGTACGGCGATCATCTTGTTCATTGGAGTTCCCCTTTCGGTTGCGAAGAATGAACGACCCGGTCGGGCCGACAGGCGGCATTTGACCCGGACTTCCTTAAATCATCCTTAATGGCAACTGATTGGCATTTTCCCGCAGTCATCCAGTTCGCCAACGTGGAGTTCCGCGCTCTGGAGGCGAGTGAATGCGGCACAGATATTGACTGGAGCGGTAGCTTCTTCGTGAGGCGTTATGTCGGCGTGACTGTCAGGCGCCTTCGGTGATGGCCTGCGTGGTGCGGCAGCAATTCCGGCCGGCCGTCTTGGCGGCATAGAGCGCCTGGTCGGCCTGGTGCAGCACGCTGCTGAATTCCTCGCCGGCGATGGCCAGATGTCCGCCGATGCTGGCGCTCAGGGGAACTCCGGTGCCGTTGCGACCGATCACGGAACGGCAGCCGGCAATGGCTTGGCGCAGCCTTTCACCCAAAGCCAGCAGGGTTTCGTCGTCGGTCGGGTAGAGCATGACCAGGAATTCATCACCGCCCCAGCGCGCTGCAACGTCGTAGGGACGAATCGTTGCGTCGATGATGCTGGCTACGGTGATCAGCGCCTGGTCGCCGGCAGCGTGCCCGTGCCGGTCATTGATCTCCTTGAACCCGTCGAGATCGAGCCAGAGGATCCCGAGTCGGCTGCCTTCACGCCGGGCGCGTTTCAGTTCGGCCTCGATGCGTTCACTCATGCCTCGCCGATTCAAGAGTTCGGTCAGCGGGTCGATCTTGGTCAGGCGTTCCAGGGCGATGGTGCGTTCCTGCACCTTGAATTCGAGATCGCGGCGCGAGATGGTTACCGATTTCGCCATCTGCGCGAAGCGTTGCATCAGGCGCCCGATCTCGCCGGTATCCAAGGTATCGAGAAATGCGGGAGCGTCGCTGCCCGATTCAACCGCTGACATGCCCGCATCGAGCTGCTGCAGCGGCTTCAGCACAAAACGTTGCAACGCCAGGTTGAAGAGCAGCAGGATGCCCAGCAAGGTCAGGGTGTATACCACGAGGATTCCCGTGAATTGGCTGAACGGGAGCAGCACGTCGAGGTCGAGCAGCGTGATCTCGTGCCAGTCGATCTCCGGCAGGTAAGCGATTCCGGCGATGTGCCGCCTGCCGTTGGCCTGCACGAACAAGGTGGCCACGTTCTTCTTCTGCACTTCCAGTTCCTTCATTGCCGCCAGAACTGCCTTGCGGTCCGCCTCGCGTTCGAAGAGCAGGTCGATGGTGTTCTGCTGCGACTTGGTCTTGCTGATCGAGGCAAAATCGATCAGCGCCTGATTGCGGTGGATCTGGATGGCGCCATCGTGATCGACGAACAGGCTGGTCACGCCGGGCGACCCTTCCTCAACGACGTTCTTGATGAAGGACGTGAGATCGAGCCCGGTGCCGGCGATGCCAAGAATGTCGTTGCCGTCGCGGATCAGAACGTCGATCCACAGCTTGGTGATGCCCAGGTTCGGGTCCGGGTTGACGTTGATGTGGATGTCGCGCTTTTGCTTGATCAGGTCGTAGAACCACGCGTCCTTCTTGTTTCGCGGGTCCATCACGTAGCGGAATTCCTGACCCGCGTATTCGTTCTGCGCGTTGTTGTGGTAGTACCGGCCGTTGCCGAGCAGCGCCACGAAATAGCTGCGATCCTGAAAATTCTGGCGAAAATTCTCCATTTCCTTGACGGCGCGGCGGGTCAGCGGGGCATCGTCCGGCTTGAGCGCCCATTCGCGGATCGGCTGGGATGACGCCAGTTGGCGCGACAGGGCTACTTCGCGCAATATTGGCTGCAGGGTGCGTCCCTTGTCGTAAAGAACCTGCTTTTCCGCGTAGCGCACCGCCCACTGTTCCATGATGCCCTCGGCGAGCGCCCGGACGGCCATCCAGGAAGGGATGGCGAAGACCACGAAAAACACGATGGTCAAAAGATGGAATCGCGGTTGAAGGTTCATGGCGCGCAGGACTCGTCGGTTCGGTCGATTGGTTTTGATCGGGGCGTAGCGTTTCGGCTTTGTCGCCCATATACTGCATGTCCAAGATGGAACTAAGTTCCATTATATGAAAACCCAAGAATCAAGGCGCTTCCCCGTCAGATTATCCATTCATCTTCGAGCAAGAACATTTCAGCCATGAGTCAGCCCATCATTGCAGGCAGTACCTTCGTTCCCCACCAATCCGTTGCCGACTGGGCGGCAGCTTGTCTGGAAACGCTTGGCATGAGCGTTTCCGATGCGCGGCAACTGGCCGACAGTCTGGTTCAGACCAGCCTGTGGGGCATCGATTCGCATGGAATCGCCCGCCTGCCGCATTACCTGGAGCGCATTTCGCGCGGATCGATCAAGGCCCGGCCGAACGTTACGATCAAGGAAACGGGCGCGTCGACCGCGCAGCTGCACGGCGATCACGGACATGGCATCGTGATCGGCCACCAGGCCGCAGCCGTTGCTGCAGAACTGGCGCGCAACACCGGCGTGGGTGCGGTCGGCGTGACCGACTCCTCGCACTGCGGGGCCATGGCGCTATACACGCGACCGGCGGCGCGGGCCGGGCTGATCGCCATCGCTTTCACCCATTCCGACAGTATGGCGGCCCCGCACGGTGGCATGCGGCCATTTTTCGGCACCAATCCGATCGCCATCGCGTTTCCGCGTGCCGGGCATGAGCCGGCCTGCCTGGACATGGCGACCACGTCGATACCTTACAACCGGGTGATGAATGCCCGACGCGAAGGGCACCCGTTGCCGCCCGGCGTAGCGTATGACGAAGCCGGCCACCTGACGACCGACGCGCACGCCGCGCGCGCCCTGACGCCGCTCGGCGGCGCGGATTATGGTCACAAGGGTTACGGACTGGCGCTGATGATCGATCTCCTGTGCGGACCGCTCAACGGCAATCCCTGGGGGCCGATGATCTCGGGCATGTTCACCGCCCTGGACGAGCCGCGCCATCTCGGCGCGTTCTTCCTGATGCTCGATCCCATGCGTTTCGCCGGCGGGCCGGCGCTGGCCGGGACGGTGGAGCAGATCGCCCGGGCGCTGTCCGGCGAACCGGGGGCGCCGCTGATGCCTGGTGATCCCGAAATACACGAGGATGCGGTGCGGCGCGTCAAGGGCATTCCGATCGAGCCGGTGCTGGGCGGGCAGATGCGCGAGTGGAGCGCGCGCTTGAAAGTGGATTGCCTTCCGGAGGAGTTGCAGAATCCGTAACAGACAGTGTCAGGGCGCCAAAGCCGCCAGTCTCCGCATGTTAAAATCCCACCCCTTCGTCGACCAGTAACGGCAAGGGGTTTGCCGTCTCAAATGTGGAGAAACTCGCAATGTATCAGTCAGCCCTGCTCCAGGACCTGCAAGCCCGTGGTTTGATCGCACAGATCACGGACGCCAAGGCGCTTGATGAACTCCTGTCCGGGGGGGCGGTGACGCTGTATTGCGGGTTCGATCCGACGGCCGACAGCCTGCACCTCGGGCATCTGGTGCCGGTGCTCCTGCTCAAGCGCTTCCAGGAAGCCGGGCACAAGCCGATTGCCCTGGTCGGCGGGGCGACGGGCATGATCGGCGATCCGAGCTTCAAGGCGACGGAGCGGAAGCTGAATACCCCCGACGTGATTGCCGGATGGGTGGACAAGATTCGTGGCCAGGTGTCGCCGTTCCTGAATTTCGACGGTCCCAATGCGGCGATCATGGCCAACAACTACGACTGGTTCGGCCCGATGGGCGCGCTCGATTTTCTGCGCGATATCGGCAAGCATTTCTCGGTCAACGCCATGATCAAGAAGGAGTCGGTGCAGCAACGTATCAGTCGCGACGAGCAGGGCATTTCCTACACCGAGTTTTCCTACAGCCTGCTCCAGGGGTATGACTTTGCCGAGCTCAACCGCCGGTACGGCTGCATATTGCAGGTCGGCGGCTCGGACCAGTGGGGCAACATCACCGCCGGCGCCGACCTGACCCGCCGCCTTAACCAGAAGCATGTGTTCGGGATGACTCTGCCGCTGGTCACCAAGTCGGACGGCACCAAGTTCGGCAAGACCGAATCGGGTGCGGTATGGCTCGACGCGAAGAAGACCTCGCCCTATGCTTTCTACCAGTTCTGGCTGAATACCGCGGATGCCGACGTCTACAAGTTCATGCGCTATTTCACCTTCCTCTCGGTGGAGGAAATCGACGCCGTCGAGGCCGCCGACAAGGCCAGCGGGCAGAAGCCGGAAGCCCAGCGCATCCTGGCCGAGCAGGCCACAGCGCTGGTGCATGGCAAGGCCGCGCTGGAGGCCGCGCAACGCATCAGCCACAGCCTGTTCTCCGGCCGCCTGGAAACGCTGACCGAATCGGACTTCGAGCAACTGGCGCAGGACGGCGTGCCCGGCGTGGCCATGGAAAAATCGGCTTCAGGCCTGATCGACGCGCTGGTGGCCGCTGGTCTGGCGAAGTCCAAGAGCGAAGCGCGCGGTTTCCTGCAGAGTGGCAGCGTGACGGTCAATGGCGAAAAGGTCGACGCGCTGGAGCATCAGCTTTCCGATGCGGAGCGCCTGTTCGGACGCTTTACCCTGCTGCGTCGCGGCAAGAAGAACTACGCGCTGATTCGCTGGAGTTGAGGCGTTGGTCCGGTACGTTTGATTCCAGCGCGGTGAGCGCCGGAGTGACGAACGAACCGTAACCTCAACGGTCGGATAGCGCCAGATTGATCCCGAGGCTGGCGAAGACGGCGGCGAAACCCTTCTGCATCCACCCCAGTAGCCGCGGCGAGCCGAGTATGGCACGCTGCGCGGCGTGCGCGAGCAGGCCATAGATCACGAAAACAGCCAGCGTCAGCGCCATGAACACGGCGCTGAGCCACAGCATCTGAACCAGCGGATCGCCGGCCTCCGGCTTTATGAATTGCGGCAGGTAGGCCAGGAAGAAGATCGTCAGCTTGGGATTCAGGATGTTCATCAGGAAGGCGCGGAGCACGATGCGCCCTCCGTTGCTTGCGTCGCGCGGCTTGTCGAGGGACAGGGTGCCGCGTTCGCGCCAGGTCATCCACGCCAGATAAAGCATGTACGCCGCGCCGGCCAGCTTGAGCAGGTGGAAGGCGACGGCGCTGACGTGCAGCAGCGCGGCCAGACCGAGGATGCTGGCGAGCAGGTGAGGCAGGATGCCCAGTGTGCAGCCGAGCGCCGCGTAGAGGCTGGCGCGCTTGCCGAGGAAAAGCCCGGAAGAAACGGTGAACAGCACGCCCGTTCCCGGAATCAGCGCGACGATCAGCGAGGTGATCAGGAATTCGGTGCTGATCATTTCGTCTGCCCCGGCGCCGGGACGTTCCGCCTGACGTTCCAGCCGGCATAACCCTGGCAGGTCGGTACCACCTCGAGCTGAATGACGTTGACGTGCGGCGGCAGCGTGGCGACCCAATACGCCGTTTCGGCGATGTCTTCGGCGGTCAGCGCTACGGTGCCTTCGTATACCTTGGCGGCAGCCGCATCGTCGCCGCGGTAGCGCACGTTGGAGAACTCGGTGCCGCCGCACAATCCCGGCGCGATGTTGGTGGCGCGCACACCGGTGCCCGCCAGATCGGCGCGCAGGTTGCGGGTGAATTGCTCGACGAAGGCCTTCGTCGCGCCGTAAACGTTGCCGCCCGGATACGGCGTGTTGCCGGCCACGGAACCGATATTGACGATCACGCCGGTGTTCCGCGCGATCATCTCGGGCAGGATGGCGCGGGTGACGGTGACGAGCCCGCGCGTGTTGGTGTCGATCATCCGGGTCCATTCGTCGAGGGAGCAATGCTGTGCCGGTTCGGTGCCGAGCGCCAGGCCGGCGTTGTTGACCAGCACGTCGATGGGTTTCCACGTATCGGGCAACCGGGCGAGCGCATCGGCGATGGAAGACGGATCGGTGACATCCATGGTGACGGGCAGCAGGCGGTCGCCGAGTTCCTCGCGCAGCTTTTCCAGACGGTCGCTGCGGCGCGCCGCGGCAATCACGCGGTGACCGTTATTCACGAACTTGCGGGCCATGGCCTCGCCGAAGCCCGAACTGGCGCCGGTAATCAGAACGATCATGTGTCTCTCCTTGGCAGATTCAAAGAAGCATTTTTACCACAACGGGCGCCTTGAGCACGACCAAGAGACAAAACGAAACGCGCTTTCTGTCGAGGCGTGGCGCTTCAGCCTTCCGCCCGGTCGCGCAGGAACAATCCGGCGCAAAGCCCGCGCAGCCAGCGGTTGCCAGGATCGTTGTGGTAGCGGGTGTGCCAGTGCTGCTTGACGGTAAACGTCGGAATCGGGATCGGACACGAAAAGACATTCAGCCCGCCGAGTCTGGCAAGAGTCTCTCCAATCTGCCGCGGCAGGGTGACCAGCAGGTCGGTCGTCGAGACGATGGCCGTCAGGCCAAGGAATCCCGGCAGTTCGAGGACGACGCGATGCTCGAGGTGATGGCGCTCCAGACTGGCGTCGAGTAGGTGGTGCCCGGTGCCGGAAACGACGTTGATGTGGCCTTCCCTCTGGTACATGTCCGCGCTCAGCGTCCCTTCGATACGCGGATGCCGGGCATTGGCCAGGCACACCCAGTCCTGGGTGAACAGGCTTTGCTGGTAAAAACCGGCACCCAGTTCCGGGATCAGGCCCAGCGCCAGGTCGGCTTCCCCGGATTCCAGCCGTTGTGCGGTCAGGCTGTCGATGCGCTCGGCGCCCAGCCGGATTCCGGGGGCCGTGGAGCGCACATGCGCCAGCAATTGGGGAAGCAGGGTGATGTGACTGGCGTCGGTCATGCAAATGCGAAAGCGGCGTTCGCTGGTGGACGGGTCGAATCGGACCTCGCGTTGTGCAAGGTAGCGCAACGACTCCAGTGCCTGACGTACCGTACCGATCAGGGCATCGGCTTCGGGGGTCGGCAGCATGCCGGAAGGTGTGCGCACGAACAGCGGATCGTTGAGCTGCTTGCGCAACTTGGCAAGCCAGATGCTGACCGTCGGCTGGGCCAGCCCGAGGTGCTCGGCGGCCCGCGTCACGCTGCGCGAACTGTAGATCAGTTCGAACAGCTGCAGCAGGTGGACGTCGAGTAGCGCGGAGGGCGGGAGATCCTTTTTTGTCATTGTTAAACGCAATGAAATGAATTGAGATTATTGCATATACGGCATGCCGCGCGCCGACTAAAGTTCGCTCGTACTTCAATGATGCCATCGGCGGGAAGAGAGCAAAGCAATGAGGATCTGCATGCTGGGCGCCGGCGCCCTGGGTTGTTCGATCGGTGGGGTATTGGCGCGCGGCGGTTCGGACGTGGTTTTCGTAGACCGCTTCCAGGCGCATGTCGACGCGATCAACGCCAACGGCCTGAAGATGCGTTTCGGCGACACGGAAGAAACGGTCAGGATCAAGGCCTACACAAGTTGTGATTGCCTTCAGCCGGTCGATCTGATCATCGTGCTCGTCAAGTCGGCGGCCACCCGCGCGGCCATCGAGTCGGCGCGTCCGCTGGTTGGCCCGGACACCCTGGTGATGTCGATCCAGAACGGCCTGGGGCACGAGGAGATTCTTGCCGAGGTTGTTGGCCGTGAGCATGTGCTCGCGGCCAAGACTTACGTCGGCGGCGTGTTCCTCGAACCCGGTCACATCGTCTCCGGGTACAAGGGCAAGCAGACCTATATCGGCGAACTGGATGGCCAGCTGACGCCCCGCTTGCAGGCTGTCGTCGATGAATTCAACAAGGCCGAGCTGCTGGCCACCGCCAGCACCAACATCTACGGCACGATGTGGGACAAGCTGCTGGTTAACGTGGCCACCGGCGCCGTCTGCGCTATCACCCGTCTGCCCTACGGTTGGCTGTACCAGGTGCCGGAAATTGAGGAAACGGCGCTGGCCGCCGTGGCCGAGGGTATCGCCGTGGCCCGGGCCAACAACATCTCGCTGGTTTCGGAAGACCCGAAGTACTTCTGGGATCTGGCCGCCGAAGGGCTGCCCGCCGAGTTCAAGACATCGATGCTGCAGAGCCTGGAAAAGGGCGAGATCACCGAAGTCGATTTCATCAACGGTTCGGTGGTGCGCTGGGGCGCGCGTTCGGGCATCGCCACGCCGGTCAACAGAACGCTGGTGGCAATGGTCAAGGGCATCGAGACCTGGCAGGAGAACTTCGGAAAGAAATGATCCGGAGCCGGTTTCTTGCCTGCGTGGGATTCGAGGTGCAAGGCAAACCTTCACCTGCGAATGCGGATTCTTCCGCGAGTTGCTTCAGGTCCAACTTCAAAAGGAGGTTCAAATGATTTCCAGAAAACTGATTTCAGTGGCAATCGCAGCGTGTTGCATGGTGGCGGTGGGCAGTGTTCAGGCTGAGGTGCGTGAACAGTCATTCCGTTTCGCCACGGCCAATCCGAAGGGGCATCCCATCCCCGCGGGAGGAGAGAAGTTCGGCGAGCTTCTTGCCCAGAAGAGTGGCGGAAAAATGACCGTCAAACAATTTCCCGGCGGCGTGCTCGGAGGTGATGTTCAGGTGTTGTCCGCTGTCCAGGGTGGCACGATCGAATTGACGTCGATGAACGCGGGCATTCTGCAGGGGCAGATCAAGGAATTCGCGATCGTCGACCTGCCGTACCTGTTCAACAATGCCAAGGAAGCAGACGCCGTCCTCGACGGTCCAATTGGCAAGCGCATGAGCGACCTGATGCCGGCCAAGGGCATGGTCAATCTGGCGTTCTTCGATCTCGGCTTCCGCAACCTGACCAACAGCAAGCGCCTTATCAAGTCTGTAGACGACATCTCCGGTCTGAAAGTCCGTGTCGTGCAATCGCCGACCTACCTCGATACTTGGACGGCGCTGGGCGCCAACGCGGTACCGATGCCGATCACCGAGGTCTACACGGCCATGGAGCAAAAGATGATCGACGGCCATGAGAACCCCTTCACCGTGATCGAGGCCAACAAGTTCTACGAAGTGCAGAAATACCTGGCAGTGACCAACCACATGTACAACCCGCAAGCCTTCTTCATGAGCAAGAAGAGTTGGGACAAGCTTAACGCCGACGAGCAGAAGCTGGTGATGGAAGCCGCTCGCGAGGCCGCTATTTGGCAGCGCCAGTTTTCGCGTGACGAGCAGGGCAAATCATTGGCTGCCCTCAAGTCAAAAATGGAAGTGAGTGAGTTGTCGGTTGAGGAGTTGGCCAAGTTCCGCGCCAAGGTCCAGCCGGTCATCGACAAGTACGCCACAAGCATTGGTCCGGATTTCGTCAAGGCCTTCCTGGCGGAGGTCGAAAAGGTCCGCAAGTAATAGGCGGTTCGCAAGATCACTCACTCCTCTTGAGTGTATCTCTCCGGCGATCCGGTCTGCGCGACGGCTCGCCGGAGACCTCCCCGGCACTACACCTCAGGAATTGAAAACATGGCTTACAGCAGGAAATCGTACGTCGAACACGTGGCCATCAGGGTCAAGGACATCGATTGGCATATCCGCTTCTTTAGCGACGTTCTGGGCATGACCGTGCGCGAAGTGGTGGGATCAGACGGAGCGACGGAGAAAGTATGGACTCTCGGCGGCATGCAGTTCAACCTTGATCCGGAGTTCAACGGTCCCGAGGGACGCCTGGCGCATCTCGGCATCATGGTCGAGAACCTCGAGGAGGTGCTGTCCGAAGCGCAGAAATGGGGCGTCCGTGAACTGGCAATGGGGCGCAACTGGCTGGCATTGCCCGACGGCCTGGAGCTGGAGCTGATGCAGGCGCACGCCAATTCCGTCGCCGAGGCGCTGGCTGTCAAGCCGCGCGCTTGAACAACAAATTTGCTTTGAGAGGAACGAGCATGGCCAAGAGAGAACTGTATTTCGACGAAATCAAGGTGGGCGACAAGGGCATCAGCCCGTCCTACACCTTCACCGAGGAACGCATAAACGCCTACGCGGAACTGACCGGTGATTTCACCCCGGTGCATGTTGACGAGGAATACGCCAAGAAGACTCCGTTCGGCACGCGTGTGGCGCACGGGTTGTTCGGGCTGTCGGTTGCCGACGGCCTGAAGACGCAGAGTGAGTACTGCTTCCAGCCGGGTATGTCGTTGGGGTGGGAATGGAGCTTCGTGCTGCCGATCAAGATCGGCGATACCTGCCACATCGAATTCCAGGTGGCGAGCGTGCGCGCGTCGAAGAGCCGTCCCGGCTGGGGCATCGTCGTCGTCCCCGTCGAACTGATCAACCAGCGCGGCGAAGTCGTCCAGAAGGGTGAGCACCGCGTGATGGTTCCGTGCAAACCGAAGGAATAAGCCATGACCACCCAACCACTCCCGCTCGCCGGCATCCGCGTCGTCGACTACAGCCACTTCCTCGCCGGCCCGTTCGTGTCGCGCTGCCTGGCGGCGCTCGGCGCCGAAGTCATCAAGGTCGAGCGTCCCAAGGAAGGCGACGCCGGGCGCGCGCACGCCTATCAGATCAACGGCCAGAGCGGTTACTACCTGCAGCAGAACATGGGCAAGGAAGGGCTGTGCGTCAATATCAAGGACCCGCGCGGGCTGGAACTCGTGAAGAAGCTGGTCGATTCGGCCGACGTGTTCGTCGAAAACTACCGTCCCGGTGCGCTGAACAAACTCGGGCTTGGCTATGAAGCGTTGTCGAAGAGCAATCCGGGTCTGGTTTACTGCTCGGTATCGGCCTACGGCCACACCGGCCCGGACGCGCCGCGTCCCGGCTTCGGCCTGATCGCCGAGGCCAAGAGCGGCATCATGGCGATGGTCGGCTCGCCCGGCGAAGCGCCCCCGCTGCTGCGCATCGCGCTCGGCGACATGTATACCGGGGCCAACGCCGTCGGCGCCATTTGCGCTGCGCTGCTCGGGCGCGTCAAGTCCGGGCGCGGCCAGCACATCGATCTGGCGCTGTACGACTGCCTCGTCTCGATGCACGAATACGCCATCCAGTGCTACACGCTTTCCGGCGGCAAGGACATCCCGCAGCAGACCGGGCACGACCTGCCGAACTCCACGCTCTACGGCGTATTCACGGCGAAGGACGGCTACGTGGTCATCGCCGCGCAAGTGGACGACGCGTGGAAACGCCTGGCCAAGCTGATCGGCGGCGAGGTGCTGGCGGGCGATCCGCGCTTCCAGTCGCAGTCCGGGCGCAACGAAAACCGGCTGGAGATCCTCGGTCTCGTGCGCGCCTGGGTCGATAAATACACGGTGGCCGAATGCCTGGCCATCCTCGACACAATCGACGTGCCCTGTGCCAAGGTGCAGAACATCGACGAGGTTCTGGCCGATCCGCAGATCCATGCGCGCGGCATGGTCGTAGAGCAGGAGCATCCGGTGCTCGGCAAGATCCGCCTAGCCAACCTGCCGTTCCACTTCTCGGAGTGCGACACGACGATCCGGACGCCGGCGCCGTTGCTCGGCCAGCACAACCGCGACATCGCCGCCCGGCTGGGCTACTCGCCAGAGCAGATCGAGGCGATGGTGGGTGAGGGTGTGCTCTACGCCGAGGCGGCCGCGGGGGAGTCGGCATGACCGATCGTTATGCGGT
>DBMG01000004.1:0-16586 GCA_002304785.1 Candidatus Accumulibacter sp. UBA704 | reverse complement strand
CAGGACATCGAATATGTCGCCATCGAGGGAGCGCTCGGTGGTTTCCGCGAGGCGGCAGAAGAATTCCGCCTTGCTGGTGGTTGCGGCATGAACGTGACGGCGCCATTCAAGCTCGATGCGTTCACCTATGCGACCGACCTGACCGAGCAGGCGCGTCTGGCCGGGGCGGCCAATACCCTCAAGTTCGAGAGTGGCAGGATTCATGCGCACAATTTCGACGGCATCGGGCTGGTGCGTGACATTGTGCACAATCTCGGCACTCCGATGGCCGGCCGGCGTATCCTGCTGCTCGGAGCGGGCGGTGCCGCGCGCGGTGCGATGCTGCCCTTCCTCAAGCAGAAACCGGCCCAGTTGCTGGTGGTGAACCGTACCGTGAGCAAGGCCGAGGATCTCGTGAGAGAGTTCGGCCGTTACGCCGAGGGCGAGTTTTCCTGCTGTTCGTATCCCGAACTCGGCGACCTGCCGGTGAAATTCGATCTGGTCATCAACGCCACCTCGGCCAGCCTGCGCGGCGAACTGCCGCCGGTGCACACGGGCGTCTTCGCGCCCGGCTGCCTGGCGTACGAACTGGCTTATGGCAAAGGACTGACGCCGTTCCTGAACCTCGCGCGGGCCGCCGGGGCGCAGCGCCTGGCCGACGGCGTCGGCATGCTGGTCGAACAGGCGGCGGAAGCCTTCGCGTGGTGGCGCGGTGTTCGGCCGGAAACGGCTGCCCTGATTTCCAGATTGACCGTCCCGCTGGCCTGAAAACGGTTCGGGTCGGAGCAGAAATTGCTGTATCGTTCAACCCTTGATGGAGAAGGAAACCATGAAAATCCTCATGCTTCACGGCATCAACCACAACATGTTCGGCAAGCGTGATCCGAAGCAGTACGGCACGATCACCCTGGCGCAGATCGACGAGAAGCTCGTTACGCTGGGCAAGGAGTTGGGCGCCGAGGTGCAGAGCTTCCAGACCAATCACGAAGGCGACATGGTCGAGCGCATCCACCAGGGCTACTTCGACGGCGTGGATGCCGTGCTGATCAACGCCGGGGCGTGGACGCACTACAGCTACGGCATCCGCGATGCGCTGGCCATCCTGACCTGTCCGATCATCGAAGTGCACATGTCGAACATCCACGCGCGGGAAGCCTTCCGCCACCATTCGTGTTTCGCCGAGATCGTCAAGGGCCAGATCTGCGGCATCGGCGTTGATGCGTACCTGATGGCCTTGCGCGCGGCTGTCTCCGACGTGCAATCGTCGAAGAAGTAAGGAGAACGGACGTGGCAGCCCAATGACTTCGCGGACGACCCACGGGCTGCTCGATCATCGCCTGGCCGGCCGAGGCATTCTGATGGCCCTGCTGGCCACCATCGCCTATGCCACGGTCGATACCCTGTCGAAGTACCAGGCGCGTGAGTATCCGGTTGGGATGATTGTCTGGGCGCGCTACGCGGTGCCGCTGGTGCTGCTGCTCGCCGTCTTCCTGCCACGGCGCGGCACGGCGATGTTGCGTACCGCGTTTCCGGCAATCCAGCTGGTGCGCGGTGTCTTGTTGACTGGCGGTACCGTGTTCATCGTGCTGGCTTATCGTGTCATGCCGATCGCCGAGGCACAGGCGATCAGCTTCATCCATCCCGTGCTGCTGACTGTACTGGCGGTGATTTTCCTGCGCGAGCGGGTTTCTCCGCTCGGCTGGGCGGCCGTTCTGCTTGGATTTTCCGGTGTGCTGATCATCGTTCGCCCGGGGGGCGGGCTGTTTACGCCGGCGGCCATTCTGCCGCTGGGATTGGCGCTCTGCTTTTCCTCCTACCAGATTTTTACCCGACTCATTGCCGGCAGGGAGGATTCGCTCAATTCACTGTTCTGCGTGCTCCTCGTGGGCACCGTGGCGATGAGCGCGGCGCTGCCCATGTCGTGGGTCGATCCGACGCCGAAAGGATTGTTCTTCTTCGCCCTGATCGGGGTGACGTCCGGGATCGGGCATTTTTCCACGATCAAGGCACTGGAATTCGCTCCGGCGTCGCTGCTGGCGCCTTTTGCATATATCCAGCTCCTGTGGGTCAGCATTCTCGGCGTACTGGTGTTCGGTGATTTCCCGGATGCCGTGACACTCATCGGCATGGGCGTTGTGGTCGCCGGCGGGTTGCTGGTCGCGGCGTCGCGTCGCCGGCAGGGGAGAAGCGCCAGGGAAGAAATCGTGACTGCAGAATAGGCTTCAAAATGTTCTACCGCATCCTCAGCATTGTCTTTCCTCTCTTCTCCGTCGTGATGGCCGGCTTCCTCTATGCCCGGAAGCGCAACCCGGACATGACGGCGGCCAACCGGATGAACATTGAGATATTCATGCCGGCGCTGATTTTCGCGGCACTTGCGGGAAAGTCGTTCAACCTGGCCGACAACGTCCCGATCGCGCTCGGCGCGGCGGTGGTAGTAGCCGGCTCGGGGTTGCTCGCGTGGCCGCTGGCGCGCCCGCTGGGCATCGATACGCGGGCGTTGATGTCGACGGCGATGTTCAACAACGTCGGCAATATGGGCCTGCCGCTCATGTTGTTCACTTTCGGCGATCAGGCACTCGGCGCCGCCGTTGTCCTGATGTTGATCCTTACGGTGTTGCAGTTCGGCCTGTCGTCCTGGTTGCTCGGCGGACGGTTCTCTCTGCACGCAATCTGGCGTGAGCCGTTTCTCCTGGCCGCGGCGGCAGGTGTGGCGGTCAGTCTGACGGGCGTGACGCTATGGCCGCCGCTGATGGCCGCCACCCGATTGCTCGGCGACATCTCGCTCGGCCTGATGATCTTTTCGCTCGGCGTGCGCCTGGCGTCGACACGTGTCGGTTCGATGCTCGGGATCGGGGTGGCCGGGGCGATCGTGACGCCGGTTACCGGCATGTTGATGGTGTGGGTCTATGGCGCGTTGGCCGGGCTGAACAAGCACGACATGGATATTCTGTTTCTGTTCGGGGCGTTGCCGCCGGCGGTGTCGTGCTTCATCTTCGCCGACCGTTACCGGCGCGAACCGGAAAAAGTGGCGGCGATCGTCATGATCGGCAACGCCTCGGCGCTTTTCTTCATCCCCTTCGCCCTGGCGCTGCGGCTTTGACTACTTGAGACCGCGGGACCGCTGCCTCCTGGTCCAGACAAACAGGCCGACCAGCAGGATGCCGGCGCCGCCGATCTGCAGCGCCCCGGCCCACGGCACGTCCTCGGCGATGCCGCTGCCGATGATGACGGCAACGATTCCTTGGGGCAGGAACCCGATCAGCGATCCGATGAGGAATGCCCTGTTGCCGGCGTGACTCAAGGATAGTCCGAAATTGATGATGGCGTTGCTGACCGGAAGCATGCGCATCAGGGCGACCGAGGCGACTGTCGGCTCGGCATGAGCAATACGGTTGAAGAAGCGGCGTTTCCCGAAGTGCTCGATCAGCCATTCGCGGCTACACCAGCGCGCGATGCGAAAGGCGGCAAAGGATCCGATCACGCTGCTGCACAATGACCAGAACAGTCCTTCCCAAAAGCCGAAAGCGAAGCCGCCCAGCGCGTAGAACAGCAGGCGGGGAACTCCGGCCGCCGTGAGTACCGTGCTGATGGCGACGAAGTAGACTTCACCGCGGAAATCCTCGGTGTTGAAAATCCCGGCCAGGGTATCCCAGTCGCGAATCTGTTTGCCGACGGAGGTCGCGTTGAATACGTAGAGAAGAATCGCGCCGACGCACAGGAGGATGAGCAACTTGCGCGAGGTGTTGGTGGCAACCTGTTCCAGGTCGGGGATTGGCGCATCGGCGAGTGTATCGTCCTCGGGCAATTCGTCGCCGTTGTCCCTGGAGGGAATCGGGTTCATTTTCCCGGTGGAGCGAGACGGTCCGACCTGACGGCGCGTGCGAGATACCAGCGGATGCCGAAACAGTCCCTAATGCCGCGCCAGAGACGGTTGTGCACGCCGTACTTGGAGGTGCCGCGCAGGCGTTCGCGGTGGTTGACGGTGCGTTCCACGACCGTGAATCCCTGGCCGCGCAGGAGGGTCGGCAGGAAGCGGTGCATGCCGTTGAACACGGGTATTTCGCGCAAGGCTGTCCGGCGCACGACGCGGATGCCGCAGCCGCTGTCGCTGACCTGGTCGCCGGTGATCCAGTTGCGGTAGCCGTTGGCGACCCGGGACGAAAAACGGCGAATGAAGGTGTCCTGCCGTTTGCGCCGGACGCCGGTAACGCAATCGACGTTTTCCGCCACTGCCTGTTCCAGCATGGCGGGCAGATCGGCGGGGTCGTTCTGCCCGTCGCCATCCAGCGTTCCCACCCATTCGCCCCGCGCTGCCTGGAAGCCGCTGGCCACGGCAGCGCTCTGCCCGCAATTGACGCGGTGGAACACGCCGCGTACGCACGGGTGTCCGAATTCCTTGATGAGTCGGGCGGTCGAATCGGTACTCGCATCGTCGACCAGGATCAGTTCGAATCCGCCGGGAATGTTCTCCAGGGCGGCGACGATCTCCCTGGCCAGCGGGAGGACGTTTTCTTCCTCGTTGTATGCCGGAACGACCACGGAAAGGCGTGGCGGGATTTCTCCAGAGGGGATGTTCATGTCGGGTGATGTCATCATTGGGGTTTGTGTTTGTCGTCGGGTTGGCCGTAGGTTAACGCGGGCAACAAACCGTACATTTTACCGGGAGACGTATTGGCGGAACCATGTGGCCCAACTGGCAACACCGTCGGTCAATGGCGTTCGCGGTTCGAAGCCGGTGTCGCGGCGCAGATCGGCGACGTCGGCATAGGTGGCCAGCACGTCGCCAGCCTGCATGGGCAGGAAGTTCTTCTTCGCTTGCCGACCGAGCGCTTTTTCGATGGTTTCGATGAATGTCATCAGCTCCACGGGCTGGTGGTTGCCGATGTTGTAAACCCGGTACGGGGCACGGCTGCTGCCGGCGTCCGGATTGCCGCTGTCGAAGTCCGGGTTGGGTGTGGCGACATGGTCGAGAACGCGTACCGTGCCTTCGGCGATGTCGTCGATGAACGTGAAATCCCGCCGCATCTGTCCATGGTTGAAAATGTCGATCGGCCGGCCTTCGAGGATGGCGCTGGAAAACAGCCAAGGTGACATGTCGGGGCGTCCCCATGGGCCATAGACGGTGAAGTAACGCAGTCCGGTCGTAGGCAGTCCGTAGAGGTGGCTGTAGCTGTGCGCCATCAGTTCGTTCGATTTCTTTGTGGCGGCGTAGAGGCTGACGGGATGGTTGACCTCGTCGTGCACGGAGAAGGGCATCCGGGTGTTGGCCCCGTAAACGCTCGAACTGCTGGCGTAGACGAGGTGCTGCACCCGGTTGTGGCGGCATCCTTCAAGGATGTTGGCGAAACCCACCAGATTGCTCCGGATGTAGGACTGCGGATTGCTCAGCGAATAGCGTACGCCGGCCTGTGCCGCCAGATGCACGACTCGATCGAAGTGTTCGGCGGCAAAGAATGCAGCGAGCGCCGGGGCATCGGCGATGTCCAGGCGCGTGAAGCGGAAACCAGCGTACGGCGCCAGGTTTTCCAGCCGGGCCAGCTTGAGTTTCGGATCGTAGTAATCGTTGAGATTGTCGATGCCGATTACTTCATCGCCGCGATCAAGCAAACGGCGCGCAACGTGCATGCCAATAAAGCCGGCCGCGCCGGTGACCAGGATCTTCATGTCAGTGTCCCATGCGAACCAGGAGAGTTGAGTGAACTCGAGGCATGCGGCAACGCAGCTTCGCTGCCTTCTTCATCCTCGTTGAACTGTACGGCATGCAGGCGCGCGTAGTAGCCGTTCAGGGCCAGCAGTTCGGCGTGGGTACCGCGTTCGACGATCCTCCCCTGATCCATGACCATGATCACGTCGGCTTTCTCGATGGTCGACAGGCGATGGGCGATGACCAGTGTCGTGCGGTTCTTCATGACCTGGTCAAGCGCCTTTTGTATGTGGCGCTCGGATTCGGTGTCGAGCGCCGACGTCGCTTCGTCGAAGATAAGGATGGGAGCATCCTTGAGAATGGCGCGGGCGATCGCCAGGCGCTGGCGCTGGCCGCCCGAGAGCAGCACGCCGTTTTCTCCGACCAGCGTGTCGTAGCCTTCGGGGAGCTTTTCGACGAATTCCCTGGCGTAGGCCGCCTCGGCAGCTTTTTCAATTTCGGACCGGGGGGCTCCCGCCAGGTCGCCATAGGCAATGTTGTTGGCCACCGTGTCGTTGAACAGGGATGTCTGCTGCGTGACCAGCGCGATATGGCGTCGCAGGTTGCGCAGCGTGAAGTCCTCGACGTCGACGCCATCGACGAGGATGTGCCCGTGCTCATGGTGGTAGAAGCGGGGAATCAGGCTGGCCAGCGTCGATTTGCCGCTGCCGGAGCGACCGACCAGAGCGATCATCTGCCCTGGTTCGATGGTGAAGCTGATGTCGTCCAGCACCTTCTGCGCACTGCCCGGGTAGCTGAACGACAGGTTGCGCACTTCGATCCTGCCCGCCACGCGATCGCGTTCCACCGTGCCGTTGTCTGATTCCGGTTTTTCGTCGAGTTGCGAAAAGATGCTTTCGGCGCCGGCCAGCCCTTTCTGGATGGTCGCGCTGACTTCGGAGAGCTGCCGGATCGGTTTGGGCATCATCCCCGCCGCCGTGATGTAGGCGACGAGATCGCCGGCCGACGCGTCCCCGCGCAACAGCAGGACCAGGAAAAGCACGACCGACATGGTGGTGAACGTGGTCAGCTGCAGCGCCGGGGTAAATATCGCCGACGTCCGGGACATGCGCAATTGCTTGTTGGTGTTGGCCTCGCTGGATGCACGGAAGCGGGCCGCTTCGTAGTCCTCGCCCCCGAAACTGCGGACCACCCGGTAACCCTGGATGGTTTCCGAGGCGATGTGCGTGAGGTCGCCCATCGCCGACTGGATCTTCTTGCTCTGCTTGCGGAATTTGCGGCTGGCGCTGCCAACCATCACTCCGATCACCGGCAGGATGGCGACCATGACCAGCGTCAGCTTCCAGTTCATCCACAGCAGGTAGCCCAGCAGGAAAACGACGGTGAGTCCTTCCCGGATGACTATCTTGATGGCGTCAGTCGCGGCGCCCGTGACCATCGTCACGTTGAAGGTGATGCGCGAAATCAAATGGCCGGAATTGTTCTGGTCGAAATAGGAATTGGGCAGGTGCAACAGGCTCTGGAAAAGAGCCAGCCGCAGGTCGTGGATCAGTCCGAGCGAAACCCTGGCGAGGAAATAGTTGCCGAGGAAGGAGCCGATGCCCTGCCAGAAAACGATCAGTACCAGCATCAGCGGCACGCCATAGGCGAGATCGAGTTTTCCAACGATCGGGACGCCATGGAAAGTCGACGCGCCGGGGGTCGTCAGTCCGTCGACGAAGAATTTCAGGACGCTTGCTTCCATTGGCTGGGCCGAGGCGAAGATGATGAATCCGGCCAGGCTGGTGACGAACAGACCGATGAACGGGCGTAGATAGCCAAGGAGCCGGAAGTAAATCTTCAGGGACGAAAGGGAATGTTCGCCAGGATGTGGCATCGCCGAATATTCTAGTGTGCGGGTGTGGCTGCGGAGTTTAGCATGGGCATCATCCACCGGGCGGAAAGCCAGGACGGGTCTTGTGGCCAGAAATATGTCTCCGGGACCATTCCGGTCAGGACAGAAAGTCTTTCGTCAAGCGGACATGGAACAATTCACTTGAGCGAACGGCTTTGCGGAAGAACTCGTTTTCGCCCGTCTGCGGCCACTGGCGGCCGGCGAGAAGAGCCTGGATACGCCGCCGGATCCTCTTCTTGAAAGGGATTCGCGGCATCAGGTCGTGATGCATGGCAAGCGCCATGGCTTTGTCGATCTGCATCTCGTGGGTCAGGGGCAGGCTCCAGAAGGTTTCCCGTTCGTCTGCGTTGAACACCGGCGGCAACGTTATGCCCTCTCCCGCCGGACCCATCGGCCAGCGGTCATTGTCGTGAAGATGGTTGGCGTAGAACAGGACCGCTTCGAATTTCCATTGGCTACGTATCGCGGCTTCCTTCAGGGCCTGAGTCGTCGCGACGTGATCCGGATGCGGGTCGATGCGGGGATGAGGGGTAATTACTGCCTCGGGGTGAAAATCATCGAGCAGGAAAGCGAGGTCGGCGATCAGGTTGTTCCAGGTCGGTGATCCGTCGCCATCCGAGGGCAGCCGGCGCTTGTTCCACCCCCTGACTTCGCGGACGTCGGAATTCCCCGAAAGGCGGGAACCGAACGGCGAATCGGGTTGTTTGTGCATGCCGGCCAGTTGCATTCCATAGTAGCCAAGCTGCAGGCAGTTCTCCGGGGCCACTCCTCCCCACACGGGGATTGCGATGCTGTCCCAGGCGCGCAGACGTCCTTTCAGCCGCGCGCAGCGTGGCAGATCGAGTCCGAGCTTCAAGTAGTCCTCGGCTTCCGTTTCTCCCTGAGTCAAGGTGACGATCAGCACGTCGTGTGTGCGGCGATACACGCCAAAGGCCGCCAACTCCGCGTCGTCGGCATGCGGCGCAAGGATCATCAGTCTTTTTCGCGTGAAATCGGCGTTGCGGAAGGCGGTTAACCGCATCCCCCCGTCGATCCTGCAATAGCGGGCTTTGAAGGTTAGTTCTCGATCGGCAAGCGCCTGGGCATGCTTGTTGAGATTGATGAAACGCTTTCCCTTGGCGGCATGCTCGAAATCAAAACGCTCACCGCCGATGATGACATGTGGGTCAAAGAAACGGCTTCGCCAATCGGAAATGATTCGAAGTTCCAGAATATACGTGTCGCCGGAAGGGAGCTGGCCTTTCAGTGACAGCTGGCCATCGCGCAGTAACAAATCGACCGACGGAGCATCGCCGAAGTCATAGCGATAATCCGCGTCGGCCGGATAAAAGAAATGGTCGGAAAACCATGCCTCGTGGGCTATCCAAACGAGAAACGCCAGCGGAATGGGAATCCACCAGGTGATTCCGATCCCGGCAATGAGGAACAGGCCGGCTCCAATTCCCAGCGCCAGCCGCTTTTTTCGACGAAACTGCTTGAGAAGTTCCTGTTTTCCGCGTGTCATGGTCATGTCCGGTAGACAGGGGTGGCGCGGCACCAGCGCATCTTGTAGTCGCGGTCGACCCTGCCAAACGAGTAGCGTAGCGCTTTGCCCTCAATGCGCGCATGCTCCCAGGCGGCGTGCGTATTCAGGAATGTCAGAATGCTCCCCGGGCTGTATTCGGAAAACTCCGGATCGACCCCTCCGTTGAGATACTCGATGCTGATCCACCGTGGGGAGTCGACGCGATACAGGATCTGAACGGCAATGGGTTTGTCGCGCATGCGCAGGATCGAACCCGTCATGAACGGACGCAGCAGAGAAAACACTTGCGGCAGGGTCTGCCTGGCCGCGGCTTCGAAACCCCAGCGTTTGGCAAAGAGTGTTGCGTATATCTCGGCGAGTTCTTCCGGGGAACAGTCCTGGACAGCGTGAACAGTTCCTCCGTGTTCGGAGAAAATGCGCAGTTCCCGGCGCTGGTTGTAAAGGGATTTCTTGCTGAATTCTTCGGGCGGGCGGGCCAGCGCGATCGACTCCTCCTGAAGTTTGAGTGTCGATACGTTCGCCGAATTCATTTCCGACACATAGCGCATCAGAAATCGGACCGGCACGTTATGCCCCGGATCGATGGGGAGGATGACTTCGGCATTTCCAAGGTCGAAGGCGTTCTTCTTTCCATACCGTTTCAACGCCTTTCGGGATAGCGCAAGATATCTTCCCCAAGTGGCAATGGCGCCGACAATTGTCTCTCCGCGAAACCAGCCGAGGTATTTCACCTCGATTCCGGTCAGGTCCGACAACCGTTCGACGAATGCCGGATGTGTCATCACGCTGCCGCCGAAGCGCTGCCAGGCTTTGGCATACGTGCCGGCATCGATGGCAGTCCAGCCTTTTTCGCGAAAAGCGGGAAAAAAGGTCAACATGGCCTCAACCAACTCCTGTCGGGCAGACTGGCCGCGGCGAATAGAGCGATGATCGGGTCAATAAGGCTCGAGAACTGCGGACAATCCGCTGGCGAGGGAAATGATGGTTTGCCCGAGTGTTGCATTGTGCATGGGTAGGGTCGGCGATAGAATCGCAAAGTGTAGCATGTGGGTCGTATGCCTCGGGCGCGATAGCCGCAACGCTTCTGCCCTTGGCCCTCTGGTCTGTGAAAGACTTGGTTGCTCCGGGCAGAATTCTTCCTATAGGCGAAAGAGTTTTGACGAAAATTGACACGGGCAGTTCACGGTTGCGGAATGGAGAAGGCAAGGGTGGTAATTTGCGGAATCCCTTGAAAAACTGGGGGGACAGAATAGAACTCGTTTTGGTCGCGGGAATGCTTCCGGCAGGTCTCTTTTGCCTCCTGACGGGCATGTTCTGGATCGGAGATCATGGGCTGTATTCCAAGCTGTTCTACTGGACGGTGGCTCTGCCGGCATTGCTGCTTATTCCGATCCAGCGCGGCCAGCTGAAAGAAATTCTGGGGTCGCGGGTGTTTGTCGCCTATCTTCCATTCGCCTTTTATATGGCGCTCACCGTTCTCTGGTCGGCTACCGATAACAACGCAGTGGATCTGATGAAGCGGCCGCTTTTCGTTCTGCTGCTGTATTACGCGCTTTTCGAACTGGGCAACCGCCGTTTTCCTCTCATGGTCACCACCATCAGATGGTCCGCCATCTGCTCCGTCATGGCTGCAATCTACACGCTCGCCCTGTTTTTTGTTGCCGGTGGCAACGATCGCCTGGCAGGGCACGGGGCGCTCGACAATCCCTTGATGGTGTCTCATGTTTTCGGGTTTTTCCTGGCGCTGTGGCTCGGGGCTTATTTCGCCGAGCGCCAGTTGTCTCAGCCTCTCGCATTCTTCGCGATTTTGTGCCTGCTGGCGCTGATCGTGGCAACGGGATCGAGAACTCCCTTGCTTGCCACGGCGGCAACCGTCGTCTGGCTGGCCGTGCTTGTCGGCAACAGGAAAGGTGTCCTCGCTGTCTGCCTGCTGGCAGCGGCAGGCGTTTCGATCTGGCTGTTCGCACCCGAAATACTGGTGCAGCGCGGTTTGTCGTACCGAACCGATATCTGGGTGAATGCCTTGCGGCAGATTGGAGAAAAGCCGTGGTTCGGCCATGGCTACGACGCGCCGTTGCGGATTCAGCTTGCCGACTTCCCGTTCCCTTTTCACGACCCGCACAACCTGACGCTGGCGGTCCTTTTCGCAGGGGGTATCGTCGGCGGGGTTCTTTGGGTACTTTTCTACGCGGTGGCGTTGGTTGACTGCTGGCGATTGCGGAGCAACAAGTGGGTTCTGATGTGCTCGGCTACTTTGGTATATGGTCTGGTTTCCGGCATGACAGAGGGTGGGTCGTTCCTGCCCAGGCCGAAGGAACACTGGTTCCTGATCTGGATACCCATGGCAATGCTTTCGCTGGCAACTTACCGGGCGCGCAGCCATGAACAGGCAACCTGAGAAATGCCTCGAATCCTGGTGGCGCAAGCTTTTTGGCAGGAAGCGGACGCCGAAGCTCTATCGCGGGCGAGAGAAGTTTCTTGCCAGGTATCCCGGCTATGAATTCGGTATAGGTACATATGGAATTCCTGTGGTGCATGATTGGCACGAAGGGACCACGCTGCGCATCGGCGCCTACACTTCGATTGCCGACGACGTTCATATTTTTCTGGGAGGGCATCACCGGACGGACTGGGTCTCCTGCTATCCGTTTCCGGCGTTTCTAGAGGAAGCCAATCCGATCGAGAATTTCGGCGGAACTCGTGGAGATGTGACTATCGGCAATGACGTCTGGCTGGCCTCCGGCTGCACGATCCTGTCCGGCGTCACTGTTGGCGATGGCGCGGTGGTCGCGGCCCGTGCCGTGGTTTCGAGAGATGTTGCTCCCTATTCGATCGTGGCGGGAAATCCCGCGCGGCACATTCGATACCGGTTCGATCAGGAAACCTGCAGTGCCCTCCTTGCGGCCGCTTGGTGGAACTGGCCGGAAGCGGAGGTGAGAAAGGTCGTTCACCTGCTTTGTTCAGATGATTTGGCCCAATTCCTCGCCTACGTCGAAGGCAGGAAAAATCAGGACACTACTGGCGCGAACGGGTAGCGCAGCAAGCTGGCGACGGTTCTTCGATTCCAAGCGCGCAGAGGAAGTTGGGCGAGAAGTTCACGGGCGAGGGCTTTGTCGCGTCGGGAAGCCTTGACCAGCATAGAGTTGATAAACCGGAATTTGACCTGCTCGTAAGCGGGATGGTCGACGTAATCCTGATAGATACGAAGAATGCTCTCGGTCATGAACCGGATGTTCTTGTACGTGTTGGTCTGATGCTTTCGATAGCGGGCCAGCGTTTCTCCGAGCGCATCAATGCAATAGCCGGCATAGGTTATCTTCAGTTGGATATAGAGGTCTTCCAGCCGGATCGCAGGGTTGAATCCGCCGACCCGATCCAGCGCTTCCCGCCGGATCAGCATGGTTGGCGCAGGAACGTAGGGTTTCCTTTCAAGGAACACATCGTCGAAATCCATGCGACGAAATGACGTGGGTTTCGCGCGGGGAGAGGGGGGGTAGGGAGTTCCGTCGGCGTGCATGAGCTCGATGTTTCCTGCACAGATTCCGACTTCCGGCTTGCCAGCGACATGCTCCATCTGCAGGACAAGGCGGTCCTTGAGCATGATATCGTCCGATCCGAAGGGGGCGATGAAAGCGCCCTTGGCACGGGCAATCGCCTCGTTCAGCGTGCGGGTCAGCCCCTGGTTCTGCTGCACGCGAAAGTCGAAACCGTGGACGGCTTGCAACGCCTCGATGCGCTCCACGCTATCGTCGGTCGATCCGTCGTCGATCACCAGAAGCTCGACGTGCGGGTAGGTTTGCTCCAGGACGCTGCGAATGGATTGCTCGATATATGGGGCGTGGTTATATGACGCGATAATGACCGTCACAAGTTCTTGATTTGCCATGCGGCGTCTCCCATCGATTCCGGTTTTAGAACTTCAGGCGATCTCGCTCTTGCGGATGGGCAGATTGTCCTCTACGAGAGCCAAATACTCCGCGCGATATTTTTCAATACTGTGATTCTCGCGAAGGTACTCATACGCAATTTCACCCTTTTGCTTCAAGTCGGCAGGCGCCAGGGACAGGTATTGATCCAGTGCGGCTGCCAGAGGCTCGACCTCGGCAGGAGGCACGGCGATGCCTCCTGCGCCATCGATCAGCGGGCGCATGGCCGGAATGTCGGACGCGATGATCGGCAGATGTCCGCTCATTCCCTCGAGAAGGGCCAATCCCAGGCCTTCGCTCAGGGATGGCATCGTCCAGATATCGAAGGCTTGAACGTAGCGTTTCGCGCCTGCCCGGAAACCGAGAAGGTGAATTTTTTCCTGCATTCCCAGATGGGCAATTTCCTCACGCAGGGCGCCCTCCTCCTTTCCTGGTCCGATGATCGCCAAATGGCAGTCGGGGTGTTGTCCACTGATGCTGGCAAACGCCCGGATCAGGTAAATGTGCCCTTTGACCTTTACCAGGCGACCCGCGGCTCCGATGATCCGAGGTTCCTGCGGCAGCCCCAGCAGTTGTCTGGCTTGCTCACGTGTGAACTGCAACTCCTGCGCGCGCTGCAAATCGATGGCATTGGTGATCGCCACGGTGTTTTGTGGAGTGAATCCGCAATTCTGATCGAGCAAGTATTGTCGAACCGCGGGTGATACGCCGACAAAACGCCAGGCCGGTCCGACATTCAACCGGGCAAACATTCGCCGTTGCCGCGACGCATATTCCCCAAATCCGTGTGAAATGCCAATGCAGAGCGGAATCTTCAACCAGCGGTTGAGTTGCATCAGCATGCTGACCGGTTTGTAGCGATTGCATATCACGACGTCAAAACGATTTGCGCGCAAGAATTGATAGAGAAGCCAGCGCACGCGTATTCGCCAGCCTTTCAATACACCGTCAGGCAGATCGAAATAGACAGAGAATTCAGCGCGGGATTTTTCCGCTCCTGGGGATGGCTTGCCCTGCAGGAAGGCCGTAGTGACTTCGTACTTGTCTCTGGGAAATGCGGCGACGATCTGTTCCGCCAGATCGGAGTAGTCGTGGGAATTCTCGTGGTAGTTCGGTTGAAGCTGCAATACCTTGACTCTCTTGCAACGAGTTGTTTCCATTGCGTTCTCCAGAGCAACTGGCGGTAAAGATGGTGCGCTCATGCGCCTTCGCTGAAGCCATCGGCGGATATTCGCCAGCGTCCGCTCGCGGCAAGCGCGGCATGCGATATCCGTCCTGCCGCACCGTTCTGCAGCCATTCACGCTGCTTCCACACCATGAAGTGGAAATAGGGAAATTGTCGGTCTCCATCCTGATCATTGGTCAGGCGGCCATTATTCCAGTACCATGTGGACGGGAATCTGTCGCTACCGTCGATCCACCGCAGTCCGGCGTAAGGGGTGCTGAATGCTTCGATGTTTTCTGTACGACGAGGCCAGAAATGAAGCGGCTTGGCGAGGTTTGCCAGCCACTCCGGCCAATTCTTGTGCCGGATGAATAAACGGCTGAATGCACCTTCATCGAAGGCCACATGTTCAGGGCTGCTCAGAAGACGTTTCCAATGCGGCACGTGCATGAATGCTTCACGCATAAGCGGAGTGTTGCGAAGCAGACAGCAATGTCCTGAGATACGACGCTTGTGTGTTGAGTACACATCGTAACGGGACAGTCGATTCGCCGTGAAATAAGAGCGCAAGTTGCCGTACACCAGGTCGATGTCTCCGAAAGCCCAGAAATCGAAAGCGCCGAGTTCATCCCGGTGGATATACCCCAGAGCGGGCTTCAGGTCACAGAGTTTGTAGGGCTGGGTCGGCTCAAAGGCGATTTCCAATGCATCCGATACGCGTTGGCAATAGGACGCAAAAGTGGTTTCGACGATCTTTACGTTCGACGGGGTGTTACCGGGAATGCCACAGTCAGTGTGTAACAGCCAATGGATGGTGGGGTTTGCCCGGCAACTCTCGAGAAACAAAGGGAACCAGAAAGGCCACTTGCCGAAATACGGGATAACGAAGCAGATTCCCGGATCTGTCGCGCTCATGGCGGGTGGCTTACGATGATGGTCTGTCACGGTATCAGATAATCACCAAATTACGGACCATCTGCAGCGAGGCAAAGCTGTCACGCGCGGCCTTGTCGGAAAAGAGCTTGTCTAGGCGCCGGCTTGCTGCCGCGGAGATTCCTCGGCGTTCGTCATCGTTGTTGGCGGAGAAGAAATTCTGCATCCTGCTGGCAAGTCCTTCCGCATCGCCCAGTGCGAAAAGCTGGTCTGCATTGCCAACGACTTCCGGTGCGCCGCCGCAATCGGTGGCGAGAACGGGAACTTCGGCGGCCATGGCTTCAAGCAGGACCATGCCGAACGGCTCATGATCGGAACTTAGGACGAACAGATCGAAAGCGCGGAAGTAGTTCCGTACGTTTGGAATCTGGCCGGGAAAACGGACCCGGTCCGCGATTCCAAGGTGCGTTGCGAGACGCTTGAGTTCGCCTTCCAGCGGTCCGCGGCCGATGATGGTGAGCAGGGTGCCGGCAGGAAGGTTCGGCAGTGCCGTGGCGAACGCTCTGAGCAAGGTCGCCTGGTCCTTGTCAGGATGCAGGCGGCCGACGTTGGCAATGACCGGGGCGTCCGGTGGCAGGTCGAGCTTGCGACGGGCTTCCGCCCGCGAAGCGAGGTGGGCAATGGCGTTGTCCACATCGAGGCGGTTGTACAGCGTTTCGATGCGATCCGGCGTCCAGTCAGGCAGATGTTGGCGAAGGTCGTCGCGCACGGCGTTGGATACGCCGAGCAGTGCTAGCCGCTGGCGGAACAGTTGAGCAAACCAGCGCCGCTGCGGGCGGTCGTAGTCCCCAAAAGCGTGGTGGACGCCGATGACCGGCAGTTTCGTGGCCAGACAAGCCACATAGATGGGCTTGAAGCGATGTGCAATTACAAGGGCGAAGTCCCGGCTGGCTGCAATCTCTCGTAGCTTGCGGATGGCGTGCAGTTTAAGGCCGCGTACCGCACGGCTCGAAAATTCGAGGAAAACGACCTCGTCGGAGGCCGAACCGTTGCGCGCTTCCGCGCACGGCTCTCCAGTCAGATAGACCGTCAGCACCTTGAAGGGTGTGTTTGCAAACAGAACGGCATACTGGCGTGCGACGTCGAGAAACGGCCCCGAATGGCCGTGGCAGAGTTGCAGGATCCAGCGATCGGCCATGAATTCAGCAGCTTTCGGCGCCGGGAGCTTGCGTTTTTTTCACCAGAACATCCTCCATGACCAGATACTCAAGATCCGAGCCGTAAAACATGTTCAACGCGTCGGTGGGCGAGCAGATCATCGGCTCGCCGCGCCGGTTGAGCGACGTGTTGAGCACGACTCCGTTGCCGGTAAGTTTCTCGAGTTCCACCATCAGATCGTAGTAGCGCGGGTTGAACTCGCGCTTGAGGACCTGTGCTCGCGACGTGCCGTCTTCGTGCACGACTTCGGGTACGCGCTCCTTCCAGCCCGGCGCAACTTCGAAGGTGAAGGTCATGAAGGGCGCCGGATGGTCGCTGCCGAGCATTTGCGGGCCGACGGTATCGATCATGCTCGGGCA
>DBMG01000080.1 GCA_002304785.1 Candidatus Accumulibacter sp. UBA704 | reverse complement strand
TACGCCGTAGCTTTGCTCGGCCTGCTGGTGACCGCGTGGCTTGCCGGCGAAGTGGAGGTCAGCGACCGGGAGCGGCTGGAGCAGCGTTTCCAGCGTGAGGCGCATGAGCAGTCCGAGGCGATCATCCGCCCGTTCGCCGACCAGCTCGCGGTTTTCGAGGTGCTTCAGCGGGTCTTCCATACTGTCGCTGACATCGACGAGGCAACTTTCGAGAGGATTCTCGATCCCTTGAGCCGGAGTACCGGTCTGCGCGGCTTCGGCTGGGCGCCGATGGTCGCGGCCGGCGACAGGGACGAATTCGAGCGACTGGGGAAGAAGCGCTGGGGTGAATCGTTCGTCATTTCCGAACTCGACACCGACGGAAAGATGGTTCCGCGCGAAAGACAGGGCCGCTACCTCCCGGTGCTGTTTCACTTGCCGCTGGAGGCACGCCGGCGCGTGCACGGGCTGGACCTGTATTCGCTGGCCAAGCGGCCGCCGCTGATCGAGCGCGCCATCGAGGAAGGCACGCCGCAATCCAGCGGAATGGTGCCGTCGACGGTCAGCACCAATGCGGAGGCGAGCGTCGTGCTGCTCTACGCTCCGGTGTATCGCGTGGGGCGGGTTCCCATGCTGCGCGAGGAGCGGCGCAAGACGATCGCTGGCGTGCTGACGGCCGCGCTCGAGGTGGGTGAACTGCTCGACGTTACCATGGCGTCAATGCGCAGTGATCTGCATGTCAGCCTGTTCGATTTCGAGGATCCGGCGCGAGCGGTTCGCCGCTGGCCTGCCGAACGGACAGGGACCGGAAGTCCCGTCGGAGAAGCGGCGTTTGCGTTCTCGCGCAACTTTGAGCTGGCCGATCATGTGTGGACGGTGCGGGTCGAGGCCGACCGGGCATGGCTGGCGGCCAATGCTTCCGGGCGCGGGAAGGATATCGCGCTGGTCGGCGTTGTCCTGTCCATCCTCCTGTTCGTTTCCCTGCGCCGGCTGCTCGGCCGCAGCGCACTCGCCGACGAGCTGGAAAGCACGCACGATACAGTCGTGCAGCAGCAGCGCGAGGCTGAGGAACGCGCACGCAAGCTCTCGATGGTCGTCGAGCAGAACCCGGCGACGATCCTCATCACCGATCTGCAGGGACGCATCGAGTACGTCAACGACATGTTCGTCAGGACCTCCGGGTATGAGCGGAACGAGGCGATCGGAAAACTGGCCACGTTGTTCGGTGCGGAAGAAGAAGGTCGTGCCGCCTACCGGGAAATGCATGCGGCAATCATCGCCGGTCAGGCGTGGCGCGGTGAGTTGCCGAGCCGTCGGCGCGACGGAAGTGTCTGTTGGGAGCGGGTGCTGACCGCCCCGGTCAAGAACCGCGACGGGGTGATCACCAACTACATGGCGATCAAGGAGGATATCTCCGAACTGCGGGGGCTGATGGCCCGTCTGCAGGAAAGCGAAAGCCGCTTCCGCAGCGCGATGGCGGCGATGGCAGAAGGGTTGGCCGTTCTGTCTCCCGAAGGCGTGTGTTTTTTCGCCAACCGGGCCGCCGAGAATATCCTCGGATTTCCCGAGGACGGACTGCAGCGCTTTAACGCGCGGCAACTTTCGGCGCAATTCCTGGACACCGAGCAGCGCCCGATTCCCAGTCCCCTGGAAGATGCTCAGCTGATGCTGGCATTGTGCCGGGAGCGGGAACTGCGCGAGCAGGTGGTGGGGGTGCGATTCGCGGATGGTGCGCTGCGCTGGCTGGAAGTCAGCACGTCGCCGCTACTCGCGGTTGATGGGCAGGAACCGCGCGTAGTGGTGACCTTCTCCGATATCACCGAACGCCGTGCCGCCGAAGAGAAGGCGCGGCTGGCTTTCGAGGCGATCCGCCACAGCGGCGAAGGCATCCTGGTGACCGATGCCCAGCACCGCATCATCTCAGCCAACCCGGCATTCGAGTCGGTCACCGGCTACAGTGCTGCGGAAGCGGTTGGCCATACGCCGGCGATTTTTTCGTCGGCAAACCAGGAGGACGGTTTCCTTGACACCCTGCGGCAGATCCTGGAGAACTCCGGGCACTGGCAGGGAGAAGTGTGGAACCGGCGCAGGAACGGCGAAGTGTATCCCGAGTGGCTGGGCGTCTCCGCGGTACGCGAAGCCGACGGCAAGCCCAGGTATTACGTCTACATCTTCTCGGACATGACCGAGCGCAAGGCGGCGCAGGAGCGCATCGAGTTCCTGGCGCACCATGATCCGCTGACCGAATTGCCCAACCGCCTGCTTCTGCGTGACCGCATGGCGCAGGCCATGGCCCACGCGACGCGCATGCAGAGCCGGGTGGCGTTGATGTTCCTCGATCTCGACCGCTTCAAGAAGATCAACGATTCGCTCGGTCACCCGGTAGGCGATGCCTTGCTCAAGGCGGTGGTCGACCGGCTCAAGAGCTGCGTGCGCGAGTCCGACACCATCAGCCGGCAGGGCGGCGACGAGTTCATCATCGTGCTCAACGACGTGCGNNCCTTCCAGATCGGCGAACACTCGCTGATCACCTCGTTCTCGATGGGCGTGGCAATCTTCCCCGACGATGGCGACGATTTCGACGTGCTGATGCAGAAGGCCGACACGGCCATGTACCACGCCAAGGAAGCCGGCCGCAACAGCCACCGCTTCTTCACCGAGCAGATGAACCTGCAGGTGGTCGAGCACATGAACCTGGAATCCCAGCTTCGGCGGGCACTGGAGAACGGTGAGTTTGTCCTGCATTATCAGCCGCAACTCGACCTGCAGGAGGGCACGATCATCGGCGTGGAAGCGCTGGTGCGCTGGAACAGCCCGGATAACGGCTTGGTGCCGCCGGCGAAATTCATCCCGGTGGCCGAAGATTCCGGCCTCATCGTGCAGATCGGCGCCTGGGTGCTGCGCGAGGCTTGCCGTCAGGCGCGGGCGTGGCAGGAGGCCGGCCTGCCGCCCTTCGTCATGGCCGTCAACCTGTCGGCTATCCAGTTCAAGCGCCTCGATCTGGTGAATACCGTGATCAACGCACTGGTGCTTTCCGATCTCGAGTCGCAATGGCTGGAACTCGAACTGACCGAATCCATCCTGCTGCAGGATGCGGAGGCCACCCTGGATACGGTGCATCGTCTGAAGGCGCTGGGGGTGAAGCTGTCCGTGGACGATTTCGGAACGGGCTATTCGAGCCTCGCCTACCTGAAGCGTTTCGCCGTCGACAAGCTGAAGATCGACCAGTCCTTCGTGCGCGACCTGGTCACCGATCCGGATGATGCGGCGATCGTCCGGGCCATCATCCAGATGGCGCACAGCCTGAAGTTGAAAACGATCGCCGAGGGTGTGGAAACCGAGGAACTGTGCAACCTGCTGCAGCTCTTCCGTTGCGATGAGATTCAGGGCTACTGGCTGGCCCGGCCGATGCCGGCGGCGGAACTGGAAGACTTCGTGCGCGATTTTGGTCGCCGGGCGACAGGCAGCTGAAACGATTTGCAACAGATTCTCGCGGCGGCGAAATTCTTTGCAACCGGGGTCGGAATGACAATGACGGTGTCAGATTCTTGTCCATTCCGAATTGGTAAACGCCATGAAACGATTTCTCCTGCCTTTATCGCTTGTCATCGCCGTGCTCTGGGCCGTGCTGCAGCCCGACGGCATCGTCAGTTTTTCCGCCCCTTTTTTTTCCTTGCGCCACGCGTACACGGCGCTGACCGGGGCGCTGGCGCTGAGCTGGATGGGCTTCTGCATGCTGCTGGCGCTACGCCCGGCGTGGCTGGAACAGCGACTGGGCGGCCTCGACAAGCTTTATCACGTCCATAAGTGGACCGGTATCGGCGCGGTGCTGCTGGTCGCCGTGCATTGGCTGCTGGTGCTCTCGCCACGGACTCTGATCGCCTGGGGCTGGATCGAGGCGGCGACCCGCGCGAAACGCCAGCATGGGGGCGGATTCTCGTGGGTCGGCCAAGGCAAGGAGATGGGGGAATGGGCGGCGTGGGGGATGATCGCCCTAGGCATCGTCTCGCTCCTGCGCGTCGTTCCTTATGGTTGGTTCCGCAAGCTGCACAAGGGATTCCCCGTCATTTTCCTGCTCGGCGCCTTTCACAGCGGCGTGATGTTGTGGAAGGACAAGTTGCTGGCGACGCCGTTCGGCGTTGCTCTTGCGGCGATCTGCGTCGCCGGCTGCGTCATCGCCGTGATCTCGCTGCGCGGGATGATCGGTTCGTCGCGCAGCCATAGCGGGCGAGTGGTGCGCGCGACGGTCGGCGAATCGGGCGTCCTCGAACTGGGCATTGCGCCCGGTGCCGGTTGGCCGGGGCATGCTGCCGGCCAGTTCGCCCTGCTGACGCTTGACAGCAGCGAAGGCCCGCATCCGTTCTCGATCGTCTCCGAATGGAAGGCCGGCGCCGAACTGGGTTTCGCCATCAAGCCGCTTGGCGACTACACGCGCAGCCTGCCGGGGCGCGTCAAGGTCGGCGACACGGTGAGCGTCGAGGGGCCCTACGGCGGCTTCGATTTCGGCGACCTTGCCGAAGACCAGGTCTGGGTTGCGGGCGGGGTCGGCGTCGCACCGTTCCTTGCCCGCCTCAACATGCTGGCGGCGAATGGCGGCGCGTGCGGACGGGTGCATCTTTTCTATAGCGCGCATGACGGAGGGAACAGCGACTTCCCGGAAGGGCTGGAGGAATTGTGCCGCAGGGCTGGCGTGCAGTTGCACAAGCGGGTCTCCGGCCGTGAAGGACGGTTCTCGGAGGCCGAAATCGGCCAGTTCGTCCGCAAGGCGCGCAGCGTGTGGTTCTGCGGTCCGGCCCGTTGGGGCAAGAGCCTTCAGGCGGTGCTGGAGCGCGATTTCGGTCTCGATGCGCGGCGCTTCCATCGCGAACTGTTCGAGTTCCGCTGAACTGCTGTTGCCTCAGGTGAAGTTCATTACGCCGATTTCGGTGACGATCGCGTCGAGACGGGCGTCGTGTGCTTCGGGGTGGATCGTCTCGACGCGGCTCTGTTCGAAGCCGACGCCGATGGCGAGCGGCCGGGGCTGCAGTCCCGTTAGTGTGCGGTCGAAAAAACCACCGCCGTAGCCAAGGCGGTAGCCGGCTGCGTCGAAGGCGACGAGCGGGATGAGCAGCGCCTGCGGCAGCAGGAAGTCGCCAGTGGCCGGGGTGGGGATGCCGTAGCGGTCCTCAACCATCGGAATATCCGGCGCCCAGGCGCGGAAGGCGAGAGCACCATCCGCCTCGACGACGACCGGCAACAGGGCGGTGAATGACGTACTGCCCACCGCCTGCCACGTGGCCAGCAGCGGGCGAAGATCCGGTTCGTTCCTCATCGGCCAGCAGAAACCGACGCGCATGGCGGCGAGTTGCGGGAAATGCGCCTGAAGATGGTGACAAATTTCCTGTGAGCGTTGTGCGCATTCTTCTCCGCTCAAGGCCATGCGTCGGGCGATGGCATGCCGGCGCAATTCACGTCGCCATGCGCCGGGCGATGACCGGTCGTCCTTGTTTTTATTGTGTGCTTCCGGCGTCTGGTCAGTACGCATGTGATATGCTGAAAAGCAGTAATTACGGGTTTTCCAGCTTATCATGAAGTTCCGCCTCGCCGCCGTTCTGTACCTGCTTCCCCTTCTGGCTATCCACCTCCCGGTTTCCGCTGCGCCCTCCGACGACCTGTTCCTTGCCGCACGCGATGCCGCGCGCGCGGGTGACCGTGTCCGGCTTGAGCGGCTGGCTGGCGAACTGCAGGGCCATGAGCTCGCTCCCTACGTGGAATACTGGCGCTTGCAGCCCGAATTGAAGAATGATATCGACGCGTCCACGATTCGTTCTTTCCTGGTGCGCAACGAGGGAAGCTACATCGCCGAAAAGTTGCGCGGCGACTGGCTGAAGCAACTGGGCAAGCAGCAGCAATGGGATCTCTTCGACGCCGAATATCCGGCGCTGGTGCAGCCGGACCAGGAACTTTCCTGCTACGCACTGCAGAGCCGGCGAGTGCGCGGTGACGCACGCATGCTTGACGACGCCATGCCGCTGTGGCTGAACCTGATCGAGCCTCCGGAATCGTGCTATCCGGTGCTCGAAGCGCTGATCCTGGAAAAGCGCGTGCTGGCCGACGGCGTCTGGACGCGCATCCGCCGGCAGGTGGAAGCTGGCCGCCTGGCGGGAGCGCGCTACAGCATGAATTACCTTCCGCAGAGCCAGACGCCCGATGCGAAAACGGCGCTGACGGTGACCGACTCGCCGATGCAGTGGCTGGTCAAGACCAGTCTTTCGAACAGCCGCATGCATCGCGAGCTGGCGGCGCTGGCCATTGGCCGCATCGCCCGCAGCGATCCCCGCATGGCCGCCGAGCAACTGGAGAAGATCGAGGCTCGCTTGCAGGCCGGGGAAAAAGGCTGGGCATGGAGCCAGATCGGCTGGCAGGCCGCGCAGAAGCACATGACCGAGGCGCTCGACTGGTTCCGCAGGGCAGGCGACGTACCGATGTCCGACGAAGTGGCGCAGTGGAAAGTGCGAGCGGCGTTGCGTGCCCAGGACTGGGGCACCGTCCGTTCAACTATTGAGAAGATGCCGGCCGCGCTGGCCGAGCAACCGACCTGGACCTACTGGTTGGGGCGCGCCTACCGCGCCGGCGGTCGCACGGACGAGGCCAATGCGCTGTTCGCCAAGGTGGCCGGCCAGCCCAATTTCTACGGCAACCTGGCCGACGAGGAACTCGGGCGGGCCATCACGCCGCCACCCAAGGCCGTTCCGCCCACGCCCGAAGAAATGTCGCGTATCGAGTCCAGTACGACGGTTCAACGCGCGCTGGCGTTGTTCCGGTTGAATATGCGCACGGAAGGCGTGCGGGAGTGGAACTGGGGCTTGCGCGGCATGACCGACCGGGAGTTGCTGGCGGCATCGTCGCTGGCGCATCGCGCCGGCATCTATGACCGGGCGATCGCCGCGGCTGACCGCACGCGGGAAGAGCATGACTATTCGCTGCGTTATCTGTCGCCTTACAGCGAGCAGGTGCGACCGGCCGCCCGGGAACAGTCGCTGGACGATGCCTGGGTTTATGGGTTGATGCGCCAGGAAAGCCGATTCGTGACCAATGCCCGTTCGTCGGTCGGGGCTTCGGGGCTGATGCAGCTGATGCCGGCGACGGCGCGCTGGGTGGCCAACAAGATCGGGATGAAGAATTTCCAGCCGGGCAAGGTCAACGATACGGAGACCAACGTCCTGCTCGGTACGAGCTACATGCGCATGGTCATGG
This sequence comes from Candidatus Accumulibacter sp. UBA704, assembly GCA_002304785.1. Taxonomy (GTDB): domain Bacteria; phylum Pseudomonadota; class Gammaproteobacteria; order Burkholderiales; family Rhodocyclaceae; genus Propionivibrio. The sequence continues at coordinate 13,375 of DBMG01000080.1, read as the reverse complement.
AAAGCCTGGACAACCATCCGGTGCTGGCTTCCGCTGCCTACAACGCCGGTCCGGGGCGCGCACGCCGCTGGCAGGCCGATCGTCCGCTGGAGGGGGCGGTTTACGCGGAAACGATTCCCTTCAACGAGACGCGCGATTACGTCAAGAAGGTGATGAGCAACGCGGTTTACTATTCGGCGCTGTTCAACGGCCAACCGCAGTCGATCAAGAACCGCCTGGGCACGATCGCGCCGCGTACGGCCGATACAAAGGCCGAGGAATTGCCGTAGAATCGGCCCTCTCGTTCCCCGTTGGCGGAAGGTCATCATGCCTGGAAAAGTGGTGTTGCTCGGAGGCGGTGGTTTCGTCGGCAGCTGCCTGGCCAGCCGACTTTCCGGCCGTGGCTTCGAGGTCACGGTGCCGACGCGTCGGCGGGACAGCCGCAAGGCGCTGACGATGCTGCCGGGGGTGCGGGTGGTGGCGGCCAATATTCATGATCCCCTTGAACTTGAAGACTTGTTCCGGGGGGGCGACGCGGTAATAAATCTGGTCGGCATCCTGCACGATGGCGACGGAGCGCAGCCCTACGGCCGACGTTTCGCCGCGGCGCACGTGGAACTGCCGCGGAAGATCGTGGCTGCGATGAAGCCGGCGGGGGTGCGCCGCCTGCTGCACATGAGCGCGCTCAAGGCGGCCAGCGATGCTCCTTCGGCCTATCTGCGTTCCAAGGCTGCCGGCGAGGCAGTCGTCATGGGTGCGGCTTGCGAGATCGACGTGACGGTCTTCCGGCCTTCGGTCATCTTTGGGCCCGACGACATCTTCCTGAACACCTTCGCTTCGTTGCTCAAGGCCTTTCCGGTTCTGCCGATCGCCGGAGGCAAGGCGCGTTTTCAGCCGGTCTACGTGGGCGATGTGGCCGAGGCGTTCGTCAGCGCCCTCACGGATCGCACCACCGTTGGCAAGATCTATGAACTTTGCGGTCCCACGGTATACACCTTGAAGGAATTGGTGGAATACACCGGCACGCTCACCGGCCATCCGCGCACGGTAATCGATTTACCCGATCCGCTGGCCAGGCTTCAGGCTTGCCTGCTTGGCCTGCTGCCCAATCCGCCGATGTCGCCGGACAACCTGCGTTCAATGCAGGTGGACAACGTCACTGATGGGCGGCTCGATTTCCCCGGCTGGCAACCGCAGCCGCTGGAGGCCGTGGCACCGACCTATCTCACGCACCTTAGCACCCGATCGCGGCTCGACGAATTGCGTCGCCGCACTTTCCGTTAACCATTGTTGGAGAGATGTCCTTTCATGCTGAAACTAATCATCGGTGATCGCAATTTTTCATCGTGGAGCCTGCGCCCCTGGCTGGCCATCAAGCAGGCCGGACTGCCGTTCGAGGAGACCCTGATTCCCTTGCGCAGTGCCACGACCAAGGCCGAGATCCTGAAATACTCGCCGTCCGGCAAGGTGCCGTGCCTGATCGACGGAGAGACCGTGGTCTGGGACTCTCTGGCGATTTGCGAGTATCTGGCGGAAAAGGCGTCGTCGCTGTGGCCGTCCGAGCGCAAGGCGCGTGCCGAGGCGCGTTCCGTTTCTGCGGAAATGCACTCCGGTTTTGTTGCGCTGCGCCAGGGAATGCCGTTGGACGTGCGCGCTTCGCAGCCGTTTCTCCAGCCCTCGGTGGAGGTCGCCGCGGACATCGCCCGCATCGTGGCCATCTGGGAAAGCTGCCGCCAGCGCTACGGGCGCAAGGGCCCGTTCCTGTTCGGCCATTTCACCATCGCCGATGCCATGTATGCGCCGGTGGCGTGGCGTTTCCTGACCTACCACGTCGACCTGCCCGAAGCGTCGCGCAAATGGGTGGAAACCATGGTGGCGCTGCCGGCCATGCAGGAATGGCGTAACGGGGCCGTTGCCGAGGCGGATTGAGCGGAACGCTGCCTCGCCATGCAGATATTTACCGTAGGCGGGGCGGTCCGCGATGAACTGCTCGGGCTTCCGGTGCAGGACCGGGATTTCGTCGTCGTCGGCGCTTCTCCCGACGAGATGCTGGCGCGCGGCTTCCGGCCAGTCGGCAAGGACTTCCCCGTATTTCTGCATCCCCGGACGCACGAGGAGTACGCGCTCGCTCGCACCGAGCGCAAGGCGGGGCATGGCTACAAGGGATTTACCTTTCACGCGGCCCCGGACGTGACGCTGGAAGAGGACCTGGCGCGTCGCGACCTGACCATCAATGCCATCGCGCGTGCCGATGACGGCTCGTTGATCGATCCTTTCCGTGGCGTGACCGACATCGAGGCGCGCGTGCTGCGTCATGTCGGTCCGGCCTTCGTCGAGGACCCGGTGCGCATTCTTCGCGTGGCGCGCTTCGCCGCGCGTTTCGCCGAGTTTTCAATCGCGCCGGAAACCCTCAATCTGATGCGCCGGATGGTCGAGTCCGGCGAGGTCGATCACCTCGTCGCCGAGCGCGTGTGGCAGGAACTGGCCAAGGGGCTGATGGAGAAATCCCCGTCGCGGATGATCCGGGTGCTGCATGAATGCGGTGCGCTGGCGCGGATCATTCCGGCGCTGGACAGGCTGTTCGGTGTTCCGCAGCGGGCCGACTATCACCCGGAAATCGATACCGGCATTCACGTGATGTTGGCGCTGGACCGCTCGGCGCTGGAAGGCTTCACCCTGCCGGTGCGTTTTTCGGTACTGCTGCACGACCTCGGCAAGGGTTTGACCGATGCCTCTGATTTGCCCCGACATCCCGGGCACGAAGCCCGTAGCGTAAGGCTGGTGGAGGAAGTGTGCGCTTACCTGAAGGCGCCGGCCGAGTGCCGCGACCTGGCCCTGCTGGTGGCGCGCTATCACGGCGATATCCGGCGCGGGCCGGAAATGCGCACATCGACGATCGTGCGCCTGCTGGAGCGGACCGATGCCTTCAGGCGTCCGCAACGTTTTCGGCAGCTTCTCGAAGCGTGCGATTGCGATTTCCACGGCAGGCTCGGTTGGGAGGATAAGCCGATTCCTTCACCGGATCTCTTTCTGCAGGCGCTTGAAGCCGCGAAATCGGTCGACGCCGGCGCGATTGCGAGCAGTTGCGGCAACAAGGCGGATATTCCCGAGCGTTTGCACACCGCCCGGGTGGCGGCAGTCGAGGAGAAACTGGATCGGCGTCGCTGAGCGCAGCACGATACAAAAAACGCGGAACCGGAAGAATTGTTCTTTCGGTTCCGCGTTTCGTTTGCGGCGGCGTCAGGAATTGCGATGGATCGACGGCGTCAGACGAATTCGTTGACCGTGTTGCCCAGCGCTCCGACGGGTTGTGGCGACGCACTGCCTGACGGTTGGGGCAGTGCCTGCAGCAATTGCAGGGCTGTCTGTTCCTGGATGTCCAGGGTTTTCTTCAGTACGGATACGGCGACCGTATCGCCGGTCCTTGCCGAGGCAAGGGCGGCCGGCACGGTGCCAACGCTGCCGATACTCATTGCCATGTTGTCCCCTGCGCCTGCAATCGACCGATCCGGAAAACGGCCATGTTACGCCGATATCCGTTTTCCGTGTTCTGCGCCGCGCAAGCGCCTGATGATCATGCTGACCATTGGCCAGAACAGCAGCAGCATGGCCAAGCTCATGATCGTGGCGACCAGCGCCGAGTTGTTCCAGAAAATGGCCAGCGATCCCTTGGACATCATCATCGATTGCCGGAAGGCATCCTCCGCCTTGTCGCCGAGAACCATGGCCAGGACCATCGGGGCGATCGGATAGCCGAGTTTCTTGAACACGTAACCCAGGATGCCGAAGGGCAGGGCCAGCCACAGGTCGAGCCGGGAGCCGCTGATGGTATAGGCGCCGATGAAGCACACCACCACGATCATCGGGCCGATGATCGAGAAGGGGATACGCAGGATGGCGGCGAACATCGGCACGGTGGCGAGAACCAGAACCACGGCCATGACGTTGCCCAGGTACATGCTGGCGATGGTGCCCCAGACGAAATCCGGGCGCTCGATGAACAGCATCGGTCCAGGCGTCAGGCCCCAGATCATCAAGCCGCCCATCATTACCGCGGCGGTAGCCGAACCGGGAACGCCCAGAGCGAGCATCGGCAGAATGGCGCAGGTGCCGGCGGAATGGTCAGCGGTTTCCGGGGCCACGACACCGGCGGGCTCGCCCTTGCCGAAATGCTCCTTGCGCCGCGAGAAGCGCTTGGCCAGGCCGTAGCTCATGAACGATGCGGCAGTCGGGCCGCCAGGGGTGATGCCCATCCAGCAGCCGATCAGCGAACTACGCAGCAGCGTCATCCAGTGGCTGGGCATCGAGGCCACCGCCTTGAATACGTCGCGGACGCGAATGCGTGCGTGGATGCCGTCGAAGCGCAGTCCTTCTTCCATGGTCTGCATTAGTTCGCCCAGACCGAACAGGCCGATGACGGCGACGAGGAAGCTGATGCCCTTGACCAGTTCGGAAAAGCCGAAGGTCAGGCGCATGTTGCCGGAAATGCCATCCATGCCGACGGTGGCGAAGGCGAAGCCGAGCATCATCGAGACGATGGCCTTGAAGGCGGAGCCGCTGCCCATGCCGATGAAGCTGGCAAAGGTCAGCAGGAACACGGCGAAATATTCCGGCGAACTGAATTTCAGGGCGAACTGGGTGACCCAGCCGGAAAGAACGGTGATCACCACGACGCCGAACATGGCGCCGAATCCGGCCGACATGAAGGCGAGCGTCAGCGCGTGCGTGGCGTGTCCCTGCTGGGCCATCGGATAACCATCGAAGGTCGTGGCTACCGACGAGGGCTCGCCGGGAATGTTGAACAGGATCGAGGTCGTGGAACCGCCGAACAAGGCTCCCCAGTACATGCTGGTGAGCAGGATGATGGCCGACACCGGATCCATCGTGAAGGTCAGCGGCAGCAGCAGCGATACGCCATTCGGTGCGCCCAATCCCGGCAGGACGCCGACCAGGATGCCGAGCAGGACGCCGACGGCCATGAGGGCCAGATGGAAGAACGAAAACGCAATCGCGAAGCCGTCCATCAAGTTACTGAAGTTATCCAATGTGAAGTTCCCCAGAGTGTTTTGTTGCCGAGTTCGCTTGGTGGTTTGCCGACCAGATCAGTGAATCCCGATCAGTGCTTCGAGCGGCCCCTTGAGCAGCGGAACCTTGAACCAGACTTCGAACAGGAAGTAGTTGGCGATGGCGGTGATCAGGCTCACGGCGAGCGCCTTGGGCAGACGGTAGCCACCCTGGAATACCATTACGCTGAAGAGGTAGAGGATCATGCCGACGTACAGGCCGAGGAACGACGAAACCAGTACGAAGAGGAACATCGGTCCGAAAAAGGCCAGGATGCGCTGTCCCTGTTCGGTCGTGAGGAATTCCTCGACGCGGTCTCGGTGATGATAGATACCGAAGCCCAGATTGACGGTGCTGGCGATGATCACGATCAGGCCGACGTAGAACGGGAAATAACCCGGCTGCGGGCCGGCATCGCCCCAGCCGATACCGAATTCAAGCGATCCGTAACAAACGGTTGCGCCGATCAGACCGGTGACCAGCGCCGTCGCGACTTCCATTGTCAGACGGGTGAGCAGCACCCCGGAGGTGGTTCGCATAAAGACTCCTCGAAATAGCAGACAGGGAGCGGCTCAGCGAACCGCTCCCGACCGGATTGCACTGTCTACTTGGCCAGCCAGCCTTCGCGCTTGAATACGCTGTAGGCCCGAGCCGTGTCCTGGGTGATGTACTTGCGCAACTCGTCCCCGGCCATGAACGTCCCGGTCTGCGACGTTTTCTCGATATAGGCCTTCCAGTCAGGCGTCTGCTGCACTTTGGCCATCACGTTCGAGTAGAACGTCACGACCTCGGGGGATACGCCGGCGGGCAGCCAGATGGTGCGCGGCATCTGGTACGTTTCGATCGGGACGCCGGATTCCTTGCAGGTCGGGATGTCGGACCAGCTCATATCCTTCGTGACCTTGGGGCCGGCAGCCATGCGTTTGGGGCTGAACACGCACAACGGGCGGACCATGTTGGCTTTCCACTGGCCGATGTTCTCGTTCGGATTGTTTACGTTGGAATCGATATGCGCGCCGGCCAGCTGGATGGCCGCCTCGCCGCCGCTCTTGAACGGGATATAGGTGAACTTCGCGCCGGTGGCTTCGCTGATGATGCTGACCAAGGTCTGGTCGGTATCCTTGGACTGCGACCCGCCCATGCGCAAACCATCACCTTTCTTGGCCGCTTCGATGAAGCTCTTGGCGTCCTTGTGCGGTGAGTTGGAATTCACCCAGATGAGGAATTCGTCTAGCGCCATGGCCGCGACCGGTGTAAAGCCTTCCGAGGCGTAACCCATCTTGGCGACCAGCGGCAGGAGGTATTCATTGTTCGTGCCAAAGGTCACGCGGTAGGGGTTGTTCTGTTCGGCGGAACCATAAACGTAGCCTTCGCTGCCGGCGCCGCCGCCCTTGTTAACCACGACAATCGGCGCATCCATCAGCTTGTTCTTGACGATGATCGACTGGATCGTGCGGGTGAAGATATCGGTGCCGCCGCCGGCGCCGCTGGTGACGATGAATTCAACGGGTTTGTCGGGCGTCCACGCGGCACTTGCCCCCGCTGCACAGAATGCGCTTGCCAGCATCGTGGCGATCAGTTTGGTCTTGAACATGGCATGACTCCTCTTGTGTGAATTGGAACGTGATGAATGCAACAACGTATAACAACCACGGGTGAGACTGTTTTTATGATTTGTTCATTGCCGCCAGATTCCGGCCCGCCATGCGCGCAGCCAGCAGGAAGGCGGCCTTGCTGGCGCCGAGATTGGCGATGCCGCGCCCGGCGATGTCGTAGGCAGTGCCGTGCGCCGGCGTGCAGATCGGGAACGGGAAACCGCCCATCATGGTGACGCCGCGATCGAAGCCCATCAGCTTCATGGCGATCTGTCCTTGGTCATGGTACATGGTCAGGACGCCGTCGAATTCGCCGTTCCTGGCGCGCACGTAAACGGTATCGGCCGGGTACGGGCCGGAGGCGTTGAACCCCTTCTGTACGGCGAGTTTCACCGCGGGTTCGATGATGTCGATCTCTTCCTGGCCGAAATTGCCCCCGTCGCCGGCATGCGGGTTGAGGCCGGCGACGGCGATGCGCGGATTCTGCAGCCCGGATTCGCGCATGCAGCGGTCGGCGAGGGCCAGTTCGGCGACGATGTTATCGACGGAGAGCGCGGAGGCCACCTGCGACAGAGGGATGTGCGAGGTGACGCGGCAGTTCCACAGATTGTCCAGCACGTTGAATTCGCGTGCCGCCCCCTTGAAGCCGGTGATGTCCGCCGCGTAGCGGATCTCGTCGTCGTAGCCGGGATAGACGTAGCGCATCGCCTTCTTGTTGAACGGCGTGAAGCAGACCGCGTCGGCCTTGCCTTCGTTGGCCATGACCAGCGCGCGGCGGAAATTCTCGAGCGCGAAGGCGCCGCCTTCCGGCGTGGCTTCCCCGCGCTTGACATCCTGCGGCGCCAGGTGGCCCAGATCGACCAGGGTCGGGCGCTGCGAGGCATCGTAGGCCGAATTCGGCGCGACGACGGAGATGTCGAGCGTCACGCCGGCGATCCGGGCGCCTTCGTCGAGGATGCGCCGGTCACCGAAGACGATGATCCGGGCGGCAGCCCGGACTTCGTCGTTGGCCAGCAGCTTGGCGGTGAGTTCCGGGCTGATCCCGGCGGGATCGCCCATGGCCAGGGCGATGGTAGGCAGGCGGGTTTGCATCGGGTTGGTCTCCTCCAGAAATCGGTTCTTGCAAATACTGCAACCAAAATACTGGAAATGTCAAATTAAAGATGTAAAATTCTGAATGCAGAATTCAGGAGCGAATGGCCGAGACGATGGAGATTGCCATTTCGCATGTTGACGACTGGTGTCCCCGGGTCCATATTCCGGGCTTTTGAGAATCGGATCGGCTTCGATGAATGGCGAATTGAATACCCTGGCGGACACGGATGCTTCGACCGAAGCCGTGCGCATCGAGCGTCCGACCCTGCATAACGTCGTTGTCACGCGCATTCGCGACATGATCATCGAAGGGAGGATTCCCGTCGGGGCGCGGATCCATGAAGGGCAGCTCTGTCAGCAGTTGGGGATTTCGCGCACACCGCTACGCGAGGCGCTCAAGGTGCTGGCTTCCGAGGGCTTGGTGGATCTGGTTCCCAGCCGCGGCGCCATGGTGCGCAAGCTGACCAGAAAGGATGCTCGCGACATGCTCGACGTATTGAGCCATCTGGAAGCGATGGCCGGGCCACTTACCTGCCAGAACGCCACGGATGAAGAGATCCGCGAGGTCCGCAGTCTGCACGACCAGATGCTGGAGTTTTACAAGACGCGGGAACGCTTGCCTTACTTCAAACTCAACCAGCAGATCCACACCCTGCTGATTTCGCTGGCCGGGAACGAATCACTGTGCCTGGTGCACGACATCCTGCAGACACGCATGAAGCGGATCCGCTTCATCGGCGACCAGAAAGAGGAGTCGCTGCTGGCTGCCGTCAGGGATCATGAGGAAATGATGGAGGCACTGGAGGCGCGCGACGGCGAGCGCCTCTCGGCGGCCATGGTCAATCACCTGCGGGGAACCTGGGAGCGGATCAAGAACGCGATCTGACAGGTCCGCTCCAATCGGTTCGGATCCGGTACGGTGCTATTCCACCAGCAGACGTTGGGCGACCGCCTCGTCGGTGACGAGATTGTTGACGTACCGCGAGGCCAGAATGGCCTTGATGACCTCGGCCTTGTACAGGCCGCCGGAGATCAGGATGCTGTTCGGGACGGCCCTCAGGTCGGTCGGCGACATGGCGATGACCGTCTGGTTCAGTTCGTGGGCGACGGGAACGCCTTCCGCGTCGAGGAAGGTTCCCAGGATTTCCCCGATGGCGCCGCATTTGCGGAGTTCCGGCAGGCGCTGGCGTACGCTGTTGATCGTCGTCAGCGGGGTTTTCGACGTAAGATCGCCGCAGGAGACGACCGCGAGGTTGGAGCGGCGGGCACGTTCCATGACTTCGCTGACGCCGCTGTGCTGGAGAAGAACCCCGCGGCTCTCCACGCTTGGACAATAGACGGGCGCGGTGATGTAGTAGCACTCCGCGCCGAGCGTCTTGGCAAACTCGGTGGACACGCCGAAGGTGTTTGTTTCCGAACCGCGCGTCAGACCGCCCATCAGCGAGACGACCGCGCTGTCGCGCAGCTTGCGCGGGCGCAGTTGTTTGATGCTGTTGATCAGCGTTCTACCCCAACCGACCGAGATGCACTGGTCGTCCGAGAGCATGGGGTCGAGCAACGCGGCCCCGGCCTCGCCGAGCATGCGCCGCTGCTGCTCATCGTCGTCCGAGGAGGGAACGACTGAAACCGATTTGAGCCCGTAGGCTTCGCGCAACCTCTCCTCGAGTTCGACGCAACTGGCCAGCGGCAGGCGAATGTCGATGACCACCGACCCGTCCGTGCGCAGTTGTCCGGCGATCTTGTTGACCCGCGCCCGGGCAATGCCGAGACGATCGGAGATTTCCTGCTGGGTCAGTCCGGCGACGAAGTAGTACCACGCGATGCGCGCGCGCAGTTGCTCGCCAGGCAAGGCGCTGGATTCGATAGAACTCATCTTGGTTTTCCCTGGGTCGAAATCGGCGAATGCGGCATTAAACAACTTGTCGGAGAAAAAATAAACCGGAAAACGAGCCGATTATCCATCAAATTGACAAATGTTGTCACGAAAATACAAAAGTATTATACTGCCCATCGGCTTACCAAAATAACCCATTGGCATTAAGGATCAAAGATGATGAGAATTGCGATTGCCGGCGACAGCGTCGGAGTATCCCTGGTTGACGTTCTGGTTCCTCACCTGAAAGGGCTCAAGGACGTCGAAGTGACGGACATGAGCAAGTCGCCGACCGGGGTGGCCGGGGAATATTATGCAAATATCGCCGAGCGCGTGGCCCAGGCCATCTTGGCCGGGCAGTTCGACCGCGGCATCCTGGTCTGTGGCACCGGCATCGGCGTGGCCATGTCGGCCAACAAGGTGCCGGGTATCCGCGCGGCACAGACCCACGATACGTTTTCGGCGGAGCGCGCGGCCAAGAGCAACAACGCCCACATCATCACCTTCGGCGCGCGCGTGGTTGGCCCGGAACTGGCCAAGACCATCGTCAATGCCTGGCTAGCTTCGGAGTTCGATCCGCAGGGGCCGTCGGCCGGCAACGTCGCGGCAGTGAACGAACTCGACCGCAAGTATCGGAAGTAGCTGCCGATGGATGTGCCGGTTTGCGGCGGGCGGAGTGTTCGATCCGCCGCCACCGGATTCAATGATTCTGGAAGACCAGCAGGGAAACCCTTTACATGCGCAGACTGGTAGCAGGAACAGGCTGGAAGATGAACAACGGCATCGCGGATTCGATCCGCTATGCCGAGGAACTCAGGTCGCGCATCGCCGGCCTCGACACGTCGGCGATCGACATCTACGTGTTGCCCCCCTTCACTTCGCTGGCCACGGCGGCCAACGCATTCGCCGGTTCGCCGGTAGCCGTGGGCGGGCAGAACATGCACTGGGACGATTCCGGCAGCTGGACGGGCGAGATATCGGCGTCGATGCTGCTCGAGACCGGATGCCGCTACGTCGAACTGGCGCATTCGGAACGCCTGCAGCATTTCGGGGAAACCTACGAGGCGGTGCGGCGCAAGGTCGACAAGGCCATGAGCGTGGGGCTGATTCCCATCGTCTGCCTGGGCGAAACCGCGCAGGAAAAGGCCGATGGACGGGCGGACGAGGTGCTGGCCGATCAACTCCTGACCTCGATCGACGGACAACCGGACGAACGCGTCCCGGAAATCATCCTGGCCTACGAACCGCGCTGGGCCATCGGTGCAGCCGAGGCGGCTTCGCCGGAATACGTCGAGGAACGGCATCGGGCTTTGCGGACCATCCTGCGCAAGCATTGCGGTGAGGAAATCGCCGAACGGACGCGGATCATCTACGGTGGCTCGGTGACCCCGGAAAACGGCCGGGACATTCTCGATATCAAGGATGTGGATGGATTGTTCGTCGGGCGCGCAGCGTGGAAGCCCGAGGGCTTCGCGCGGATCGTCGAGCTCGTCAGCGACGCGGCGAAGAGAAAACAGGCGGCATGAACACCGGAGCGGCCGCTTCGGTAACGAAATCAAGTTGAATTGGAGAAGAGCGATGTCGGAAGCAAGAAACGCAGGGTGCTGTGAAACGAAATGGAACCGCGACAACTGGCCGATCGCGGCGGCGATGAATGGCTTCTCCGGAGTCCTTCCGGACGGCAGCCTGGTGCAGGACCAGCCGGCTGACCATTGGGCGGCGACGCTGCAGCAAGTGGTCGACGCCGGGTTCACCGAATTCGACCCGAGCGACAGCTGGGTGCGCGTGGCGGACCTCTCCCCGAGCCGCCTGCGCGACTTCATGTACGTTGTCAAGACGGTCGGGCTGACCATCCCGGCCATTTCCACGACGCGCAAGGCCAGCGTCATCGACCCTGTCAATGCCGACGACTACCTGGTCTACAACCACCGCGTCATCGACGCCGCTGCCGAAATTGGCGCCAAGGCCGTCTCCTTCGGCCTGTTCGGCGAGTTCACAGAGGAGCAGAAAAAGCACCTGTGGTTCTGGACCGCGCAAGGCGTCAGGAATCCGGATGACCCGGCGACCTATCAGAAAGCCGTCAGCCGCATCCGCGAACTGGGCAGGCACGCTGCGGAACTGGGCATCGAAGTGTCCTTGGAAATGTATGAGGACACCTACATCGGCACCGCCGACGGGGCGGTGAAATTCGTCAACGACGTCGATGTGCCGGCGGTCGGCATCAACGCCGATATCGGCAACCTCGTCCGCCTGCACCGGCCGGTTGAGCACTGGTCTGCGATGATCGACAAGATCGTTCCCTATGCCAAATACTGGCACGTCAAGAACTACATGCGCATTGAGGATCCGGCGCAGAATCTCATCTGCTCCTACCCGACCTCGCTGGCGCTGGGCATCATCAACTACCGGACGGCCATCCAGAAAGCGCTCGCCCACGGCTTCAAGAGCGCCTTCCTGTGCGAACACTACGGCGGTGACAGCCTGACCGTATGCGCCATGAACCGCGACTATCTCCGTACCATCCTGCCACGCTAAGAGGGGGACAACCCATGACCTGCATCGTTGATAATCCAGAAGAGTTTGCCAAGACAGCCCTGGCCGGCTTTGCCTCCGTCTTTTCCCGCACTGTGCGCCCCGTGATCGGTGGCGTCGTGCGCTCGACTGCCACGCCGGAAGGCAAGGTCGCCGTCGTCGTCGGCGGCGGGTCGGGCCACTACCCGGCTTTCGCCGGTTTCGTCGGGCCGGGCCTGGCTGACGCTGCGGTGGCCGGCGACGTGTTCGCCTCGCCCTCGACGCACCTCGTGGCGAATGTCTGCCGCCGGGCCAGTCGCGGCGGCGGAGTTCTGCTCGGTTTTGGCAAATACGCCGGTGACGTACTCAACTTCGGTCTTGCCGCCGAACGCCTGATTTCCGAAGGCATCGACGTGCGCGTCCTGCCGGTCACCGACGACGTGGCCAGCGCACCGGCCGAGAAGGCCAACGAGCGGCGCGGCGTGGCTGGCGACCTCGCGGTCTTCAAGATCGCCGGTGCGGCGGCCGAAGCCGGGATGAAACTCGACGACGTCGAGCGCGTAGCGATCAAGGCCAACAAGAATACCGTTTCGTTCGGCGTCGCCTTCAGCGGCTGCACGCTACCTGGTGCCAAGGAACCGCTGTTCACCGTGCCTGCGCAGCGCATCGGCGTGGGCCTCGGCATTCACGGAGAGCCGGGCATCAGCGAAGAAGACATGATGCCGGCGCCCGCACTGGCCAAGATGCTGGTGGACAAGCTGGCCGCCGAGAAGCCGGCCGACTGCAAGGGCCGGGTCGCCGTTATCCTCAACGGTCTTGGCTGCACCAAGTACGAAGAGCTGTTCGTGCTGTGGGTCAGCGTCGAAGCCGAACTGAAGAAATCCGGACTCACCGCCGTCGAACCCGAGGTTGGCGAATACGTGACCAGCATGGATATGGCCGGCTGCTCGCTGACCCTGACCTGGCTCGACGACGAACTGGAAAAGCTGTGGTGCGCGCCCTCCGACGCGCCGGTCCTGCGCCGTGGCGCGATCATTCCGACGCAACCGGCGCCGGCTATTGTCGACGAAGAGGAAGTGCTCAAGTTCGGCCCGGCCTCGGCCGTCTCGAAGGAAGACGGCAAATGCATCGCCGGCGTGCTGGCCAAGGTGGCCGCCGCCCTGCGCGACGCCGAATCGGAGCTGGGACGTATCGATGCGCGCGCCGGTGACGGCGACCACGGACAGGGCATGACCCGCGGTTCCGCAGCGGCTGCCGA
>DBMG01000153.1 GCA_002304785.1 Candidatus Accumulibacter sp. UBA704 | reverse complement strand
ACGACAAAAAAAATGCAGCCGGCCGGCTGCATTTTTTGTCTGGCGAAAGAGTCTGGCGGAAGATCTAGCCCGTTCAGTCGTCCTCGCACTCACCGTCGTGAATGTGCCCATGTTCAATTTCCTCTGCGCTGGCAGGCCGCACTGCGGTCACCGTGCAGGTGAATATCAGGGCCATGCCGGCCAAGGGATGATTTCCATCCAGCACCACTCGGTCATCGGCAACCTCGGTCACGCGGTATATCATGACTTCGTCCTCATCGCCTCCTTCCGGCAGGCCTTCGAATTGCATGCCGACCTGAAGTTCCTTGGGAAACGACTTGCGCGGTTCGATCTGGATCAAGTCCGCATCGTATTCGCCGAAGGCATCGTCGGGCTGCATCTTGACGACGACCGATTCGCCGACCTTCTTGCCCTGCAGGGCTTCCTCGATCATCGGAAAGATATCGTCGTAACCGCCGTGCAGATACACCAGCGGTTCCTTGCCGGCATCAACCAGTTCCCCATCGGGATCTGTGACGTTGTAGTCGAGGGTAACGACCGTGTTCTTGACAACTTGCATGTTCATGAATTGAGTTCCTTCACCGCGCGCAAGACTTCGAGCGCGTGGCCCTTGGCGTTGACTCCGTACAGCACGAAACGGAGGACGCCCTGTTTGTCGATAATGAAAGTCGAGCGGACGATGCCGTGCTTTTTCACCCCGTCGACTTCCTTCAATTGCCACACACCGTACTGCTTGCAGGCGACACCTTCCGAATCCGACAGCAAGCCCACCGAGATGCCATGCTTGTCGCGGAATTCGGCGTGCTTGATGCAATCGTCGCGGCTGATGCCGAATACGATGCACCCATGCCGCGAGAACTCGTCTTCATGATCGGAGAAATCGGTGGCTTCCAGCGTGCAGGTTGGAGTGTCGTCTCTCGGGTAAAAGAAAAGGATGACATGATTCTTGCCCTGATACTGGGCGATATCGACGTTCTCCATATCCGCATCGGGGAGGACGAACATCGGTGCCGCTTGTCCCTCTTTCAGCATGTTGCCTCCTCAAAGACCCTGACTTATCGCCGCGAAGCGATCAAGTTGGCCGGATTGTATCAATCTTCTGCCGCGCGACCACACGTTAACACTACATCAGGCGCGCTAGAATTAAACTGCCGACTTTGACGCAGACAGCGGGCAATCGAAATGATTCGATCACTGACCGGAGAAGCAATGAACCGACTATCGATCCTGAAACAGACGTTCGCTATTTTTTTCCTGCTGATGGCGGGTACCGTAACCGCGTCGGCTGGGCTCGTTGTGGAACTGTCGTCGGAAGCCAGCCGGCCGGCAAACAATGATCTGGCGCAGGCCACGGTTTCCGCGGAAGCAACGGGCGCAACTCCCGGCGAATTATCGAGGCAGATCAACAACGCCATTTCCGAGGCGCTGAAAACGGCCAAGGGGTATCCGGCCGTCAAGGCCAAGACCAGCGGCACCAATACCTATCCGGTGTACGCGAAGAACGGGAAGATCGAGTCCTGGCGCATGCGTTCTGATATTTCGCTGGAGTCTGGAGACACCGCGGCGTTGTCGGAACTACTCGGAAAACTGCAAGCCTACCTGGGGGTTTCGAGCCTCAACATGCTCCCGGCGCCCGAAACGCGCCGAAAGGCAGAGAACGAGGCGATGCTTGACGCCATTGTCCTGTTCAAGGCGCGCTCAAAACTGGTGGCTGAGGCCATGGGAAAGAACTACAGCATCACGCACCTGACAGTCAGTACCGGGGGTCGTTTTGCTCAGCCGGTTATGCGAGCATCCAGGGCCATGTCCGCCGAAGCAGCGGTGCCCATGCCTATGGAGTCGGGCGAGTCGCTGGTTACCGTATCCGTTTCGGGAAAGATCGAGATCGAGTAGAAGCGCGATCGAGACTGACGAACCTTGAAGCTACGGCTTGGCCCCTGAGGATTCCTTGGCCGGCCGCGCGTTGCCGGGAGCTGTTTCCGGAATCTGGACGAAGACTTCGTCCTGCCGGATCATGCCGAGTTCAAAACGCGCACGTTCCTCGATTGCGTCGTAGCCCTGCTTGAGATCGCGCACCTCGGCATCGAGTCCGGCATTGCGGATTTCCAGCTTTCGGTTGCCTTCTTTCTGCTGCTGCAGTTGCTGGTCCACTTCCCAGACGCGCAACCAACCGCCCTTGCCTAGCCAGAGCGGGTACTGCAGCATCACGAGCAGGGCGATCAGGGCGATGGATAGCCAGCGCATCGAATCAGTGAGGAGTAAGGAGTGAAGAGTGAGGAGCAAAGGCCGCGGCCGCGCCCATCATTCGTCTCGCTCCCCCTCGCTCGCTCTCCTAGCGAATGTTGTAGAACGCGTCGAGGCCGGGATAGCCCGCAGTGTCGCCGAGATCCTCCTCGATGCGCAGCAACTGGTTGTACTTGGCGATACGGTCCGAGCGTGAGAGGGAACCGGTCTTGATCTGCAGGGCATTCATGCCGACGGCGATGTCGGCAATGGTGCTGTCTTCGGTTTCGCCGGAACGGTGGGAAATCACCGCCGTGTAACCCGCACGCTTGGCCATCTCGATGGCGGCGAAGGTTTCCGACAGTGTCCCGATCTGGTTGATCTTGATCAGGATCGAATTGGCCACGCCCTTCTTGATGCCTTCCTTGAAAATGCGGGTGTTGGTCACGAAAACGTCGTCGCCGACGATCTGCACCTTGGCGCCAAGCTTGTCCGTAAGCAGCTTCCACCCGTCCCAGTCGCCTTCGGCCATGCCGTCCTCGATCGAGACGATCGGAAACTGGTCAACCAGATTGGCCAGATAGTCGACGAACTGGTCGGGGCCAAGCTCCAGGCCCTCGCCGGCCAGAACATACTTGCCGTCCTTGTAGAATTCGGATGCCGCGCAATCCAGACCGATCAGCACGTCCTCGCCCGGGAAATATCCTGCGGCCTCGATGGCCTGCACGATGAGTTGCAACGCGTCGGCGTGGCTGGCGAGGTTGGGGGCAAATCCACCTTCGTCGCCTACCGCAGTCGAGAAACCTTTCTTGTCGAGCAGTTTCTTCAACGCATGGAAGACTTCGGCTCCGCAGCGCAAGGCTTCGCGGAACGAATTCTGGCTCACCGGCAGGATCATGAATTCCTGGAAATCCAGGCTGTTGTTGGCGTGCTCGCCGCCGTTGATGATATTCATCATCGGCACTGGCATCTGCATCGGCCCGGAACCGCCGAAGTAGCGATACAAGGGCAGACCTGACTCCTCGGCAGCGGCCTTGGCAACGGCCATTGATACGGCGAGGATGGCATTGGCCCCGAGCCGCGACTTGTTCTCCGTGCCGTCAAGCTGGATCAGTGTCTGATCGATGAAAGCCTGCTCCTGGGCATCCAGCCCAATGATGGCTTCGGCGATCTCGGTATTGACGTTCTCCACGGCCTGGATGACGCCCTTGCCGTTGTAGCGTGTGGCATCTCCGTCGCGCAATTCGATGGCCTCGCGTGAACCGGTAGACGCTCCTGAAGGCACGGCGGCGCGCCCCATGACCCCTGACTCCAGCAACACATCGCATTCGACGGTGGGATTGCCGCGGGAATCGAGAATTTCGCGTGCAACGACATCAACGACTGAGCTCATGTTTCTTCCTTTTTATCAAAGATGATCAAGCAAGCTGCCACCCGGAATTACCGGCGGCATTTACTGCAATTCATCCAAACCGGCCGCCTTCACTGCCCGGTCAAGCGCCGCCAGTGTTGTCAGCAGGCTTTCCATGCGGCTTAGCGGCCAACTGTTCGGGCCGTCCGACAGCGCCTTCTCGGGACATGGATGCGTTTCCATGAACAGTCCCGAAATACCCGCGGCCACGGCAGCCCGCGCCAGTACCGGCACGAATTCGCGCTGGCCACCGGATACGGTGCCCTGCCCACCCGGCAACTGCACCGAATGCGTGGCGTCGAAGACCACCGGGCACTCCGTCTCGCGCATGATTGCCAAGCTGCGCATGTCGGAGACCAAATTGTTGTAGCCGAACGACGCGCCACGCTCGCAGACCATCAGGGTATCTGCGCCCCCGTTGGCTTCCCTGGCCTTGGCGACGACGTTCTTCATGTCACCCGGAGCAAGGAACTGCCCCTTCTTGATATTGACCGGTTTCCCGCTCGCCGCCACAGCATGGATGAAATCCGTCTGACGACAGAGGAAGGCCGGAGTCTGCAGGACGTCAACCACGGACGCGACAGCACGAACTTCCGCCTCGGTATGAACGTCGGTCAGCACCGGTACGCCAACCTGGCGACGCACTTCGTCAAGCAGTTTCAAGCCGGCATCGAGCCCCGGACCGCGGGCCGATTTACCCGAGCTGCGGTTGGCCTTGTCGTACGAGGCCTTGAAAATGTAGGGAACTCCAAGCCGGAAACAGATTTCCTTCATTGTTCCGGCAACCTCGACGCACAGTTCTAGGGATTCCGCGGTGCACGGGCCGGCGATCAGGAACAGCGGCTTGTCGAGACCGACATCGAATCCGCAGAGTTTCATGCCTTGCCCTGTCCGGCAATCGCGGCTCTGACAAAAGACGTGAAGAGCGGGTGCCCGTGACGCGGCGAGGACGTGAACTCAGGGTGGAACTGGCAGCCTACGAACCATGGATGCATGGCTTTCGGCAGTTCGATCATCTCGCACAGGTCGGTACCCGGCGCCCGTCCCGAGACGACAAGGCCTTTGGCTTCCAGTTCGCTCAACAGCGTGTTGTTGACCTCATAGCGGTGGCGATGGCGTTCGACGATTTCGGCCTTGCCGTAGATTTCCCGTGCCAGCGTACCATCCACAAGCTTGCAGACCTGGCCGCCAAGGCGCATGGTGCCGCCGAGATCCGAGTTTTCATCGCGTTTCTCAAGCCTGCCGGAGGCATCCTGCCATTCGGTGATCAGGCCGATCACCGGATACGGCGAACTCTTCTCGAATTCCGTGCTGTGCGCACCTTCCATGCCGGCCACGTCACGCGCGTACTCGACCACCGCCAGTTGCATGCCGAGGCAGATGCCCAGGTAGGGAACCTTGTTCTCGCGTGCATAGCGTACCGCCGCGATCTTGCCTTCCGTGCCGCGCCGGCCGAAGCCGCCCGGCACCAGAATGGCGTCCATCCCCTTCAGGACGGAACAACCCTTGGTCTCGATCTCTTCCGAATCGATGTAGTGCACCTTCACCTTACTGCGCGTATAGATGCCGGCATGCACCAGCGCTTCGGTCAACGATTTGTAGGATTCGGTCAGATCGACGTACTTGCCGACAAAGGCGATGTTAACCTTGTGCTCGGGATTCTCCAGTGCGTGCACCAGACTCTTCCACACCGACAGATCGGCGGCGCGGGCCAGGATATTGAGCTTGTGGCAGACGATCTCGTCGAGCATCTGGTTGTGCAGCATCGCAGGGATCTTGTAGATCGAATCGGCGTCCAGGCATTCGATCACGGCTTCGCGCTGCACGTTGCAGAACAGGGCGATCTTTCCCTTCTCGTCTTCGGGAATGGGGCGATCGGCCCGGCACAGCAGGATATCCGGCTGGATACCGATTTCCCGCAGCTCCTTGACGGAGTGCTGGGTCGGCTTGGTCTTCAGTTCGCCGGCCGTCGGAATATACGGAAGGAGCGTCAAATGCATATAGCAGGCGTTGTTCCTGCCCTCCTGCAGCCCCATTTGGCGGATCGCCTCGAGGAACGGCAGCGATTCAATGTCGCCGACCGTACCGCCGACCTCGACGATAGCCACATCCGCGCCTTCCGCGCCGCGTCGGATATGCGCCTTGATCTCGTCGGTGATGTGCGGGATTACCTGGACCGTCTTACCGAGATATTCGCCACGCCGTTCCTTCTTGATCACCGTTTCGTAGATCTGGCCGGTGGTGAAATTATTGCGCTTGCCCATCCTGGCACTGGTAAAGCGCTCGTAGTGCCCGAGATCCAGGTCGGTTTCAGCGCCATCCTCGGTGACGAAAACTTCACCATGCTGGAACGGACTCATCGTTCCTGGATCGACGTTGATATAGGGGTCAAGCTTGAGATGGGTAATCTTGATGCCGCGCGATTCGAGGATCGCACCCAGAGATGCAGCAGCAATGCCCTTGCCCAGAGAGGACACCACACCGCCGGTAACGAAGACGTATTTGGTCATGTGAAAAGTATGCAGCGGGAAATTCGAATTGTAGCCCAAAAAATGAGGCCACAATAAGGGCTTGATGGAACGCGGCATTCCGTCCTCGCCCGATGCGCCGACCTCCATACCACCGCAATCGTATAAGATTGTGCTTTCGCGGCTTCACACGAAACAATGCACTATCCCGAGAACAAAATGAATCGCTCGCATCGATCGACACAAACCGGCCATTCGCGCCCCGTATCGTCATGTCCGGCACGCCTGGCAATAGTCCTGGCGGCATGCCTTCTCGCTCTCTCGCTCGCGGGATGCGGCAAGAAAGTCGAGAAACCCAAGGACACGCAGCCATTGGTCATGAACGGCAAGTTCCCCATAGCCGAACCGGCCCTATCCAACGCCGTCATTCGTGGCGACATTGCAGAAATCCAGAAGATTATTGGCAACGGCGCCGACATGGACACCAGGGATGCTCTTGGCCGCACACCGCTGCACATCGCTGCCTTCTACGGGCGCGTCAAGATCATTGAACTGCTCATTGACAGCGGCGCAGATGTCAATGCCAAGGACCATACCGGCATGACACCGCTGCACGCCGCCGCAATCTCCGGGGGACGACCAAGTGTGCAAGCCCTGCTGGACAAACAGGCAGACATCGGTGCCCGGACCGAAGCCGGGCAAACGGCTCTGCATCTGTCAGCGGCAACCGGACAACCCAAATTGAGCCGATTTCTGATCGAACGCGGCGCCGATCCGCAAAAAAAAGATTTTGACGGCCACACGCCGCTGTATTTCGCCAAGAAGAACTACCACCCGCAGACAACCGCCACGCTAGAGCAAGCCATCGCCAAGAAGCAGTCCTCGCCGGCTGCGCAGAAGTAGTTACATCGCCTCGCCACCGCGGATCAACCCGACGGCGATCCCTTCGATTTCCAGCGGCTGTCGGCGTGTGTCGACAACAATCGGGGCGAAGTCTGGATTTTCCGCGATGAGTTCGACAACGCTGCCATGCCGACGGTAACGCTTGACCGTCACATCGTCTTCGAGACGCGCCACGACGATCTGGCCGTTGCGCGCTTCGCTGCTCCGATGAACGGCCAACAAATCGCCGTCGAGGATGCCGGCATTGATCATCGACAATCCACGCACGCGCAGAAGGAAATCGGCGCGCGGCTTGAACAGACTGGCATCGAGCGCATAACGCGCCTGCACGTTTTCCACGGCAAGAATCGGACTACCCGCCGCGACACTGCCGATCAGAGGCAACCCCAGTTGCTCGACCAACCGGATACCCCGCGCGGAACCGGGCTCCAAAACGATCACTCCCTTCTTCGCCAGCGCCCTGAGGTGTTCCTCGGCAGCGTTGTGCGAGGCAAAACTGAAGGCGCTGGCGATCTCGGCGCGCGTTGGCGGCGCGCCAAGAACCTCCAGCGAATTGCGGATGAAATCGAGTATTTCCTGCTGGCGCGGCGTCAGTTTCACCATGGCGGCTTTCTCCGGTTCGTGTGCTGTATTTTTATACAGCACAGGCAAAAACGCAAGCCGACCACAACCGGGTTAGATTACCTGATCCAGCCGCTGGCAAAATCCTCGATGGTGCGTGACAGTTTGTGCGGGTCGTGGCGGATGTAGTCGGTTTCGCTGGTGAAATCGCGCTCCACGATCTTGATGCCCTTCTGTGCCAGCAACTGACGGTCCCGCAGGCGGACCGGGATTTTTCCCTCCGCCTCGTATTTCTGGACCAGGCTGCGGCGCAATTCGCCGTTGTTGACCAGCAGATAGTCGATCGCTCCCTCCCCGAGATACTGTTCGAGCACCCGCACGAAATCCTCGACGGCGAAACCATCGGTTTCGCCATGCTTGGTCATGATGTTGCATACGTAGATAATCTTGGCCGCAGAGTTGCGCAACGCGTCGACCATACCCTTGCACAGCAGGTTGGGAACGATGCTCGTATACAAATCCCCGGGGCCAATGATCACATAGTCCGAGTTATCGATCGCTTCCTTGGCCCGTGGGTTCAGGCATCCTCCCCCGAGCAGGAACGCATCGCGGATGGGAATGCTGGCATCGTGTTTCGGCACATCGATATCCGTTTCGCCGAGGATTCTCTCGCCGTTCTCCAGCGTAACTCCCAGGCTGACATTGTCGAGCGTCACCGGGATGACCTTGCCATGTACGTTGAACATTTCGGAGAGTTCCTCGATGCCGCGCTCGAAGTCCCCCACGATGTCGGTCAATGCGGTCAGCAGCAGGTTTCCGACGGTATGGCCGGCGATGCGCCGCCCCTCCTTGAAGCGATATTCGAACAACCGGCGGACAACCTCGGTATCCTCCGCCAGTGCCACGATCGCCCGGCGCACGTCGCCCGGCGGCAGAATGCCGAATTCGTCCCGCAGTTCGCCGGTCGACCCGCCCGAATCGGCAACCGTGACGATGGCCGCCAGATTCAGTCGCCGGTTTTTGCCGAGGCCTGACAGGACGTTGAACGTCCCGGTGCCGCCACCAATGGTGGTGATGTTGCATTTCAATTCCGAGTGCTGTTTGCGCATGGTGTCATGCCATCCCTTTTTTCATCCCCGCCGGCCACTGCTGCGGCACAGCCATTTGCGCGATGCTTCCTTTATAATCGCTTTCCCATCCCCGTTCCATGCCAAGACAGTGAATCCCAATCTCAGCAAGCTGCAAACCTACCCATTTGAAAAGCTGCGCCAGCTGATGGCCGGCGTGATCCCAAACCCCGATCTGAGTGAAGTCAAACTTTATATCGGCGAGCCACAACACGAGACCCCCGGATTCATCAAGGATGCCCTGATTGCCGGCCTGGGTGGCCTGTCGAGCTATCCTACCACGCTCGGACAACCGGCATTGAGACAAGCCATTGCCGCATGGATGAAGAATCGCTACGGGCTCGACGGCATCAACCCGGAGACCGAGATCATTCCGGTCAACGGCTCCCGCGAAGCGCTGTTTTCCTTCATCCAGACGGCAATCGACCCGACTCGCGGCTACGTGCCGCTGGTCGTCAGCCCCAACCCGTTCTATCAGATTTACGAAGGCGGGGCCTATCTGGCCGGCGCCGATGTCCGCTTCCTCAACTCGGTACAGGAAAACAACTTCGCCTTCGACTATGCCAGCCTGTCGGAAGAGGAATGGCGTCGGGTGCAATTGCTGATTGTCTGCTCGCCCGCCAACCCGACCGGCAAGGTGCTGGATCTGAACGACTGGAAAGAACTTTTCGCCCTGTCCGACAAGTACGGTTTCGTCATCGCTTCTGACGAGTGTTATTCGGAGATCTACTTCGACGAGGCCAAGCCGCCGCTGGGCGGCATGCAGGCGGCAAAGCTGCTGGGGCGCAACTTCGACCGCCTGGTCATGCTCTCCAGCCTGTCCAAACGATCCAACGTGCCCGGCATGCGTTCCGGCTTCGTCGCCGGCGACGCCGCGGTACTCAAGCAGTACCTGCTCTACCGCACCTACCATGGCAGCGCCATGAGCCCGGCAATACAGGCCGCCAGCATCGCCGCCTGGAAGGACGAAGCGCACGTCGTCGCCAACCGCGAACAGTATCGGCAGAAATTCGCCGCCGTCACCCCGCTGCTGAGCCAGGTGCTCGGCACTTCGATGCCCGACGCCAGTTTCTACCTGTGGGCGAGAACTCCGATTCCGGATACCGAGTTCGCCCGGCGGCTAGCCGCTGACTATAATGTCCATGTTCTGCCGGGCAGCTTCCTCGCGCGTCCCGCGCACGGAATCAACCCGGGTGCCGGCTATGTGCGCATCGCCCTGGTGGCGCCGCTGGCGGATTGTCTCGACGCCGCCAACCGCATTCAACAGTTCGTTTCACACCTCTAGGAAATATCAAATGCAGCAATTCCAACAGATCATCGAAGAAGCTTGGGAAGACCGCGCCTCCCTGCAGCCCGGGACCGCTCCCGCCAAGGTTGGCGAAGCCGTTGCAAAAGTACTTGCCGAACTCGACGCCGGCACACTGCGCGTGTCCGAGAAGGTCGACAGCGAATGGATCACTCATCAGTGGATCAAGAAAGCAGTTCTGCTTTCATTCCGCCTTGAAGACAACGTCGTAATGGACAACGGACCGATGCGCTACTTCGACAAGGTGCCGACCAAGTTTGCGCAATACAATACCGAGCGATTCAAGCGCGGCGGCTTCCGCGTCGTGCCGCCGGCCACAGCCCGCCGCGGGAGCTTCATCGGCAAGAATGTGGTGCTGATGCCCTCCTACGTCAACATCGGCGCCTATGTCGATGAAGGCACGATGGTCGACACCTGGGCCACCGTCGGTTCCTGCGCGCAGATCGGCAAGAACGTGCATCTTTCGGGCGGCGTCGGCATCGGCGGCGTGCTGGAGCCTCTGCAGGCCAATCCGACGATCATCGAGGACAACTGCTTCATCGGCGCGCGCTCGGAAATCGTCGAGGGCGTCATCGTCGGCGAGGGGTCGGTGATCTCGATGGGCGTCTATATCGGCCAATCGACCAAGATCTTCGACCGCGAGACTGGCGAGGTCAGCTATGGCCGCATTCCGCCCGGGTCGGTGGTGGTTTCCGGCAACCTACCTTCGAAAGACGGCAGCTACAGCCTGTACTGCGCCGTGATCGTCAAAAAGGTCGATGCAAAGACGCGCGCCAAGACGAGCATCAACGATCTGCTGCGCGGCGACTGATTTTTTCTTTTTTTCGCGTGAACGCGGCGGAGATAGCATGATTCTGGACAAACTTTTCCAGCTGATGTCTGAAAAGCAGGCGTCGGACCTTTTCATCTCCGCCGGTATTCCGATCCACATCAAGATCCAGGGCAACACCGTTCCGGTCAACCAGCAGGTGATGGATTCGGCAATGATCGAAAAGATCGCCTTCGAACTGATGACACCGGACCAGAAGAAGACATTCGAAGCCACGATGGAGATGAACCTCTCCTTCGGCGTCCCGCATGTCGGCAACTTCCGCATCAACCTGTTCCGTCAGCGCTCGTCGATTTCGATTGTCGTGCGCTTCATTCTCGGCAACATTCCGGCGCTAAACACGCTGCTGATGCCCGAAATCCTTGCAGATCTGGTCATGGAGAAGCGCGGACTGATCCTGATCGTCGGCGCCACCGGATCGGGGAAGTCCACGACCATTGCCTCGATGCTCGATCACCGCAATGCCAACCGCACCGGCCACATCCTGACGATCGAGGATCCAATCGAGTTCCTGTTCAAGCACAAGAAATCAATCGTCAACCAGCGCGAACTGGGCATGGACACCCTGGGTTGGGAGCACGCGTTGAAAAACGCCATGCGCCAGGCGCCCGACTGCATCCTGATCGGCGAAATCCGCGACAAGGAGACCATGCAGGCGGCGATTGCCTACGCCCAGACCGGCCATCTCTGCCTGGCCACGCTGCATGCCAACAACAGCTACCACGCGCTCAACCGCATCATCAACTTCTTCCCACTGGAAAACCGCACCGCACTCTACCTCGATCTGTCCGCCAGCCTGAAAGCCATCATTTCCCAACGTCTCGTCAAGAGGCCCAACGGACAGCGCCTGCCGACCGCGGAAGTCCTGCTCAACACGCGGCACATCCAGGAACTCATCGAACGCGGGGAGATCCTGGCCATCAAGGAGGCTATGGAACAAAGTCTGGCTCCCGGGTCGCAAACCTTCGAGCAGGACCTGTTCCGGCTCTATCGCGATGGCATCATCACTCTGGACGAGGCACTGACCAATGCCGACTCGCCAACCAACCTGTCGTGGCTGATTAACAATTCCGAGATCGCATCGCCAAACGGCAAGGAAGAAAAGGCATCCGAGGCCGCCATAGAATTCTCCGAGACCAACGGCAGTGGCACCTCCTTCAAGGAATTCACGCTGAGCCTCGACGACGTGCCCGAAGAAGAAAACTGATGCCTGACAATACAACGCTCGATCTCGCCGAGCAGTTGGTGGCCTGCCCGTCCGTCACTCCGGAAGACGGGGGATGCATGGCTATCGTTGCGGAACGCCTGCGCCGCATCGGCTTCGCCATCGAAATCATCGATCGCGGCAGAGTGACCAACCTGTGGGCGCGCCGCGGCAGCACCAGCCCGCTGTTCTGTTTTGCCGGGCACGTTGATGTCGTACCTCCGGGCCCGACCGACCGCTGGCAAAGCCCGCCTTTCAAGCCGACCCGCCGCGACGGTTTTCTTTTTGGGCGTGGCGCGGCAGATATGAAAGGTTCCATCGCAGCTTTTGTCACGGCCACCGAAACCTTCGTCACCAACAACCCCGATCACGGCGGATCGATTGCTCTGCTCCTCACCTCGGATGAGGAAGGCGACGCCGTCGATGGCACCGTGGCCGTCGTCGAAGCGCTGCAGGCACGCGGCGCAACGATGGACTATTGCCTGGTCGGCGAACCAACGGCTGTTTTCCGGCTCGGCGACACGCTCAAGAACGGCCGGCGCGGCTCACTTTCAGGCAAACTCACCGTTAAGGGCGTCCAGGGACATATCGCCTACCCGCATCTTGCCCGAAACCCGATTCACCTTGCCGCCCCGGCGATTGCCGAGCTCGCTGCCACCGAATGGGACCAAGGCAACGAATTCTTCCCGCCGACGACCTGGCAGATATCGAACATTCATGGCGGCACTGGAGCATCCAACGTTATTCCCGGACACGTAGACATCCTCTTCAATTTCCGATTCTCGACGGCCAGCACCCCGGGGGAATTGCAGGCCAGGGTCCATAGCATCCTCGATCGAAATGGCGTGGACTACGAAATTGCCTGGACCCTTGGCGCCAAGCCTTTCCTCACCGGAGGCGGCGCACTGGTGGACGCCTCGCGACAGGCCATCCGCGACGAACTCGGCATCGAAACGGAGCTGTCGACCAGCGGCGGCACCTCCGACGGCCGCTTCCTCGCCGAAATCTGCCCACAGGTCATCGAGATCGGGCCGGTCAATGCCAGCATCCACAAGATCGACGAGTGCGTCGAGATCGCTGCGCTCGCGCAACTCTCCGCCGTCTATCGGCGCATTCTTCAACAGCTTCTTCCGTAACTGCAGACAAGCCACGTGACTCCCGACCTATACAAACAAGCCCAGAACGAACTCTCCACGCTGCGCGACCTGATGCGCTTTGCCGTCAGCCGCTTCAACGAGGCCGGCATCTTCTTCGGCCATGGCTCCGACAACGCGTGGGACGAAGCTGCCTACCTGCTCCTGCATTCCCTGCACCTGCCGGTGGACCAGCTCGATCCCTACATGGATGCGCGCCTGACCAGTGACGAACGTACCGCCGCTCTCGAGATCGTCCGGCGCCGCATCGCCGAGCGTCTCCCGGCAGCCTATCTGACCAAGGAAGCATGGCTCGGCGATTTTCGTTTTCATGTCGATGAGCGGGTTATCGTTCCTCGCTCTCACATCGCCGAACTTCTGCGCGAACAGTTGAGCCCGTGGGTCAATGATCCCTGGGCGGTGGGACGGGTTCTCGACATGTGTACCGGCTCGGGATGCCTAGCCATCCTGGCGGCCGACGCGTTCCCCGAAGCCGCTGTCGATGCGGTCGACCTGTCACCGGATGCCCTGGCTGTCGCCCGGATCAACGTCGAGGACTACGGCCTCGGCGAACGTATTCGCCTGATCCAGTCGGATGCTTTTTCCGCGATTCCCGCCGAAAAATACGACATCATCATCTCGAACCCGCCTTATGTAAACGCCGAGTCGATGGCCGGCCTGCCCGAGGAGTATCGGAGAGAGCCCGAGCTGGCCTTGGCCAGCGGAGAGGACGGCCTCGATTTCGTGCGCGTCCTGCTCAAGGAAGCGGCTCAGCATCTCAACCCCGACGGAATCCTGGTGGTCGAAATCGGCCACAACAAGGACGAACTGGAGCGCACGTTCCCCCGGCTTTCGTTCGTCTGGCTCGATACGAGCGCCGGCGACCGCTTTGTGTTCTTGCTTCGACACAAGGATCTGAAGTAAGCAAACTTACCGACACACCATTAAGCGGAGGAGTGCTCTCCCAACCCCAACCATTTTTCCAGACAATCCGCCAGCGTCTCGATGACCACCGGCTTGGTCAGATAGTCGTTCATCCCGGCCGCCAAGCATTTTTCCCTGTCTCCGCTGAGCGCATGCGCCGTCATGGCCACAACAGTAGTCGCAATACCCATGCCACGCAAACGCCGCGTGGCCTCGTAGCCATCCATTTTTGGCATCTGGCAATCCATTAGGATGCAATCGTAAGCAACTTTTCTGGCCGACTCCACGGCTTCCAGCCCATCGCCTGCTTTGTCCACGCGACTGAAACCAAGTTTGGCGAGGATACCTACCAGAACCATTGCGTTTATTGCATTGTCCTCGACAAGCAGAATACGGACTCGCTGTTTCCAGTCGTCAGCGGACACAACCGCACCGCCTTCCGACCCCTTCTTCAGTACGGAACACCCAAGGATCGAATGCAGACTTTCGAGCAGCATCGCCCTTCGTACAGGTTTTTGCAGACAGCACGTTATCTCCGCCCGCTCAAAGCGCCGCACGTCACACTTGGATCCGGAAGGCAGACACAGGACGAGCGCCGCACCTGAGCGGAGAGTGAGATCCATCAGCCGTGAGTCCGGTTTTTCCCCACCAACGCAGGCCATATCGCTATCGACTACAACGCAGCGGTAGGGTTTACCCTCCGCAAGTGCGGATTCGACCCTATTCAGCACGCCGTCGACGTCAGGCGCTCCGTCGACCGCAAAACCCCAATTCGCGAGCAATGTCACCATTCCCGTCAGCGTCGTCTGATTGTCATCCGCAATCAAGACTCTCTCCCCGCGGAATCTGGCCAGATCCGGTACTTTTCGATCTCCTGAATACGAACCATCCACCGGCAGTTCCAGGATGACCTCCACGCCAAAAGTCGTTCCCCTATTCTCCTCGCTGCTCACGCTGATCTGTCCCCCCATCAGTTCGACGAGTTGTTTGCAGATCGCCAGGCCAAGACCAGTTCCACCATACTTTCGCGTCGTGGTGGAATCTGCCTGCTCGAACGGGACGAATATTTTCGACAGCTTGTCGGGCGATATTCCGATGCCCGTATCCTGGACTTCGATATGCAGGACGAGACACCCATCCTTGTCCGGCAACCTCTTAAAGCGCACAGAAATCCCTCCGGTAGAGGTAAACTTGAGCGCATTGCCGATCAGATTGGTCAATATCTGACGAAGCCTCCCGGGATCGCCACGTAAAACAACTGGAACATCCGGAGCCACGCTCCAGGCATATTCAAGAGATTCTTCCGCTGCACGCAAGGCATAGAGGTCGGCCAATTCCTCAAGCAAGTCCAGCAGATTGAAATCGACCACTTCCAATGACAATTTATTCGCCTCGATCTTGGAAAAATCGAGAATGTCGTTAATGATCGACAATAGCGATTCGGAACTGGATCGAATGATATCCAAGTAGCGTTTCTGCTCTGCATTGAGTGGCGTATCGCGCATCAAGGCAGCCACTCCCATGACACCGTTCATTGGCGTGCGGATTTCATGCGACATCATGGCCAGGAACGCTGCTTTGGCCTGATTGGCTAACTCGGCCTTTTCCCGAGCAGCGATAAGATCCTGCTCGATCCGGATGCGTTCTGTGATGTCGTAGAACCCGAAAACGCGTCCGATGATGCGTTCTTCAAGGTACTGAGGAAGCGACTTGCACTGGAAGACACGGCCATCCTTGAGATGCAATATATCTTCAATCTCATTGCTCTCGACGATTTCCCTCAGTCTGCGTCGAATTAGATCCTCATCAATGACACTGGAAGAGATGAAATCGATGATTACCGCATCGTCTTGTCGGAGCAGAAGGTCTTCACCAAGTTGCCACATGGCGCTGAACAGCCTGTTCATACTGGCAATGCGCCCCTGCCAATCGATAACCAGGATACCGTTGCCCGTCGACTCGAGCGTGGCTCGGAGTTGCGACGTGGTACGTGCCAGATCTTCCTCAATGCGGTGGTCGTCTTGCACTTCGCGTGCCTGAATGAGCAACCAGCGCTGATCACCTTGTTCGACCATCCTGATCGATTTTGTGGCTGAACGCATCGATCCGTCCGCACACAAATACAACCCCTCACCGCCTTCGATGCGAGAATACTGCCCGGCGCGCACCTCTTCCCAATAAAAGACGTCCTGAAGAGCGCTTTCCACATCGAGGATCGTCTTTCCGAGCAGTTCTTCCTCACTGTATCCGAGGCACTGCGCCGCAACCTTATTGGCCAAGACAATCCGCAGATCCTGCGGTTCGACCAGAAATATCATCTGATCAGCATGATCGAGCACCAATCGTTCAAGGGCGTTCATTTCTTGGATTGATCCTTGTTCGGAGCACTGGCGTCGAAGTAATAACTGACCTGTTTGCGCGGACTGAGGTAGTTGTAGATATCCCGGGGCAACTGAGCTGGCCGGATGCCCTTCGATATATTGACGTCCGCTTCGCTTTCCAGATCGACCAGAATCGCTGCTTCCTTAGGAATTTCTCTGTCGTAGACCATAACCATCGGCTTCATCGGCTTGGCAGTATTGATACTGAGGACGATACCGACCAACCCGTTCGAGAGCTGGACAATGGTACCCGGCGGATACACTCCCAGGCAGCGCACAAAAATCTGCAACAGTTTTGGATCGAACTTGGTTCGTAATTTGGCAAACAAGGTCGCCAAGGCCTCGTGCGGTGTCAGCGCATTCAGCACATTGGGAGGATTGCACAACTCGTCGTAATGATTGGCAATAGCCACGATACGAGCCAGAAAATTGATCGATTCGCCCTTCAGTTTTTGCGGGTAACCGCTTCCGTCGGCCAATTCATGGTGTTCCTGGATTATTGCCAGTGTCGCTGAAGGCAAGCCCAGTTTCCGCCCGGCATCAACACCGTACTGGCAATGCAACTCATAGTAGTTGCGTTCGGCCTGAGTGAGCGGCTCCAGTTTCAGCAGAATCTTGGTTGGAACATCGCGGCGTCCGATATCGTGGAACAGCGCTCCCATGCCCAGTTGTTGAGCCGCGTCTGGTGAGAGCTTGATATCGCGCGCTATCATGAGGGAGAGCATCGTGACGTTCAACGAATGAAAATACATCTCCTCACCCCCGACTTTGTCACCCATAACATGAATTGCCAGTTCCGGAGCGGAGAGCATTGAATCAGCGATCTGCCCGACCAGTCTGTTGGCCTGATCGATTGTTTCTTCCGGATGCGTGAGCAGATTCTTCTCAACGTTATGGATCGTTTTGGCGGTATCGACAAATGCGCGCTCGACCCGCACGGCGGCTTCCCGCTGAACCCTTATTTTCTCTATCAACGCACGCTTCGCTGCAAGCGCCGGATGCTCGGTCATCACAGGTTGCTCTGGTTCTTTTTCCTCGGGAGGTTGTTCCGGCGCGTTGGATGACGACTTCAGATCGCTGCGAGCCGGGTCGTAACGCACCTTTTTGAGGCCGAGACTACGGATGATCCGAATCTGTTCCTCGTCTTTTATTTTGAAATTATTAAGCGCAAAGGGATGCTCAAACCACTTCATGTCGAGCAACACATACAGACCGATCTGAAGCTGGTCCACCGCGATGTACGAGTTTTCATTTCGCTGCATTGATGAAACGATCCCACTTGTCTGAAAATCCCAAGCAATCGTCGAAACGCCGGAGCTACTGGCCCAACATTTCACCAAGAACATAAAGAATGGCTGTCGGCCATTATGCCCGCTCGACCGGGCAATTATTCAAGCTTATCGCGCGGGACCGCCAAGGTAACGTCCCTCTCGCTCTCTGCCGGCGATCGAAGAATTCGCATTCGACGCATCAAACCCCCGACCGCAATGCCTCCAGCGGGGTCTTCTGCATCAGCTTCGTCGCCGCAAACCAGCCGGCGCCCATGACCATGAGGGCACCGCCGAGCATGGCCAGTGGAGGCAGCCACCATTCGAGCGCAACTTCGAGATTGAACACCTTCCGGGCCAGTACCTGCCCGACTGCCATCGCCGCCAGGGAAGCAATCAAACCCGATAAGCCTCCGATAGCCGCGAATTCCGCGAGCACGGCCCGTTGCAGCTGCTCGCGCCGCGCTCCCAACGCGCGCATGATCGACAACTCGTAGCGCCGTTCCTCGGCGGCCGAAGCCAGCGCCGCATACAGCACGATGATGCCCGCCACCAGAGTGAAGAGAAAAACGAACTGCACCGCCTGGGCCACTTGGTCCATGATCGATTGCAGTTGCCGCACGATGGCCGCCACGTCGATCACGGTGAGATTGGGAAACTCGCGCACCAGCCGGCTGACGAAATCGGTCTTATCCGAGGCCAGGTGGAAACTCGTTATCCAGCTGGCCGGATATCCTTCCAGAACTGCGGGCGGCGTCAGAACGAAGAAATTCACGCGCATCGAATCCCAGTTCAGCTTGCGCAGCCCGACCACCTGCATGTCCACTGATTCGCCCGCCACCGAGAACTCCAGGCGATCGCCGACTTTCAACCCGAGCGTTTGGGCCAGTCCGTCCTCGACCGAGGCAACGCCGCTGCCGGATTCCGACGCGGAAAACCAGCGCCCCGAGGTCACCGCGTTTCCGGCCGGAAGATCGAACCGGTAGGAAAGGTTGAACTCGCGTTCGACAAGCCGCTTGGCGCGCTCGTCCTCGTACCGCTCTGGACCAACCGGGGCACCATTCACCTTGACAAGGCGCCCGCGCACCATCGGCGCAAACTCGGGAGCCAAACCGTCCGTGGCAAAAAACTGCCGCACCGCGTCGCGCTGGTCCGGTTGGATATTGACCACGAAGCGGTTCGGCGCATCCGCCGGAATGGCTCTTTGCCACGCGTCCAGCAGTTCATTGCGCGTCACGGTCAACAACAGGAGGGCCATGAAACCAAGAGACAAGGCCACGATCTGCACGATGCTCGCCGCCGTATGACGCTGCAGGCTGGCGATTCCGTAGCGCCAACCGAAGCTCGCCCTGCCCACATTTCCGGCGGAGGCAAGACGCAGGAGCCGGGTCAGGCGGATGGTCAGCCAAGCCAGGGCGGTGAAAACCAGCATGGCCGCGGTGAAGCCGCCGACGACGTAGATCCCCAGGCGCACCTCTCCCGCTACCCAGAACATCAGGCCGGCCAGGGATGCGAGTCCGGCAGCGTACCCGCCAACCAGCCGGGAAGGCGGCATCGCGCCGGAAAAGAACTCGCGGCGCAGGACGCGCAAGGTGGAAACGCGACGCAACTGCAACAGCGGCGGCAAGGAAAAGCCGAACAGCAACAGCAACCCGATAAGAATCCCCTGGATCGCGGGAAGCGGTCCCGGAGGCGGCAGTACCGTCGTCAGCAGTTGGGACAGCCACGCATGCAGCGCGAAATGCGCGAGATATCCGAGGACACATCCGAGAGTCGAAGCCAGCAGCCCAAGCAGGACGAATTGCCCGAGGTAAACGCGCAACAGAAAAGCCTGCGTCGCGCCAAGGCAACGCATCACGGCACACGGATCGAGATGACGCTGCATGTAACGCCGGGAAGCCAGCGATACGGCGACCGTCGCCAGCACCACCGTCAACAAGGCCGCCAACCCCAGGAAGCGCTGCGCTCTTTCGAGCGCTGTGCGTATCTCCGGCCTACCGTTCTCGGCATCCTCAATGCGCTGTCCACGTTCAAGTGTTTTATCAACAAATATACGAAACTCTTTGATTGATTTATATTCTCCAGAAAACAGCAAGCGGTACGAAACGCGGCTTCCCGGTTGGATCAGCCCTGTGGCCCCGAGATCACCAAGGTTCATCAGCAGGCGCGGGGCAACGCTGAAGAAATTGAGGCCGCGATCGGGTTCATAGGTGAGGATGGAGCCAACCAGCAACCGCAGATTTCCAACGGAAAGAGAATCCCCAACCCGGATGCCCAGCAAGGACGCCAGCCGTTCATCGACCCATACGGTGCCCGCTGCGGGGATCTCCCTGGCCGGCGCGTCCGCCGCATTCGCTTCGCTGGACACGCGCAACGCTCCACGCAGCGGGTAACCCGGAGACACCGCCTTGATCTCCGCCAGTTGCGCCCGTGCCACATCACCCTCGCCGTACATGACCATGCTCGGAAACGTGCGCGTCTCGGCCACGAGCAGCCCGCGCCGACGCGCATCTTCGGCGGTCGCCGACGGCCAGGGACGATCTGCGGTCAACAGCAGATCGGCGCCGAGCAGCTGGTTGGCCTCCAACGTGAGAGCCTGCCGCACCCGGTCGGTAAAAAAACCGACGGCAGTCAGCGCCGCTACGGCCACGACCAGCGCAGCCACCAGCAGGTGCAACTCGCCGGCCCGCGCATCGCGGCGCAACATGCGCAGGAGAAAAGTAACGGTGTTCATTTCATTTCCGGACAAACGCCATTCAAACCAACGAGAACGCAACGCCAGCCCGCGCTATGAGTCGCGAACGCTCACTCGAGTTCGCGCAGTCTTTGGAATGCCTCCTCCACCCGCCGCACCGCGATGATTTCCATGCCCGCGATCGACTGCTTCGGTTTGTTGGCTTCCGGAATCATCGCTCGAGTGAAACCGAGTTTCGCCGCTTCCTTGAGCCGCTCCTGTCCGCGTGGCGCGGGGCGAATCTCGCCCGCCAGCCCAACCTCTCCAAATACTATAAGTTTATTGGGCAACGCCTTGTTTTTTAGAGAAGAAACAATAGACAACAGAACTGAAAGATCGGCTGCCGGTTCGCTGATCTTGACGCCTCCGACAGCATTGACGAACACATCCTGGTCGAAACAAAGGATCCCGGCGTGGCGATGCAATACGGCCAGCAGCATGGCCAGCCGCTGGGCATCGAGCCCGACCGTCAGCCGCCGGGGATTGCCATGCGCCTGGTCGACCAGCGCCTGGACTTCGACGAGCAGCGGCCGCGTTCCTTCCTGGGTCACCAGCACGCAGGACCCCGGAACATCCTGCCCATGCTGGGAAAGGAACATCGCCGACGGGTTGTTAACGCCTTTCAGCCCCCGGTCGGTCATGGCGAACACGCCAATCTCGTTGACCGCGCCGTAGCGGTTCTTCACCGCGCGGATCAGGCGGAAACTCGAGTGCGTGTCGCCCTCGAAATACAGCACCGTATCGACGATATGCTCCAGCACACGCGGCCCGGCCAGGGCGCCTTCCTTGGTCACATGCCCGACGAGGATTACCGTCACCCCGGTCTGCTTGGCCAGGCGGGTGAGTTGCGCGGCACACTCGCGCACCTGCGCCACCGAACCGGGCGCCGAACTGAGTTGCTCCGACCACAGTGTCTGGATCGAGTCGATCACCGCCACCTGTGGTTTTTCCGCCTGCAGCGTAGCCAGGATCTTTTCCAGGTTGATCTCGGCCAGCAACTTGAGACGCTTGGTATCCAGCGCCAGCCTCCGCGCGCGCAGCGCTATCTGCTGCCCCGATTCCTCCCCGCTGACGTAAAGTACGTGGCTGCCTTCCGACATCGCCGCCAGCGCCTGCAGCAACAGCGTGCTCTTGCCGATACCCGGGTCGCCGCCGATGAGCACCACGCCGCCGGCCACCAGGCCGCCGCCCAGCGCCCGGTCGAACTCGCCGATACCCGTCGGCAGCCGGTCCTCCTCGCGCGCCTCGATTTCCGAAAGTGTCTGCACCGTTGCCGTGCCCGCCAACGCGGCAAAACGACGCGACGACGACGGCGCCGATTCGGCCACGGTCTCGACCAGCGTATTCCACACCCCGCATCCCGGGCACTGCCCCTGCCACTTCGACGATGTGGCGCCGCACTCGGTACAGGAGTAAACCGTCTTCGCCTTGGCCATCGTCAGTTCCCGACCTCGACCACCGGCACGCGCCGCGCCAGTGCGCAAAACAACTCGTAGCTGATGGTCCCGGCGGCGGCCGCCACCTCGTCGGCCGGCAAGCCGGCGCCCCACAGAACCACCGGGCTGTCGACGCCGGCCTCGGGAAGATCGGTCAGGTCGCAGGCCAGCATGTCCATCGATACCCGACCGACGGTCACCGTCCGTTTTCCATTGACCAGGATCGGACTTCCGCTCGGTGCGTGTCGGGGATAACCGTCGGCATAGCCGCAGGCGACGACCCCTACCCGCGTCGGCCGGACAGCCTCGAAGGTCCCCCCGTATCCCACACGCTCACCGGGCTGGATCTCTTGCACCGCGATGATGCGGCTGGTCAGCGTCATCACCGGTTTCAGGTCCAGGCTTTCGGCATCGACATCGGCAAACGGGCTCCCGCCGTACAACATGATGCCCGGACGCACCCAACCGCGCACGGTTTGCGGGTGATGCAGAATGGCCGCCGAATTGGCCATGGAAACCGGGAGGTTCCAGCCTTCGGTCATCCGGCGAAATCTCTCGAGCTGCCAGTCGACACCGCGCGCGCCGTCGGATTCGGCAAAATGCGTCATCAGCGTCACCGAGGCCACGGCGGAAGTCTCGGCGAGTTCGCGCCTGACGGCGGGAATGTCTTCCGGCTTGAAGCCGAGGCGGTTCATTCCGGTATTGAGCTTGAGGTAGATCGGGAAACGAACCGGCAGCGCGGCTTCGCGCATCATGCGCAACTGTTCAAGCCGATGGATCGCGGTGGTCAAACCGTACTCGGCGCAGACATACAGATCCTCGGGATCGAAAAAGCCTTCCAGCAGCAGGATTGGCTGCCTGAAACCGGCTTCGCGCAACGTAACGGCCGCCTCGATATCGAGCAGGGCAAATCCGTCGGCAACTTCCCTCAGTGCATTCGCCACGCGCATCAGGCCGTGACCATAGGCGTCGGCCTTGACGACCGCCCAGGCCTTGACGGGCTCACCCGAAAACGAGTTCTGCTGCCTGGCGACGTGATAGTTGTGGCGAGCGGCGGAGATGTCGATGACGGCTTGAATCGGGCGGGGCATTGGGCGAAGGAATCCGGAAAAGAAACACGCGGTTTTCAGCAAAGGACAGCCTCATATTCTGCCCTAAAGGCGCCCATCCTGTCCGTCCGGAGTGTGAAATCGTCGACACATTCCCCCTTGGGTTTCATGGTATAAAGCCGTCACTTGATAAAAAGCGGTACCGGATTTCAATGCCCTTCGGCTTCTATATCATCATGGCGGCGCAATTTTTTTCCGCGCTCGCCGACAACGCCCTGCTGATCGTCGCCATTTCCGCCCTGCGTGAAATGCACGCCCCGGCGGCTTACGAACCGCTGCTGAAAACCTTCTTTACCGTCTCCTACGTTGCCCTCGCCGCCTTCGTCGGCGCTTTCGCCGACTCGATGCCCAAATGGCGGGTCATGTTCATCAGCAACGCCATCAAGATCATCGGCTGCGCGATGATGTTCTTCTCAGTCCACCCGCTGGTGGCCTACGCCGTCGTGGGGCTAGGTGCCGCCGCTTACTCGCCGGCCAAGTACGGCATCCTCACCGAATACCTGCCGCACCGCCTGCTGGTCATCGCCAATGGCTGGATCGAGGGCCTGACCGTCGGCGCCATCATTCTCGGCGTGGTCATCGGCGGAACGCTGATCCAGCCGGGCGTTGCCTATCATTTGCTCGATCTGGATTTCCCGTATATCGACACTGGCATCAACACCGTCGGCGAGATGGCGTTGTGCTTCGTCGCCGGCTTCTACATTCTCGCTTCGGTTTTCAATCTGTATATCCCGGACACCGGCGTCGACCACAAGGTGCTGCACAAGAACCCCTGGTACCTTATTCGTGAATTCAACCACTGCCTGGTGCTGCTCTGGCGCGACCGTTTGGGTCAGATATCGCTGGCCGTCACCACCCTGTTCTGGGGGGCCGGCGCAACTCTGCAATTCATCGTGATCAAGTGGGCCGAAGTCTCGCTCCATCTCGATCTATCGAAATCGAGCATGCTGCAGGGAGTCGTCGCAGTCGGCGTGGCGATGGGAGCCGTCGCGGCGGCCCGGGCCATCACCTTGCGGAAATCGGTAAGAGTCATCCCGCTCGGCATTGCCATGGGCATCATCGTGCTGGTGATGAACTTCGTGCATCACATGTGGCTGGCCGTCCCGCTACTGATCATCATCGGAGCACTTTCCGGGTATTTCGTCGTACCGATGAACGCACTGCTGCAACATCGCGGGCACATCCTGATGGGCGCCGGCCATTCGATCGCCGTGCAGAACTTCAACGAGAACCTGTCGATCCTGATCATGACCGGCTTCTACTACGTGATGGTCAAGGCCAAC
Source organism: Candidatus Accumulibacter sp. UBA704 (assembly GCA_002304785.1). Lineage (GTDB taxonomy): Bacteria > Pseudomonadota > Gammaproteobacteria > Burkholderiales > Rhodocyclaceae > Propionivibrio. Next base: position 23,422 of record DBMG01000153.1, on the reverse strand, counting down.
TTGTCGATCTACTGGGTCATCACGCTGTTCGGTGTGTTCGTCAGCGGATCGATGCTGCTCGTCAAACGCAAGCACGAGGCCAACCAGCGCGAACACGACGACGTGATCCACCTCGACGACCACGCGACGCACTGATCCGGTCTTCTGTTTCCGTCTATTTCCCTTGCAGCTTTCTCATCAGCGCCCTCGCCCGGCACAGGTCTTCCCACGCCTTGGCCTTGTCGGGAAGATTGCGCAGCAGGTACGCCGGGTGATAGGTCGCCAGTACCGGAATTTCGCGATCGCCCTCCCGGAAAGCCAGCGTCTTGCCGCGCAGGCTGGCCAGCGAGCCCTCTTCTCCCAGGACCGAACTGACTGCGGCGCGACCGAGCAGGACGATCAGTTTCGGCTGGATGAGCGCAATCTGCCGTTTCAGGAACGGGAAACACGCCGCCATTTCCGCCGACTCCGGCGTGCGATTGCCCGGTGGGCGACATTTCACGGCATTGGCGATATAGACATCCTCGCCGCGCTTGAGCCCGATGGCTGCCAGCATGGCATCGAGCAGCCTGCCCGCCTGACCGACGAAAGGTTCGCCGCGCGCATCCTCCTCGGCTCCCGGCCCCTCCCCGACGAACAGCCAGCCGGCGTTTTCATCGCCCACGCCGGGAACGGCCTGCTGTCGCTCGGCGCACAGGCCACAGGCGCGGCACTCGGAGATACTCCGGCGCAACAGATTCCAGTCCATGCGTTCGACACCGACCGACGGATCCACTGCCCCGATAGTGCTCGAGGTGGCGGCTGATCTATTCTCCTCGCGGACCGGCGGAGCACGCTCGTCGCCCCTGGCTGCCGTGCCGGCATCCGTAGGCGCCCGCCGCGCAACCGGTGGACCATCGCGCCGGACCCACACCGGCGAGAGCCCCATCTCCTCGAGGACTTCCTTCCTTGACAAGCTCATGCCCGCGCCTCTTCCAGCTTATGCGTCAGGACCAAAGCATCCTCCCGGCCACCGATCGCCGGATAGTAGCCTCGACGAACGCCGATCTGCCGAAAGCCGAAATGTCGATAGAGCGCCAAGGCCCTTTCGTTGGAAGGGCGGACTTCCAGCAGGAGCGTCGAGGCTCCGGCCGCTCTGGCAGTATTCATCGCCTGGCGCAACAGGCGGGCGCCAAAACCCAGGCCCTGGCGCTTCTCGGCAACCGCGACGTTGAGCAGATGCGCCTCGTCCACGGCCATCATGAGCACGTAGTATCCGACCAATTCGCCCCCGATGCGGCAAACCCAGCAGCTGTAGCCGCTGGTGATCGAATCGGCAAAGTTGGCCCGGCTCCACGGATGGGAATAGGCGCGGTACTCAATGCGCAGAACCTCATCCAGGTCGCACTCGGACATGGGCAGCAATTCGACGGCCGGTTCAAGCACGGCGCTCATCAGGCGCGGCCTCCTTCAGCCAGGCGCTCGGCCACCGTCTTGGCCACCTTGTCGCGCACGTAGAGGGGTGCGGCGTCAGCCGGATCGATCCGCTCTCCGCGCTCGATGCGCGGCGCGGCCAGACGAACGACAAATTCGGCATGCGGCATGATCTCCGGCCGCCATTCGGCGACCACCGCGGAAAGGCGCTCCCGCAGCACCGGATAAGCGGCGAGTCCGTTTCCGCAGGCAAGCCAGCCGGTGGAATCCGGCACCGGCACGCTATCCGGCGCGTAGACGCCGATGCTACCTTGCAGGACGCCGCTGGCAAAAACTCCGAAATAGACTTCGCCCATGCGCGCATCCAGGGCCACGATGACGCGCTCGCCCCCGCTCGCCAACGCCATGGCATCGAGCGTACCGACCCCCAGGAGCGGCAGGTCGCGCGCAAAAGCCAACCCCTGCGCCACTCCGCAGGAAACGCGCAATCCGGTAAAGGAGCCCGGCCCCATGCCGAAGGCGATCCCGTCCAGTTCGGCAAACCCCAAACCGGCTTCCTTGATAGCCTCTTCGGCAACAGGCAGCAATGTCGCGGAATTGGACAGATTATCCGGGCAGCGGCGCGCGATGACCTTCCCATCAAGCCATAGGGCTATGGAACCGGGATCGGTCGCGGTTTCGAGAGCGAGGATTTTCATGGGGAGCTATTTTACCCGCAGACATCCCCCCCTCCTACCTCGCATTCACATCTGCAGTGAGGCCCCAGCCGCCTGGCCGGCGACTGTGGCATCCTGAACGAACTGGCTGCCGCCGCACACGACGAGGGATGCGCTTGCCACGAAGAGGACCCAACATAATTTCGTTCGCACCCCAACCGGAACTCGGCAACTCGCCTGGCGTCCTATTGCCATATTGAGAGTCCACTGAATCCCTGTTGAGGACAATCTTGTGAACGTCCTGAATCAGTGCCGGCAGCAAGACCCCGGCAACCGTCACCAAGCTGCCCATTCGCCGGCACCGCAAGTCATCCCGACACGCGATGCGCTGCTCGGCGATGGCATGACCATCCGTCGCGCCCTGCCCAGCGCCCCGTGCCGCATGATCGGCGCGTGGTGCTTCCTCGATCACTTTGGACCGGTAGACGTAACGCGTGGACACGGCCTGCGTGTCGGGCCGCATCCGCACACCGCGCTGCAAACGTTCACTTGGCCGCTGGCCGGTGAGATCCTGCATCGCGACAGCTTGGGGTACGAGCAGATCATCCGGCCCGGTCAGGTCAACCTGATGACGGCCGGTCGCGGCATCAGCCATTCCGAGGAGTCGCCCGGCACGCGCTCGTCGCAACTGCACGGCGCACAACTGTGGATTGCTCTCCCCGAGGCCGTGCGCCACTGCGAACCGGCGTTCGATCACTACCCGAAATTGCCGGTTATCGAGCGCGACGGTTTCCGCATCACGCTACTCGTTGGTGAAGCACTTGGCGAGCAAGCTCCGACGCGGGTCTTCACTCCGCTGCTGAGCCTGGATTTCATGACTGGCGGTGAGGCCGCAACTACGCTGGATGTGCCCGCAGGCTTCGAATTTGGCGTGCTGATGCTGGAAGGACAAGCCACTATCGACAGCCAGGTGCTGCACGTCGGTCAGTTGCTTTATTTGGGCAGCGGAAGTGATCAGTTGCGGGTGAGCAGCACAAGCCCGGCGCGCCTGCTCCTGATCGGTGGCGCGCCTTTTGGGGAAGAAATACTGATGTGGTGGAATTTCGTCGGGCGTAGCCGGGAGGAACTGACACGCGCCGCCGCCGAATGGAACTCCGGCGATGCCCGCTTCGGAACGGGGCGCGGTTATCCCGGCGAACGTCTGAAGGCGCCCCTGCCACCCTGGACAACAACCTGACCGCCGAATGGAGGACACGATGTCCCCCCGAAAACTCCCGTTCCTCTGGTTCTCGGCCCTGTTAGTGGCGTCGTTTGTATGCATCGCCAATGGTGCCGCCGATGCCCCCAGCTATTTCGACGTTAAACCGGGATCGCACCCACATGATGTGGCGGCCGCGCCGGAAGCCAATGGCCCCGTGTACTACACGGCGCAACACACCGGCAAGCTCGGCATCCTCGAACCGCGCACCGGTCGGGTTGACGAAATTGCGCTCGGCGCCGGTTCGTCGCCGCATGGCGTGATCGTCGGCCCCGATGGCGCGGCATGGATTACCGACAGCGGACTGAATGCCATCGTACGTTACGACCCGAAGAACCGCACCTTACGCTCCTGGTCTCTCCCGGCCGACGCTGCCGGAGCCAATCTGAACACCCTCGCTTTCGACCGGCGCGGCCGCGTGTGGTTTACCGGACAAGGCGGCTACTACGGTCGACTGGTGATCGACAGCGGCGACATGAAAGTCTGGAAGTCCCCACGCGGGCGCGGCCCGTACGGCATTGCCGCCACTCCGGACGGAGACGTGTATTACGCATCTCTGGCCGGCAGCCATATCGCGCGCATCGACATGGACACAGGCGAAGCAACCGTGATCGATCCTCCGACGCCGCGCCAAGGCGCTCGGCGCGTATGGTCCGATTCGCGTGGAAACATCTGGGTCAGCTACTGGAATACCGGCCATGTAGGTCGCTACGATCCGGCCGGCCGGACATGGAAGGAGTGGAAATTGCCGGGTAACGCACACGCCTATGCGGTGTGGGTCGACGAGCACGACAAGGTGTGGCTCACCGAATGGGAGAGCAACGCCATCGTTCGCTTCGATCCGCGCAGCGAGACGTTCGAGAGCTATCCGTCGAACCGCGCCGGCGCCACCGTGCGGCAGTTGCTGGGCCGCCATGGCGAGGTTTGGGGGGCCGAATCGGGCAACGACCGCCTGGTGCGGATAGTATCGCGCCCCTGACGACAGCCGCCCCCATTGCAAGGCAAGGCGTGGCGGAGTCTGCGCGCGGGATATCCCGGACAATTCCGACCAGGCCAGCCCGATCCGTGTTAGGATCGCGCCTCCTCGTAGCGCCATTCATCAGTCTTGGCGCTCGTCAGATCGAGCCTGGCAACTCCGCCGGGCCTGACTCAACAATCCCTGCGCATCTGCCCAGACTGGTTCGTGCATCAGCGTTCATCCGCGCACGCATGGCAGATGCCTGGAGTTCTCACCCGTGAAATTCACCGAACTGGGTCTCGCCCCCGAGATCCTGCGTGCCATTGCCGATCAAGGCTATGAAATTCCCACTCCGATCCAGGCCCAGGCCATTCCCGTCGTTCTCGCCGGGCATGACCTGATGGCGTGCGCCCAGACGGGCACCGGCAAGACCGCCGGCTTCACGCTGCCGATCCTCAACCGCCTGGCGGCCGGAAAGTCCACCGGCCCGCGCAAGATCCGCGTACTGATCCTGACGCCCACGCGCGAACTCGCGGCGCAGGTCGAGGATAGCGTGCGCACCTACGGCGCCCACCTGCCCTTCAAGTCGCTGGTGATCTTTGGCGGCGTCGGCATCAACCCGCAGATCGCCGCGCTCAAGAAAGGCGTCGACATCCTGGTAGCCACACCGGGCCGACTGCTCGACCACGCGCAGCAGCGCACCGTCGACCTCTCCGGCATCGACGTGCTGGTCCTCGACGAGGCCGACCGTATGCTCGACATGGGCTTCATCCACGACATTCGGAAGGTGCTCGCCCTGCTGCCGAAAAAGCGCCAGAACCTGCTGTTCTCGGCGACCTTCTCCGACGAGATCCGCACGCTGGCCGGCAGCTTCCTGGTCAATCCCGAATACGTCGAATCGGAACGCCGCAACACCGCGCCCGACCTCGTCACTCAATACGTTTACAAGGTTGACCGGGAGCGCAAGCGCGACCTGCTGGTCGACCTGATCAAGGAGAAAGGCTGGTACCAGGTACTGGTGTTCACCCGCACCAAGTGGGGCGCCAACGGGCTGGCGGAAAAACTGCTCAAGGCCGGCATCGAGGCCGACGCCATCCACGGCAACAAGAGCCAGAACGCCCGCACGCGAGCGCTGGCCAACTTCAAGACCGGCAAGCTGCACGTACTGGTCGCTACCGACATCGCGGCACGCGGCATCGACATCGACGAACTGCCGCACGTGGTCAACTACGAGTTACCGAACGTGCCCGAGGATTATGTGCACCGCATCGGCCGCACCGGCCGCGCCGGGTCCGAAGGATCGGCGATTTCTCTGGTCTGTGTCGATGAGCACAAGCTGCTCAAGGACATCGAGCGGTTGATCAAGAAGCCGATCGACGTAATGGCGCATCCCGGTTACGAGCCGGACCCGACTATCCGTCCCGAACCGATCCAGATGCGCTCGGCCGGAGCGCGCGGCGGACAACGCCCGGCGGGCGGACGGCCGGGAGGCGCGTCGCGGACGAGCAAACCCAAGGCTCCGGCCAGGACAGCCGCCCCGGCAGGCAAGCCCGGCAGCGGCGCGGCACATCGTAACGGGAGCCGCCACCGCTAACCGGCAGTCACGCTGAAGCAAAGGAATCCTGAAGAAGCCGTTATTCCGAGTTCCACCGGAATAGCGGCTTTTCTTTCGGTATCAGTCCGTATCAGTCCTCAACCGGCAAGGGCCACACGGCCCCCAGCTTGTCGCCGACCGGGCGGGCCTTGCGTGGCGGCCTGATTACCAGCGACGGCTTGGTCGTGGCGGCATCCGGCAACGGCGCCACCGCCGCCAGCGTGCCGTGCACCCGGCGCAACTCGCCGATATCGCCGAATTCGATCGCCCGCTGCGGGCAGGCATCGACGCAGTTCGGCTGGGCGCCACCCACCAGGCGGTCCTGGCAGCCGTCGCACTTGGTCATGCGACGGATCGCGCGGTTGTACTGCGGCGCTCCGTACGGACACGCGTCTTCGCAGTCGCGGCAACCAATGCATTTGTTCTGGTCGATAAGCACCAGCCCGTTGTCGGCGCGCTTGGCCAGCGCGCCTTTCGGGCAAACCTCGACGCAGGCCGGCTGCGCGCAATGGTTGCACGCGATGGAAACGTAATAGGCGAAAACGTCCTGCTGCCAGGCGCCATGGACTTCTTTCCAGGTGCCGCCCGCGTACTCGGAAACGCGCCGGAAGTTGCGTCCGACTTCGAGGTTGTTCATGTCCTTGCAGGCCACCTGGCAGGTCTTGCAGCCGGTGCACTTCGACATGTCGACGAAAAAACCGTATTGAGCCATGTTTGTTCTCCCTCAAGCCTTGGCGACCTGGACCAGGTTGGTGTGTTGTGGATTGGCCTTGGCCAGCGGCGACGGCCGCAGGCTGGTCAGCGTGTTGATGCATCCGCCCTCGTCGACACCGGCCTTGTTGGGCTTGTACCAGGCGCCCTGCGGGAAGGCGACGACGCCGGGCATGATCCGTGGCGTGACCTTGGCCGGTAGCAAGACGGTGCCGCGATCGTTGAACACGCGTACCGGGTCGCCGTTCTGAAGGCCGCGCTTGGCAGCATCGACTGGGTTGATCAGCAACATGTCCGGGTGCAGTTCGCGCAGCCACTTGACGTTGTGGTAGGTCGAGTGGGTGCGGCCGTGGCCGTGCAGGCCATAGAGCTGCAGCGGGTACTTGGCGGCTTTCGGGTCGAGATGGCTCTCCCAGGTCGTCACGTACTGCGGCAGCGGCGTGATCACGTCGCCCGGCGGCAGTTCCCACTCGGCGGCGATCCTGGCCAGGCGTTCGGAGTAGATCTCGATCTTGCCCGACGGCGTCTTCAGCTTGTTCTTCATCGGATCCTTGCGGAACCCTTCCAGCGCGATGTTCGCCTTGCCCTTGTTGTACATCTTGGCGATGCCCTGTTTCTGGAATTGGGCGAAGTCCGGCAGCTCAGGATGCTTCTTGCGCGTCTCGTTGTAGCACCACTCGACCCACTGCTCCTGCGTGCGGCCTTCGGTGAATTTCTCCTCCACACCGAACCGCTTGGCGATGCCACGGCAGATTTCGAACGAACTCCTTTCTTCGAAGCGCGGCTTGACGGCCTGCTGCAAGGCGACGAGGAAGCTGCCGGTTCCCGAGGCGTATCCGTCGGCGGCGTAGTCGAAGTTTTCCTGCGACATCAAGTCGGGCAGCAGGATGTCGGCGTAGCGTGCGGAGGCGGTCATCTGGTTCTCGATGACCAGCACGAACTCGCATTTCGTTTCGTCGCGCAGGATCCTGTCGGTGCGGTTGAGGTCGGAATGCTGGTTGGCCAGCACGTTGCCGGCGTAATTCCACATGAACTTGATCGGCGCTTTCAGCTTATCGACGCCGCGGATGCCGTCGCGCTTGGCGGTCATTTCCGTGCCGCGCTCGATTGCGTCGGTCCACAGGAAGAACGGAATCACCACCTTGACCGGATTCGCGCCGGTCGGCAGGCCGACAGCGCCCATTTCCACGTCGCCCTCGCGCGCGCCGGTATTGGTGCCGGGCAGGCCGATGTTGCCGGTCAGAATCGGCAGCATGGCGATCGCACGCACCGATTGCTCGCCGTTGGCCTGGCGCTGCACGCCGTAGCCCTGCGAAATGAATACCGGCTTGGTGTCGCCGATCTCGCGGGCCAGGCGAACGATCGTCGAGACCGGGATGCCGGTAATCTGCGAAGCCCATCCGGGCGTCTTGGCGAGCTTGTCGGCGCCGTTGCCGAGAATGTAGTTCCGGTAATCACTCTTGGCGGGCGCTCCGGCAGGCAGCGTTTTCTCGTCGTAGCCGACGCAGTAGTTATCGAGGAAAGCCTGGTCGACCTTGTTCTCGGTTATCAGCACGTAAGCGATGCCTTCGCACAGCGCCGCATCGGTGCCGGGCCGGATCGGAATCCATTCGTCTTCCTTGCCGAGCATCGAGTCGGTGTACATCGGGTCGATCAGGATCGTGCGCACGTTACCCGCATCCTTGGCGCACTGCCACTCGTAGCCCTTGCCGCCGCCGGACTGACGGGTGTTCAGCGGACTGTTGCCGAAACTGATGTACAGCCTGGCGTTGGCCACCTCGGTCATGTAGCTGCCGTTGCCGCCGTCGCCGTAGGTATAGGGCATGCCTTCGCGGATCTGTGCGCTCGAATACGTTCCGTACTGATTGAGATAGCCGCCGAGCAGGTTGAGCAGGCGGAAGTTTGGTGCGCGGCCGGCGACGAGTTGGTAGGTACCGGAGCCGTACTGGTAGTAGATAGCATCGTTACCGTATTTCTCGATCGTTTTTCTCAGGGCGGCGGCGACTGTATCGAAAGCCTCGTCCCAGGAGATGCGCTCGAACTTGCCCTCGCCGCGCGCGCCGACGCGTTTCATCGGATACTTGAGACGCTCCTCGCTATACAGGCGCTGGCGCATCGCCCGGCCGCGCACGCAGGCGCGCACGTGTGGCGTACCGCAGCTGTCGGTGCCGGAGTTCTCGGCCTCGATGCGCACCACTTCCCCATTCCTGACGACGACCTTCAGCGGGCAGCGGCTGCCGCAATTGACGACGCAGGAACTCCAGAAAGTCTGCTCGCTCCCCATCGTCACGGCCTCCACCGCCAACGCGGCCCCCGAGCGCAGGAACGGCGGCACCACCAGCGTGGCCGTCACCGCCGAGCAGGCCGTCATGAACTGCCGCCGCGATACACCTTGGCGCGCAAGGTGTTCGACCATCGAGTATTCACCACGCTGTTCAGGCACTGCCTCATTTTGTTTGGACATTTTTTCTCTCCCTTTCCACAAGAAAATCCTCTCAGTCGCGTATCGCCCATCCGCCCGATCTACCGCAAAGGCGCGGCCGCAGTTGCGCCCTTCGTTCTTGGCGGCACAAAGAGCCTTGTCGGCATTTCCCAGCATAGTGTCGATGTTGGTGTTCCGCGAGGACAACGACGCGGCGCCGATCGACACCGAGACGATGAGCGGCAGGCCGTGTTCAAGCGGAATCCCTGTGTGCTCCACGGCTCGACCCAGGCGCTCTGCCACCTCGATCGCCGGCCTGGTGCCCGTGGGTGTCGTTGACATGCTTGAAGTGGTCGATATCGAGCATCAGCGCCCCGGCCGCCAAGATTGAAAGCAGATCGGGAATCGAGTTGCGCAGGACAATCGGCGACATGCCGGCGAATTGCATGAACAAGCTGCGCAACCAATAACCGACAGCGGGAAAACGGCTGCAGCTGTGCCTCCAGGCGACCGCCATGACCATGACGCAGATGGAAAGGCAAGCGACGTTGCCCACCAGAAAAGTCCGCATGTCGAGGACGTTGATGAACTGCATGGAGTCAATTATGGCGCAATGGCCACCAGGTTGTACAAAAGGTTTTGTGGAAACCCTTTTGTAACCGAGCTGAACGGTCATCCCTGGGTATTGGGCAATCCCTCATCTGGGAACAGCGGATTTGCAAGTCAATGAAATCATGTATATTGATTCAATGCCCCTGCCGAATATGCCATCCAGCAACAGCAGACCGCTCCGCCAAAGCCTGCTGGTCCGCGTGGGAATGCTCGTCACCGGCGCCGTATTGCTGGCAGGCGTAGTTTTTTTCCAGTTCGGAATGGAGCCCCTGGTACAGCGCATCGCCGAAAGCCAGTTCGCGGAAGCCGCCGCACGCGTTGAGTCGGATCTTGATGGCGTCTTTGAACCGGCGGAACAGATCCTCAAGATGAGCCGGCAATGGATTGGCGACAATCCGCCGACTTCCGGTTCCGCGGAAGCGTTCAACAGGCTTTTCATGCCCGTTCTCGAAACGCTGCCGGAAGCCACCTCGGTCGTAGCCGGAACGTCTTCCGGCGATGGCTGGATGCTGATGCAGCGCGCGGAAGGGGGCTGGCGCAACCGTATCACCGACTTGGCGCGCTGGGGGGACAAGCATCTGTTCCTCGACTACGAAACCGACGGCAGCGTCCGGCAATACCGCAAGACCGTCGACTACGATCCGCGCCAGCGCGCGTGGTACAAGGCCGCCGAGTCCCGGCCAAACGCGGTGCATTGGACGCCGCCCTACACCTTCTTCACCACCGGCGACCCGGGAATCACCGTCTCGAACAGCTTCCGGTTGCCGGACGGTCGAACCATCGCGATCGGCATCGATCTGATGTTGCGCGACCTGTCACAGAAGACCATGGGCGCAAGGCTGGGGCAAAACGGCCTCGCTCTGGTGCTTACGGGCGATCAGCGGGTTCTGGCGCTCCCCGCGCCGCCGCCGGGCATATCGCGCGGAGACTGGCTTGGCAAGGTCATGAGCCCGGCGGCCGATCTTGGACTCCAAGCGGTTTCGGGCGCCCTGAGACAGGCAAGTGGAACCCACCGTGAAGAAACCCGCTCGTTCACCGCCGACGGAACGACATGGCTGTCGCGCATGCACCCCTATGTGCTTGGCGAGCAGAAGCTCTGGGTACTCACCCTGGCCCCTGCGGCGGATTTCGCCCCGCAGTGGCAGCCGATCCTCTGGCCGATGGCCGTGGCCCTGGTCATGCTCCTGATGCTGGTCGCCGCCTTCGCCAGACAGCAGGCAAAGCGCATCGCCCGCCCCTTGGAAACACTGACGGAAGTCAGCGAAAAAATCGGCCAACTCGATTTCGCTCATTCCGCCATGCCGGAGACTGAAATCGGCGAAATCATGCAACTCGCGGCTGCCCAGGAAAGAATGCGCGATTTGCTGCTGCGCCATCAACAGCAGATTTCCAGCCAGGAGACCCGCCTGCGTTGCCAGATCGAAGCGCTTTCCGCAGCCGAGCAAAAAATTCGGGAAAGCGAGGAGTACAACAAGGTCTTGTATTCCGATTCCCGCATACCGCTGCTGATCCTCGACCCGGAGTCGGGGCGTTTCATTGACTGCAACCCCGCCGCCGCAAGACTGTTCGGCCTGCCCAGCATGGACGCAGTGGTCGGAACGAAGCCCGAAGAGCTCTCCCCACCGCGCCAGTACGATGGCACGCCTTCCGACATTGCCGCCGCCGAAGCCATCAAGGCCGTGCTCGAGCGTGGAGCCACCGTCCGCGAGTGGCATCATCGGCGTCCCAACGGCACCGAATGGGACAGTGAAGTACATCTGATGCCGTTTCACAAGGCGGGGAGAATGCTCATACAGTGCAGCATTCAGGACATCACACAACGCAAACAGTCAGTCCTGGCCTTGAAAGAGCTTGCCCTGCACGACACGCTCACCGGACTGTTCAATCGTTCTCTGTTCCTTGATCGTCTGCGTCAGGCTCTCCATTGGGCGCAAGAGAAAGGACAGTGCATCGCCGTGCTATATCTCGACCTTGATCGATTCAAAGAAATCAACGACACCCAGGGACATACCGTAGGTGACGATGTTCTCCGCGAAGCGGCGCGGCGCTTCGGCAGCGTATTGCGTGACGGCGAAGTGCTGGCGCGCCTGGGCGGCGATGAATTCGCCGTCCTGGCCCCTGTTGCCGACCTTTCCGCCGCGGCTCTCATCGCCGAACGGATCATCGGCACGCTGGCTACCCGGATCGAAATCGGCAGCCACGCCTTTGCCCTGGGAGTCAGCGTGGGCATTTCGCATTTCCCGACGGATGGTGATACTCCCGACACCCTGCTGCGCCATGCCGACATCGCCATGTACCGCGCAAAATCCGGTGGGCGCGGCTATATGCATTACACGCCTGAGATGAGCTCGGGTGTCGCCGAAAGCATTGCCTTGGCGCGAGACCTCAAGGAGGCGCTTCGCCATCGACCCGAGGAGTTGTCGCTTTTCTACCAGCCGATGTTCGACCTGCGCAGCGGCCGGTTGCTGGGCGCCGAAGCCCTGATGCGCTGGATGCATCCTTCGCACGGGCTGGTCGGCCCGACTGTATTCATTCCCGTCGCAGAGGCGCGGGGCATGATGACCATGATCGGCAACTGGGTACTGAAGGAAGCCTGCCGGCAGATTCTGGCGTGGCGGGATGCCGGTTTGCATTTCTCCGGCCGACTGTCCATCAACATTGCTGCCCAACAGATCGAGGATGCCTCTTTTCCGGATCAGGTCAACGAAATCATCCGCTCGGGCGGACTCGAGCCCAGGCTCTTCGAACTTGAACTCACCGAGAGCGGCATGATGAAGAACATCGAGCAGTCGATCGACATGTTCACCCAGTTGAATGCCGTGGGGTTTTCACTCGCCATCGACGATTTCGGCACCGGCTATTCGTCCCTGGCCTATCTCAAGCGCCTGCCCGCCAGAAAACTGAAGATCGACAAATCATTCGTGCAGGACATGGTCGACGACATCAACGATCACACCATCGTCGCCACGGTCATCGCCATGGGCAAGACTCTGGGCATGCGCACGATTGCCGAAGGCGTCGAGACTCACGCCCAGGCGGACGCCCTGCTGGCGCTCGGTTGCGATGAAGTGCAGGGGTACTATTTCGGCCAACCGGAACCGGCTGCCGCGTTTGCGGAAAAATGGCTGCGCGCGCCGCAGTCCGAGACACGCCGCTGATCCACGACAAGTCGGGAACCAAGTCTCCAGCCGGATATCGAAGTTGCCGTGCCTCCATATCCGACAAAAATTGTCAACATCCGGGAATAAAACCAAACCAGAACACGTTAACGCATGTGCAAGCCCCTCAATCTCACAGGAGATCGCCATGAATACCCGCACTCTCGCCTGCCTGACCCTGCTTTCGGCCTCACTTGCCGCCTGCTCTGCCTATGCAACCCGCCCGACCATGGTTTCCGAAGGCATGCTTACCGGCGGCAACGGCATGACCCTATACACATTCGACCGCGATACCGCCGGCAGCGGCAAGAGCGTATGCAACGGCCCCTGCGCCACCAATTGGCCGCCGCTGATGGCCAAGGCCGACGACGTGGCCAGCGGCGATTACAGCATCGTCACCCGCGATGACGGCAGCAAGCAATGGGCGTACAAGGGCAAGCCGCTCTACTACTGGATCAAGGACCAGAAGCCCGGCGACAAGACCGGGGACGGCGTGAATAACGCCTGGCGCATCGCCAAGCCCTGATCCCGAAACGCTGAATCCAGCCCCGACAGATCGTGGACAGCCGCGCAATCCTCGCCGAGATCCCCCGCCTGCGCCGCTACGCGCGGGCGCTCCTCGGCGACCGCGCGGCGGCCGACGATCTGGTCCAGGATACGCTCGAGCGCGCGTGGTCGCGCATCGACCAGTGGCGGGTGGGCAGTGACCTGCGCGCCTGGCTGTTCGGCATCATGCACAACCTGCGCGTCGACCAGTTGCGCCGCCCGCCGCCACCGACCCGCCCGGTCGAGGAAGGCGATTGCGATCTGCCCACCCGTCCCACCCAGACCGACGGGCTGGAACTGAAGGATCTCGAATCCGCGCTGAACCAGCTACCGGACGAACAGCGCGAAGTGGTATTGCTGGTGGCGCTGGAGGATATGGCTTATGCGGACATCGCTGCCATGCTCGGCATTCCCGCCGGTACGGTGATGTCCCGGCTGGCGCGCGGACGCGAGCGTTTGCGGCAGATCATGGCGGGACTGGCCGAGACGCCCGCATCACGATTGAGAGTCGTCAGATGAACCCGAACACTGTCAAGGAAAGCGATCTGCACGCCTACGTTGACGGCGCCCTGCCGGCCCCGGAACGCGAAGCAATCGCGCGTCTCCTGGCGGAACTTCCGGGGGAGGCGAAACGGGTGCGCGACTACCAGGAGCAGAAGCAGGCGATCAACCATCTGTACGGCGCGACGCTCGACGAACCGATACCGGATCGCCTGCGCGCCATGGCGACTCCTCCCCACCTCCCCGATTCGACGGCCTCGGCGGCCCTGCCGCATGGACACCCGGGCCGCCTGCCGAGCTGGTCGCTGCAACGCATCGCCGCCGGAATCCTGATTGCCATACTCGGCGGCGCCGCCGGCTGGATCGCGCATGGCCAGTATCCGTCGGCAGAGCGGATCGCCGCTGCGGTGCCGCTGCCCCGGCAGGCCGCCATCGCCCATGCCGTCTACTCGCCGGACGTGCGCCGTCCCGTCGAGGTCAGCGGCGAGCAGGAAGAGCAGCTCGTCACCTGGCTGTCGAAGCGCATCGGCACCCCAGTCAAGCCACCGAAACTCGGCAAGCTGGGGTACGAACTGGTCGGCGGACGCCTGCTGCCCGGCAATATCGGCCCGGTTGCCCAGTTCATGTACCAGGACGGCACCGGTCAACGCCTGACGCTGTTCGTGTCTACCGAAAACACCGCCAACCAGGAGACCGCCTTCCGCTTCGCCCAGGAAGGTCCGGTCAACGTCTTCTACTGGATCGACGGTAAATTCGGCTACGCCCTCTCGGCCACCATCGACAAGGGAGAACTCGCCCGCCTGGCCACGGCGGTCTACGAGCAGATCGAGGGCAAGTAACAATCGGACAATCCCCCATCGTACCTTGCCACTCAAAAAGGAGTGTCACCATGAAAATCGCAAAGCACCTGCCCTTCGCCGCCGTGTTGGTTTTGCTTACAGCCGCTCCGTCCGCCGCCCTGCATGCCGCCGACGCCAGGACAAGTTTCTTTGTCACCAGTGAAGGCTCCGGGAAAGGCGGCGACCTCGGCGGACTCGCCGGTGCGGACAAGCACTGCCAGTCGCTGGCCGAAGCAGCCGGTATCGGCAAGCGCACCTGGCGCGCCTACCTGAGCACCAGCGCCACGGCCAGTACTCCGGCGATCAACGCCCGCGACCGCATCGGCAAAGGCCCTTGGTACAACGTCAAGGGCGAATTGATTGCGCGCAATGTCGATGAGCTGCACCGCGAAAACAACCTCAACAAACAAACCGCACTTACCGAAAAAGGCGAGATCGTGAACGGGAGGGGCGACAATCCCAACCAGCACGACATGCTGACCGGATCGGATTCGATGGGCATGGCTTTCCCAGCTGGAGAGGACACTACTTGCGGCAATTGGACCAGCAGCGCCAGTGGCGGCTCGGCCCAGGTCGGCCACCACGACCGCACGGGACTGGATCTGAAGCAACCGGCCAAGTCGTGGAACCACTCGCACCCATCGCGAGGCTGCAGCGTGGACGCTTTGCGCAGTTCGGGCGGGAACGGACGCCTCTATTGCTTCGCGGTGAAGTGATTCGAGACAGAAACGGCAATGCCCGCGCGCAACGCCGGAGGTTGCCGTAGTCGTTGACCTGTTGAGGACTACGGCAATCGTCCGATTGCCGCCGTCGATCCAGGCTGGACATCAGAGCATTCCGAAACAAAGGCCAGTGTGATTGAGATCTGTAAGTGCTGCTTTGACAGCACTTGCCTCTGTTGGACGCGTGTCGGTTTTATTTACACAAATTGACAATAAAATCAATATATTTTTTTGCGGCCAAATAAACCTTTGTTTAAATGTGGTTATTTCTGGGCGATCTGTTTGGGCACATTCTATGCGTCCCCCGAAAGCACAACCGCAACAACCTCGGGCGCGAGGTTTTTCTGTGGGTGCAAAATTCTCGATAAACAACTCGAATAGGGGGCATCATGAAAAGATTGACAAGGTTGGCAACTGTCATCTCGGTTGCCTGTGCAACATTATCGGCGCCAGCGTTTGCTGCAACGGAAGCGGAGAAACAGGCCGCTATCCAAAGCGGCTTGGCGTGGATGGCGGCCAATCAGCAAGCTGATGGCCGCTGGAACTATGGCGAATACGGAGCCGGAGACGTCGCGGCTACCGCCGCCGCGCTTCTCGCCTTCCAGGAGCAGAAAGCCAAAGCAGGCGGCTGGTTCGGTGCGGATTACTCCACTGTTGTCGCCAAAGGCTATCAGTACCTGATGAGCAATGCCCAGGCCGTCACCATTGGAGCTCAGCCAGCCGGGAACCCGGATACGAACAGCAACGGGATCGGAGTCAAGTTCGTTCTGGGAGGCGCCAATGGCCGGGACACCTATGTAACGGGATTGGTCCTTCCTGCCTTGGCCAAATACGGGAATCTGAACGACACGATCGCCGTCGGATCGCAAGCTGGAAGAACCTACGCTGCGGTGATCCAGGACACTGTCGACTATTTTGCTTGGGGGCAAAATGACAGCGGATACGCGCGGGGGGCATGGCGTTACTATGCAAATTCGGGCGATGCGGACAACTCCACAGCCCAGTGGCCGGTGGTCGGCATGCTCTACGCTCAGGCGGCTGGCGCCACGATCCCGACCTTCGTAAAAACGGAGCTGAAGACTTGGATCGACTATATCCAGCATCCAAACGGAGGATCTGGTTACGATTCGCCGTATAGCTATACCAATGAGTCAAAGACCGGTGGCTTGCTGGTGGAGATGGTGTTCGCCGGATATGACGGCTACAAGGCTGGGGATACGCTGGGCAAGCAGGAAGCGCTCAATTTCCTGGACACCAACTGGAAGAATGGCCCGAGCGATTGGTATGGAAACTTCGGACATCCGTACGCAATGTGGGGAATCTACAAAGGGCTGCAACTGACGATCGGCCTTGACGACACTACCGAAATAGCCAATCTCCACGCTCCGGGCGATCTGGACGCCGGCAAGGTATGGAACTGGTGGGAAGACTACACTGACTACTTGGTCCATAGCCAGAACTCCGATGGTTCGTGGACAGGTTATTGGTACTGGGGCAATGTTCTCGCCACTCCTTGGTACATCAACATCCTGAACGCCACGGAAATTGACGATGGCGGGAATGATGTTCCCGAACCGGGTACGCTGATGCTCCTTGGCGCAGGTTTGCTGGGAGTGCTGTCCATCCGACGCCGGCGTCAAACGGTATGATTGCGGTCTGAAGGTCGCAATAAAAATGACAGAGCCCGGCCAAGCTGGGCTTTGTCGTATTAAATGTCCATACAATCGATGCCGGATTCAGACGAGGAGCATTGCATGTCGAAGTTTGCGTATCACACACAGCAACTGATTCTGACCGTGTTGACGGTTGTCACGCTTCTCGGCACAGGAACGGCGCGCGGAGCACTGGCGCCGGACAACGAAAAGCGACCGGCCCCCACCCTCGTTCCGCTGCTTGATGGCGGGACCACCGACGTCCAGCCGCTGATCGGTGACACGGCACTCCGCAATCTCGCCCCATCTCATGTCACCGAAGCCCTCAGCAAAGGTTTGTGGAACTCGGCATGCGCCGGCGCCACGATTATGCTGGCGAAACAACAACCGGTGATGGACGCCCTTGGGGTATTCGCGATGTGCGCCGCCCTGCGTAACGACACGAAAGCCCTCCATTCCGCCATGAAGCGCCTCGAGCAAGCGGAATTTCCCCCACGTTACTACGAACAACTCACTCAGGGCATTCTGCTGCTTAGGAAAAAGTCACCCGACAAGGCGGGCGCCATCTTCAGAAACGTGTTAGGGCAGCGTACCGACGATCCGCTCGCTCTGTATTTCGAGGGAGAGGCTTTGCACGCCCAGGGGAAAGACACTGAAGCCATCGCCAGTTTCAAGTCCAGTCTGAAAGGCTGGCCCGACCATGCGCCGGCGCACTCTGCCGTAGCGCGCCTGACCACTACCGGCAATGCCTCGAAGAGCGCGCTCCAATCCGCTATTGCGTCGACCGAACGCGCCACCAAGATCGATCCCACCAACCGGGCCTACTGGCAACAACTCGCGGACCTGTGTGATCGGGCAGGAGAAACGGGCCGGGCGAGCGCCATCCGGCTACAGTGGCTGACACGTCGCAGCCCCTGAGAACGGAAAGACCGTGTCGACAATGGTCTTCAATGGATTGCTTCACCCTCGGCGAAGAGCCACACGCTGAAACACGTCACCCCATTTTCCGACCGCACGGAAACGCGCCCGCGATGGGCCTCAACAATCGACTTGACGATGGCGAGACCCAGACCGGAATGTGATCCCTCGCCGGTGCGCGAGGGATCAGCCCTATAGAAGCGATCGAACAGCCGCGGCAGGTGCTCGGTCGCAATGGTTTCCCCTGTATTGGCGATGTCGATCGCCACGTGTCCGGTTTCCGGGGTACGGATGGAGACCGTGACGCGCCCACCTGGCGGCGTGTGGCGGATGGCATTGGAGAGCAAATTGCTGATCGCGCGCCGGATCATCAGCGGATCGCCCCGGATTGCACCTTCGCCTTCGTGAATGAGAGCCACACCCTTTTCGTCAGCGGCCAAGCGATAAAACTCCACCAGGTCGACGATGAGAACGGCCAGATCAAGCCGCTCCTGCGTGCGCACGATCTGCCCCTCGTCGGCTTTGGCGAGGAACAGCATGTCGGCAATCATTCGCGAGAGCCGCTCGTATTCCTCGATGTTCGAGACCAATACCTCGCGGTATTCGTCCAGCGTGCGCGGCAGTGACAGCGTGACTTGCGTCTGCGTCATGAGATTGCTGATCGGGGTGCGGAATTCGTGTGCGAGGTCGGAGGAAAAGTCGGACAGCCGGCGGAATGACGCCTCCAGGCGCGCCAGCATGTCGTTCAAAGTCGCAGCCAGATCGGCCAACTCGACCGGAACGGCGTCTACCGCCAGACGGGAGTGAAGGCGCTGCGCCGTGATGCTCTCGGCTTTCTGCTTCATCGCGTTCAACGGAGCGAGTCCGCGCTTCGCGGCCAGCCAGCCGAGGACGCCGGTCAACAACGCTGCGATCGCCACGAACGACCACAGCGTCACGCGAAAGCTGTCCATGAAGTGCTCATGGTGGGAAATATCCGTAGCCACGCCAACCACCACCGGCGCTGCTCCGTCGATACCGGTAGGGACGCGCGCCGAGATGCC
This sequence comes from Candidatus Accumulibacter sp. UBA704, assembly GCA_002304785.1. Classification (GTDB taxonomy): domain Bacteria; phylum Pseudomonadota; class Gammaproteobacteria; order Burkholderiales; family Rhodocyclaceae; genus Propionivibrio. The sequence goes on along the minus strand of DBMG01000153.1, from coordinate 4,440 downwards.
GCGCATCGGCGTGTTGCGGGCGGTACGCCAGACGTAGGGACGCGACGCCCCTTCCCCTACAGGCCGCATCAGCAACTGCGCCGGAAACTCGGCACCGCTCGTGGCGAACAGCAACTCACCATCGGGCGACACCACCACGACGGCCAGGCCCTGATGCCCGATCAGCGAGTCGTCCAGTTGCTGCGGAATATGGACCAGATCAACCTCCGAGCGGACCTTCGCGAGAGCATGTCGTGTCAAGTCCAATTTGCCTGCCAGCACCTGGACGTCCTGTTCGACGAAATGGTCTTCGACGGTGCTGCCGATCAAGTAACCGAGGACCAGCAGAACCATCGTCGAAACGGTGGCAAAGAGCGCCGTGAGGCGCAGCGTGATCGAAACGCGAGTAATCACGCCCCCTCCGGAACTTCCAGAACGTAACCCATCCCACGCACGGTACGGACCAGCTTCACCTCGAAATCGTCGTCGATCTTGGCACGCAGGCGGCGCACAGCGACTTCGACCACGTTGGTGTCGCTGTCGAAGTTCATGTCCCACACCTGTGAAGCGATCAGCGAGCGGGGCAACACCTCGCCCTGGCGACGCAGCAACAGTTCGAGCAGCCCGAATTCCTTGGCCGTGAGGTCGATGCGTCTCCCCCCACGCATCACACGGCGGCGCAGCAAATCAAGCTCCAGGTCGGCGGCACGCAGAAATTCGGCATCCTTGGCCTTCGTCCCCCGCCGCAACAGCGTACGCACACGCGCCAGCAGTTCGGTAAAAGCGAAAGGCTTGACCAGATAGTCGTCGGCACCAAGTTCCAGCCCCTTGACGCGATCCTCGACCTGATCCCGCGCCGTCAGAAAAAGCACCGGCATGTCGTTGCCGGCACGGCGGATGCCTTGCAGGATCTGCCAGCCGTCGATGCCGGGAAGCATCACGTCAAGGATCGCCAAGTCGTAGCTTTCGCTGCACGCCAGGTGCAGCCCGTCGAAGCCGTTGGTCACCAGATCGACCACAAATCCCGCCTCGATCAGCCCTTGCTTCAGGTAGGAGCCGCTCTTGGTCTCGTCCTCAACCACCAGAATTTTCATTGAACTCCCCGTCCCGAAACCATCGATGAGCGATTGTCCTGCGTTTGCCCGGTTCGTCGCAAAAGATTACAGAAATGTAATGCCCGGGTCAGCATTACGTCACCTGGTTTCCAGCATGATCCCGGCGACGAACGCTTGCCGTCGGAGCGCAGGGAGTGCGCACACGTGTTTTATGGAAAGGAGTGACACTGTGATCCGAAGACTTCTGTGCCGGACAATCTCCAATCTGGTTCTGGCCGCCGCCTCCACTGGCATTGCTGCCGTCGCCTTCGCACAGGCGTCGGAGGCTTCCATCGAATGGCGCCGCGCCAACGACGCCGTCGGACAGTTCCGGCGCGGGCACGCCGATATTCTAAAGTGGGAGGAAGCCAATCGCCACGACAGCGAGGAGCCCGCGGGAACGCCCGCGACGCTGGCATTGATGACTGCGGACGCAGCGGTTCCCTTGGCATGGCAACCGCACCTCGATATGGCGCAAACGCTCGCCGTGCTGCCACCCGAGATCGTCGAGCATGTCGCCGCGGGGCGGTGGGCCGAAATCGCCCCCGGCTGGCGTCGCCGTGCACCCGAGTTGGACGAGTTGCTGGATGTGGCGGCCGCCGCGCGCAAGGCCTGGCTGAAAGCTGTCGCCGCCGGCCAGGCAGTGAAGCACCGTAAAAACGCGCTGGCGGCGACCGAAGCGGCCGCCGACCTTGCGGCGCGCATGGCGCGCGTCGGCAACTGGAGCAGGCTGCAGGAGGCACGTGTGCAAACCGCCCTGAATGCAGCGCGGACGGATCTCAAGCGGGCCGAGTATGCGCACGTGTCGGCCCAGGCCGAGTTGCTCGGTACGCTGCGACTATCCGGGGTGCATGCGTCGGTCGCGCTTCCGGACGCCCTGCCGGAACTGCCCGTCGCCGCTGTTTCGGACTCCGTCCTGCGGCGACGTCTGGAGGCCGTCATGGCCGAACTGCCAGGCGCCGAGCGCCTGCGCACATCGGCCAGCGCCCCCGTGGCGCTCGCCGCCTACCGGGCCAGCCATGAAATCGCCCTGCAGGCCGGCGAGGATCTGAAACTCCAGGATTTCGTCGTCGAAGAGACGGTGCTGCGCTACAACGGCATGCTCGCCAGCGTCTGGGACGTGCTCGCCGAGACACGCAACCGTTCGCAGGCGGCTGTGAACGCCGTGGACGCCTTGCGCGACTTCTGGATCGCGGACATCGACCTGCAGCACGTCCTTCTGGGCGGCGTTCCGGAACGCTTCATTTCACTTGGCGGCGGCAAGGAAGCCGTTGCGGCTGCGCACTGAAAGGATAACCATGACCAGTTGCGCGACAAGCCTCGTCCAAGCGATTTGGTTGCGTAGCAACCTTTAGGGAATCTCTGAATAAGGTGTCGACGAGATGCGATGCTGATGCGTTATGAGAAGCATTGTTGAATTGATTGCGGGAAGAAGTTCATGAAGCAGATGACGCTGTCGGCAGGAGGATTTGAGCGGTACGGCAAGACGACGCGGCGCGCGGCGTTCCTGGCCGAGATGAATCGGGTTGTGCCGTGGGCGAAGCTGTGCGCGGTTGTGGAACCGGTCTATCCGAAGGCGGGTAACGGCCGGCCGCCGATTGGCCTGGAGCGGATGCTGCGCATTTACTTCCTGCAACAGTGGTTCAACCTCTCCGATCCGGCGGTCGAAGAAGCGCTGTACGACTCGCTGGCGATGCGCGACTTTGTCGGGATCGATCTTGGACGCGAACCGGCGCCGGACGAGACGACGGTCTGCAAATTCCGGCACTTGCTGGAGAAGCATGATCTCGGACGCAGCCTGTTCCAGGAGGTCCATCGGCATCTGGCAACGCAAGGGCTGAAAGTCACGACCGGGACGATCGTCGACGCCAGCATCATCAACGACCCATCCTCGACCAAGAATGCCGAACAGCGGCGCGACCCGGACATGCACCAGACCAAGAAGGGCAATCAATGGTATTTCGGCATGAAGGCGCATATCGGCGTGGATAGCCGGACCAAGCTGATTCACTCGGTTGTTGCCACGGCGGCGAATGTAGCTGACAGCACGGTCCTGCCGGATTTGCCGCAAGGTAATGAAACCCGCGTCTGGGGTGACCAGGCGTACCGCGGCCAGCGAAACGTTATCCGTGGCTGCGCACCGAAGGCCAAGGATTTCACCAATCGCCGCTACCGCCACTGCGGGGTGGTCGATGAACAAGAGAAAGCCAGGAACCGGACTAAGTCGCAGGTGCAGGCGAAGGTCGAACACGTCTTCGGCGTCATCAAGCGTGTGTTCGGATTTGCCAAGGTGCGCTATCGCGGGCTGGAGAAAAATGCGCATCGCCTGTTCGTGACCTGCGCGTTGGCCAATCTGTTCATGGTTCGGCATCACTTGCTCCGATCTCAAGGGGCGCAGTGTGCCTGCTGAACGGAAAGGAGCCACGAATGGCCCGTCAAAACACGGAAAACCGCTCAAAAGCGAGCCATTTTTCCACCTTCTCCGGAAAATGACCCGCTTGAGCGTCGTTTCCATTACTTGTTCAGATGTTCCTTAGGCGAAGCCGCCGAGTTTGGTCGGGGAAGGACAGCGCGGACGGCATCGCCGTCCTTGCTTGTGTTCTTAATGCGGTGATTGCTGTTGTTCGATGTACTGGCGAATAATGCTAATCGGTGCGCCGCCACACGAGGACGCGAAATAGGATGGCGACCACAACACACCTTTCCAGTACCTGTCTCGAATATCGGGCCGCTCCTTTCGGAGGAGCCGACTGGAGACGCCTTTCAGGCTGTTCACCAGTGCCGACACTGCAAGTTTCGGCGGGTACTCCACCAGGAGGTGCACGTGGTCGTCTTCGCCGTCCATTTCGATCAGGTTCGCCTCGAAGCCGGCGCAGACGTTGCCAAAGATGGTGCGAAGCCGCTGCACGGCATCGCCATCGAAAACCCTGCGACGATATTTCGCCACAAAAACCAAGTGGACGTGCATCTTAAAAACACAGTGCCGCCCATGCCGAATGTCATTTGTTTCCACCATAGGCCAAGTATAATTTAATACATGAAACGCCTTCAAGCCTACAAATACGAGCTAAAGCCCAATGGCGAACAGCAGCGCAACATGCGCCGCTTCGCCGGGTCATGTCGCTTCATATTCAACAAGGCGCTGGCGATGCAGAAAGCCCTGTATGAACAGGGTGCGAAGAAATTGGGTTATGCGGGGTTGTGCAAAGCGCTCACAGCTTGGCGCAATTCCGCAGACACCACCTGGCTTGCGGATGCCCCAGTGCACCCGCTGCAACAGGCCCTCAAGGATTTGGAACGGGCTTATACCAACTTCTTCGCCAAACGCGCTGATTTCCCGCGCTTCAAGAAGAAAGGCATGGGCGAT